>NZ_JBHXRD010000037.1:0-80378 GCF_042717325.1 Streptomyces sp. NPDC058637 | reverse complement strand
CCGGTGGGTGGCCGCCCCCCGGTGGGTCGGGGTGTACACCCGAGGCGTGGGGGGGGGCGGGGGACCGGGTGCCCGGCCCCCCGCCACGGGCCGTTTCACCGCGCGCGCAGCTGTGAACGCGCCTCCATGAGCGCGAAGCCCAGCAGATTCAGCCCACGCCAGGCCGCCGGATCCCCGGTCCGCGGATCGTCCTTCGCCAGCCCGATGCCCCAGATCCGGTCCATCGGGCTCGCCTCGACGAGCACCCGTTCCCCCGTGCCCAGCAGGTACGCCCGCAGCGCGGGATCCTGCCCGAACTTGTGCACGCTGCCCGCCACCACCAGGCCGAACCGCTCACGTATCCACACGCCGTCGTCGAAGTCCCGGACCAGCCGGCCCACCTTCTTCGCCACCGCGGGGCTGGACGCCGCCACGGCCTGCGCCTCGGCCTCCGTGTCACCGAAGAGGCGGGCCTTGCCGGCCATCATCCAGTGCTCGGCCGACGCGTAGGTCACCGAATCCACCGTGAACGGCGACGGCCACCACTGGCTGAGACAGCTCTCACCGAGCCGGCCGTCCGGACGGGGCCGATGCCCCCAGAACGGCAGGTACTTCACGCTCTCGCCGCGTGCCGCCCGGGCGAGAAGGCCGTCCGTGTAACTCTGCTCCATGACAGCCGAGTCTGGCATCCACCACTGACAATCCGTACGGGGATTTCCGCCACCGCACGACACATCGTCGACAGATTCCGTCGCGTAACCAAAAGGAAACAACGGAATCCCTTGTTGGTGGAGGTCCTCTCTGTCAGGATCGGCACTCAATTCAAGAAGAAGCTACGCCGCTCCCGTTCCGCGGGGACGGCCCAGGAGAGCGTCATGGGCAACGGCTTCCAGATGCGGGACCGCTTCGCCGGCGGTGCGCAGTACATCGGCGGACGGCTGCGGCCCGGCACGTCGGGGCGCCACCAGGAGGTGGTGAACCCCGCCACGGGCGAGACCGTGTACCGCTACGAACTGGCCGGAACCGACGAGGTGGACGCGGCCGTCGCCGCGGCCCGGGAGGCGTTCCCCGGCTGGTCCGGCGCCACCCCCGCCGAGCGGTCCGAACTGCTGCACCGTTTCGCCGCCGTACTCGCCGCGCGGGCCGAGGACTTCGCGTACGCCGAATCCCTGCAGTGCGGCAAGCCGGTCAAGCTCTCCACCGAGTTCGACGTGCCCGGCACCGTCGACAACACCGCGTTCTTCGCGGGCGCCGCCCGTCACCTGGAAGGGAAGTCGGCCGGCGAGTACAGCGGCGACCACACCTCCTACGTACGCCGTGAGCCCCTCGGGGTCGTCGGCTCCATCGCGCCCTGGAACTACCCGCTCCAGATGGCCGCCTGGAAGATCCTGCCGGCCGTCGCCGCGGGCAACACCGTCGTGCTCAAGCCCGCCGAGATCACCCCGCTGACCTCGCTGATGTTCGCGCAGGCCGCGACGGAGGCGGGCATCCCCGACGGCGTGATCAACATCGTCTCCGGGGCGGGCAGGGACGCCGGCGAACACCTCGTCGGCCACCCCGACGTCGTGATGACCTCCTTCACCGGCTCGACCGCGGTCGGCAGGCGCGTCGCCGAGATCGCCGCCGCCACCGTCAAGCGCCTCCACCTGGAGCTCGGCGGCAAGGCGCCGTTCCTCGTGTTCGACGACGCCGACCTCGACGCCGCGGTCAACGGGGCGGTCGCCGGAGCCCTCATCAACACCGGCCAGGACTGCACGGCCGCCACCCGCGCCTATGTGCAGCGGCCGCTGTACGACGCCTTCGTCGCGGGTGTCGCCGGACTCATGGAGACCGTGCGGCTCGGCGACCCCTTCGACCCGTCCACCGACCTCGGCCCACTGATCAGCCGTCAGCAACGTGACCGGGTCGCCGGGTTCGTCGAGCGCGCCCGCGCGTACGCCACCGTCGTCACCGGTGGTGAGGCCCCCGGCGGCGACCTCGCGGACGGGGCGTACTACCGGCCGACCCTGATCACGGGCGCCGCCCAGGACAGCGAGATCGTGACCTCGGAGATCTTCGGCCCGGTCCTGGTCGTCCTGCCCTTCGACACCGACGACGAGGGAATCCGCCTCGCCAACGACACCCCCTACGGGCTCGCCGCCTCCGCCTGGAGCCGCGACCTGTACCGGGCGAACCGCGCCACCCGTGAGCTGAGGGCGGGCTGCGTGTGGATCAACGACCACATCCCGATCATCAGCGAGATGCCGCACGGCGGATACAAGGCCAGCGGATTCGGCAAGGACATGTCGTCGTACTCGTTCGATGAGTACACGCAGGTCAAGCACGTCATGTACGACAACACCGCGGTGGCCGCGAAGGACTGGCACCGCACCGTCTTCGGGGACCGATAGCAGGCCGCCACCCGGCGGCCCCACCCACCCGAAAGGGCAACGCGTATGCAGGAGTACGAGGCCGAGAGCCTCTCCGCGCCACAGCTGGCCGCCATGAGGCGCAGCCTGGCGGGCGGCAGGGGTGCCCTCACCCGCCGTTCACTTCTCCGCGCCTCGGGCATGGGCGCCCTGGCGCTCGGTGGCCTCGGCACGCTGAGCGCGTGCGGCATCCCGCCGGCGAAGCGGGAAGGTGAGGCCGCGGCGGCGTCGGACGACCACTCGGCCCAGGAGAAACGGATCACCTTCTCCAACTGGACCGAGTACATGGACGTCGGTGAGGACGAGAAGAGCCGTCCGACCCTGGAGGTGTTCACGAAGCGCACCGGGATCACGGTCAAGTACACCGAGGACATCAACGACAACGTCGAGTTCTTCGGGAAGATCAAACCGCAGCTCGCCGCGGGACAGGACACCGGCCGCGACCTGATCATCGTCACCGACTGGCTCGCCGCGCGCATCATCCGGCTCGGCTGGGCGCAGAAGCTCGACCCGGCGAACCTGCCGCACGCCTTCGCCAACCTCTCGGCACAGTTCCGCAGCCCGGACTGGGACCCGGGACGCGCCTACTCCTACCCCTGGACCGGCATACCCACCGTCATCGCCTACAACGAGAAGGCGACCGGCGGGCGGAAGGTCGACTCCGTCACCCAGCTGCTCGACGACCCGAAGCTCAAGGGCAGGGTCTCCTTCCTCTCCGAGATGCGCGACTCGGTCGGCATGACCCTCCTCGACATGGGCAAGGACCCCGGCTCGTTCACCGACGCCGACTACGACGCGGCGATAGGCAGGATCCAGAAGGGCGTCGACAAGAAGCAGATACGCCGCTTCACCGGCAACGACTACACCGCGGACCTCAGCAAGGGCGACATCGCGGCCTGCGTCGCCTGGGCAGGCGACATCATCCAGCTCCAGGCCGACAACCCGGACATCAAGTTCACGATCCCGGCCGCCGGCTACATCACGTCGAGCGACAACATGCTGGTCCCCGCCAGGGCCCGGCACAAGACCAACGCCGAGAAGCTCATGGACTACTACTACGAGCCCCCGGTCGCCGCCCAGCTCGCCGCCTACATCAACTACGTCTGTCCGGTGGACGGGGTCGCCGCGGAACTCGCGAAGATCGACGAGTCGATGGCCTCGAACACGCTGATCCTCCCGGACAGGGAGATGGCCGCGAAGTCGCGCTCCTTCCGCTCGCTCAGCGCCGAGGAAGAGACGGCGTACGAGGAGAAGTTCGCCAAGCTCATCGGCGCCTGACCGGACCGGCCCGCCCCTCACGGCCCGTCCTTCCGTCGGCGCCCGACCGGCCCGTACGCTCCACGGCGCACGGCCGGCCCGTCCCCCTCTTCCCGAACTCCCCCGACACCACTGGGACTGCGACCCATGACACAGCGGCAGACAGCGGGCGGCGACGTCCGACTCACCGGGATCAGCAAGACCTACGGCTCCTTCACCGCCGTGCAGCCACTCGACCTGACCGTCCCGCAGGGCTCCTTCTTCGCCCTGCTCGGCGCGTCCGGCTGCGGCAAGACCACCACCCTGCGGATGATCGCCGGTCTGGAGGAGGCCACCACCGGCACGGTCTCGCTCGGCGGCACGGACATCACGGACCTGCCCCCGTACAAGCGGCCCGTCAACACCGTCTTCCAGAGCTACGCGCTCTTCCCGCACCTCGACGTGAGCGAGAACATCGCCTTCGGGCTGCGCCGACGCGGCGTCAAGTCCGTGAAGAAGCAGGTCGGCGAGATGCTGGAGCTCGTCCAGCTCGGCGACTTCGCCCACCGCAAACCGCACCAGCTCTCCGGCGGCCAGCAGCAGCGCGTCGCCGTGGCCCGCGCCCTCATCAACCACCCCCAGGTCCTCCTCCTGGACGAGCCCCTCGGCGCCCTGGACCTCAAGCTGCGCCGCCAGATGCAGCTCGAACTCAAACGGATCCAGACCGAGGTCGGCATCACCTTCATCCACGTCACCCACGACCAGGAGGAGGCCATGACCATGGCCGACACCGTCGCGGTGATGAACGGTGGCCGGGTCGAACAGCTCGGCGCCCCCGCCGACCTCTACGAGAACCCGCGGACCACCTTCGTGGCGAACTTCCTGGGTACCTCCAACCTCATCGAGGGCGATGTCGTCTCGGCGGCCACCGACATCGTCGTCGCCGCCGGCGGCGGGACGGTACGGCTGCCCGCCGGGCGATGTCCCGCCGAGGTGACGACCGGCGGCAGGCTGCTCCTCGGCGTCCGCCCCGAGAAGATCACCCTCGCCCACGCCGACCAGGCGGAGTCCATACCCGACGGCCGTAACCGGGTCACCGGAAGGATCATCGACTCCAGCTTCATCGGCGTCTCCACCCAGTACGTCGTGGAGAGCCCCGCGGGCAAGGCGCTGCAGGTGTACGAGCAGAACATCGAGAGGGACACCCGGCTCGTCCCGGGCGCCGAGGTCGTCCTGCACTGGAACCCGGCCCACACCTTCGGCCTGGACGCCGACCAGCCGATGGACGCCGGTGTGGAGAGCGTGGAGGACGCCGCGTGAGCGTCACCGACGCGCCACCGGCGCCGGCCACCGAACCGGTGGTCCGCAAGCGGTCCACCCGCAGGCGGCTCGTCCCGTACTGGCTGCTGCTCCCCGGCATCCTGTGGCTGCTCGTCTTCTTCGCGCTGCCGATGGTCTACCAGGCGTCGACCTCCGTACAGACCGGATCCCTGGAGAAGGGCTTCGAGGTCACCTGGCACTTCCGGACGTACTGGGACGCCTTCGCCGACTACTACCCGCAGTTCGTCCGATCCCTGCTCTACGCCGGCTCCGCCACCCTCCTGTGCCTGCTGCTCGGCTACCCGCTCGCGTACCTGATCGCTTTCAAGGCCGGCCGCTGGCGCAACCTGGTGCTCGTGCTGGTCATCGCGCCGTTCTTCACCAGCTTCCTGATCCGGACGCTCGCCTGGAAGACGATCCTCGCGGACGGCGGCGCGGTCGTCGACGTGCTGGACACCCTGCACGTCCTGGACGTCACCAGCTGGCTCGGCTGGACCGAGAACAACCGGGTCCTGGCCACCCCGATGGCCGTCGTCTGCGGTCTGACGTACAACTTCCTGCCGTTCATGATCCTGCCGCTGTACACCTCGCTGGAGCGGATCGACGGCCGGCTGCACGAGGCGGCGGGCGACCTGTACGCCACCCCCGCCACCACCTTCCGCAAAGTGACGTTCCCGCTGTCCATGCCCGGGGTGGTCTCCGGCACCCTGCTGACCTTCATCCCGGCCAGCGGCGACTACGTCAACGCGGAACTGCTCGGCTCCACCGACACCAAGATGGTCGGCAGCGTCATCCAGACGCAGTTCCTGCGCGTCCTGGACTACCCGACCGCGGCCGCCCTCTCGTTCATCCTCATGGCGGTCGTCCTGCTCGTGGTCACCGTCTACATCCGCCGCTCCGGGACGGAGGACCTGGTCTGATGGCCGTACTTCGCCTGCTTCGCCGGAACCTGGTCGTGATCGCGGGTCTGCTGACCCTCGCGTACATGATCCTGCCGAACGTCGTCGTGATGGTGTTCTCCTTCAACAAGCCGAACGGGCGCTTCAACTACGCCTGGCAGCGCTTCTCGCTGGACGCCTGGAAGGACCCCTGCGGCGTCGCCGACCTCTGCGGCTCGCTCTCGCTCTCGCTGCGGATCGCCTTCTGGGCGACGCTCGGCGCGACGGCGCTCGGCACGATGATCGCCTTCGCGCTGGTCCGCTACCGCTTCAGGGCGCGCGGCGCGATCAACTCGCTGATCTTCCTCCCGATGGCGATGCCCGAGGTCGTCATGGCCGCCTCGCTGCTCACGCTCTTCCTCAACATGGGTGCCGAGCTGGGCTTCTGGACCGTGCTGATCGCGCACATCATGTTCTGCCTCAGCTTCGTGGTGACGGCGGTCAAGGCGCGGGTGATGTCGATGGACCCGAGGCTGGAGGAGGCGGCCCGCGATCTCTACGCCGGACCCGTGCAGACCTTCCTCCGGGTGACCCTGCCCATCGCCGCCCCCGGAATCGCCGCCGGAGCCCTGCTCGCCTTCGCGCTCTCCTTCGACGACTTCATCATCACCAATTTCAACGCGGGTTCCACGGTCACGTTCCCCATGTTCGTCTGGGGATCGGCGCAGCGCGGAACACCCGTACAGATCAACGTCATCGGGACGGCCATGTTCGTCCTCGCCGTGGCGGTGGTGCTCCTCGGCCAGCTCATAGCGAACCGGCGGAAGAGCAGAGCAGGAAAATAGGCACCTCTAAGGAGTTGGAAACCATGGCCCCGGACGCCATGCGTACTGCCGCACATTCACTCTCCGACGCACGCCCCCTCTCCTACTGGCTCGACGACCCGGGAAGGCCCGGAGCGCTCCCCGCGCTCACCGGCGACGAACGGTGCGACCTCCTCGTCGTCGGCGGCGGTTACAGCGGACTGTGGACCGCGCTGCTCGCCAAGGAACGGGACCCCGGGCGCGATGTCGTGCTCGTCGAGGGACACGAGGTGGGCTGGGCCGCCTCGGGCCGCAACGGCGGATTCTGCGCCGCCTCGCTGACCCACGGCCTGGCCAACGGACTGGAACGCTGGCCGGCGGAGATCGGGGAACTGGAGGAGCTGGGCGGACGGAACCTCGACGCCATCGAGGCGGCCGTCGCCCGCTACTCCATCGACTGCGACTTCGAGCGCACGGGCGAGATCGATGTGGCCACCGAGCCGCACCAGCTCGACGAACTGCGGGAATGGCACCGCCGGACCCAGCAGCTCGGCTTCTCGGGGGTGGAGTTCCTGGACCGGGACCAGGTCCGCGCGCAGGTCGACTCACCGACCTTCCTGGGCGGGCTGTGGGACCGGCGCGGGGTCGCCATGCTTCACCCGGCGAAGCTCGTCTGGGGGCTGAAGCGGGCCTGCCTCGGTCTGGGTGTACGGATCTTCGAGCACACCAGGGCCCTCGACCTTGCCGCGCAAGGTGCCGGCATGGCGGTGCGCACGCCGTACGGCAGGGTCTTCGCCCGTAAGGTCGCACTCGGCACGAACGTCTTTCCGTCGCTGGTCAAGCGCATGCGCCCGTTCACCGTCCCGGTGTACGACTACGCGCTGACGACCGAACCGCTCACCGCCGACCAGCTCGCCTCGATCGGCTGGCAGAACCGGCAGGGACTGGGGGACAGCGCGAATCAGTTCCACTATTTCCGGCTCTCCGCCGACAACCGGATCCTGTGGGGCGGATACGACGCGATCTATCCCTACGGGGGCCGGCTGAATTCCGATCTCGACCAGCGCCCGGAGACTTTCCTCAAACTCGCGGGCCAGTTCTTCGAGTGTTTTCCGCAGCTCTCCGGGGTGCGTTTCAGTCACGCCTGGGGCGGTGCGATCGACACCTGTTCGCGGTTCTCCGCGTTCTTCGGAACGGCCCATCGCGGCCGGGTCGCCTATGCGGCCGGATACACCGGACTGGGCGTCGGGGCCACGCGTTTCGGGGCCGATGTGATGCTGGATCTGCTGTCCGGAGAGGAAACGGAGCGCACCGCCCTCGACATGGTCCGCTCCAAGCCGCTGCCGTTCCCGCCCGAGCCGTTCGCCTGGGCCGGGATCGAGCTCACCAAACGGTCGCTCGCCCGCGCGGACAGCCACGGCGGACACCGCAACCTGTGGCTGCGGGCCATGGACCGGATGGGACTCGGGTTCGACAGCTGAGGCTCCGGCAGCCGAGAGGACCGTGTGAGTGACCCAGCTCACCGCAGACGGGTGACCGAACCCGCGTCATGATCCGGGCGGACGGCTCTCTCCTACGTGAACGCACCGGCAGGAACCTGCCGGTGCCCACGTCGGAGGAGGTAGTCCATGACCGGCACGGGGGCACACGCCGCTGTCGAATGGCTCGCATCGGTGGCACCGGACCCGGCGGCCTGCCGGTGGGAGTGGGAGCGCGATCCGCAGGGGATCGCGCTCCTTCCCGCCGGAAAGCGCTGGGACGTACTGATCCTTCCCGGGGAACTGGGCTGTCCGACCCTCGATGTGCTCACCCGGCTCATCGACCGGCCGGGGCCGGTCCTCGACGATTTCGGCGAAGCCCGCATGGGGTTCTTCGTGGCGCCGGGAACGACGGCGCGCTGGCTCGGAACCGGCATCCGCGGGGCGGGACAGGGCACCTGGGTCGTCGTTCCCCACCCGGGCCGCACGGTCGGCGGGGTCCGGTGGCTCATCCAGCCGGACGGGTCCGGAACCCTCACCGACGCGACCGTCCTGGAACTCGCGATGCACGAGGCCGTGGCCGCCCGAAGCGGCTACGGGGGAGGCGACCGCGACTGAGCGGGTGCTTCCCCCTCGGAGCCCGCATCGCTACGCGCCGGGGGCCCGGTATCCGATCTGCCCGGCCTTCTGCAGGGCATCGAGCGTTTCCTCGACGCTCAGCAGGACCGTCGTCTCGAACGAGTCGAGCGCGCCACCTCCGCCGATCGCCAGCGCGACCGCGGCCATGGACACGTTGTCCGGAGCTTCCCAGAGGTTGTAGCCGTCATGCGTGCCGAAGGCGTACCAGAAGCCGTGGAGCTTCCCGCCGACGGACTCGATGTACGACCGGGCGGCCTTCGAGCGGTCCTCGGGGTGGCCGATCAGGCGTGCCCACGTTTCCGGCGTGTAGCTGAACCTCGACAGGTAGAGCGGCATCGTGTCCCTCTTTCGTCTCGTCAGGGGATACCCGCTCCGCCCGGGAGAAGGGCGGGAGCGGCCGGTGGATCCCCCGAACGGCGGCATCCACCCGGGCGGACGGGCAGGCCGCAGCGCTCGGCGCGGGCGACGAAGAGGGGTGAGGAACCGCCAGAGGTCTTGACAACCTGATTGGTCTGGACCATGTTGTGCGCGGCCCCACTCAATTCCCCCCTGCACGGAGGCTGTTGTGGAACGCACCGGACCACCCGTCCGATTCTCCGGACTTCTGGCAGCCTTCTCGGCCGCCCTGCTCGCCGCCGGCGGACTGGTCGCCTCGGCGCCGGCCGCCGGTGCGGCCGACGCCGACCTCGCACGCAACGGCGGCTTCGAGGCCGGACTCGCCGGCTGGAGCTGCACGGGCGGCAGCGGAGCCGCCGTCACCACGCCCGTGCACAGCGGTACGTCGGCGCTGAAGGCGACCCCGGCCGGCAGCGACAACGCCAGGTGCTCCCAGACCGTGACGGTGAAGCCCGACTCCGCGTACACACTGAGCGCGTGGGTGCAGGGCAGTTACGTCTACCTCGGCGCGTCCGGAACCGGCACCACGGACGTCTCGACCTGGACGCAGTCCGCCGGTGCGTACAAGCGGCTCACCACCACGTTCCGCACCGGAGCGGCCACCACCTCCGTGACCGTCTACACCCACGGCTGGTACGGCACTCCGGCCTACTACGCCGACGACCTCACCCTGACCGGCCCCGGCGGCGACCCCGTCGTCGTGCCCGCCGCACCCACCGGACTGCGCGCCGGGACGGCCACCTCGTCCTCGGTCCCGCTGTCCTGGACGGCCTCCTCCGGGGCGACCGGCTACCACGTCTACCGCAACGGTACGAAGGTCCTCGACACCACCGGCACCTCGGCGACCGTGACGGGACTGGCCGCGTCCACCGCTTACGGCTTCCAGGTCACCGCGGTCAACGCCGCGGGCGAGTCCGCGAAGTCCGCCGCCGTGAGCGCCACCACGACCGCCGGCGGTGGGGGAGGCGGGAACGGGGACCTCCCCGCCCACGCCCTCGTCGGCTACCTGCACTCCAGTTTCGCCAACGGCTCCGGCTACACCCGGATGGCGGACGTGCCCGACTCGTGGGACGTCATCAACCTCGCCTTCGGCGAACCGACGTCCGTCACCTCCGGCGACATCCGCTTCTCGCTCTGCCCCGCCGCCGAGTGCCCGGGCGTGGAGACCGAGGCGGAGTTCAAGGCCGCGGTCAAGGCCAAGCAGGCCGCCGGCAAGAAGGTGCTGATCTCCATCGGCGGCCAGAACGGACAGGTGCAGCTCGCCTCCACCGCCGCTCGCGACACTTTCGTCTCCTCCGTGAGCAAGATCATCGACACCTACGGGCTCGACGGCCTGGACATCGACTTCGAGGGCCACTCGCTCTCGCTGAACACCGGGGACACCGACTTCCGCAGCCCGACGACCCCCGTCATCGTCAACCTGATCTCCGCGGTGAAGACCCTCAAGGCCAAGTACGGCGACGACTTCGTCCTCACCATGGCCCCCGAGACCTTCTTCGTACAGCTCGGCTACCAGTACTACGGCTCGGGCCCCTGGGGCGGCCAGGACCCGCGCGCCGGCGCCTACCTGCCGGTCATCCACGCCCTGCGCGACGACCTCACCCTGCTGCACGTCCAGGACTACAACTCGGGCCCCATCATGGGCCTGGACAACCAGTACCACTCCATGGGCGGCGCCGACTTCCACACCGCCATGACCGACATGCTGCTCACCGGCTTCCCCGTCGCCGGGGACCAGACCAAGGTCTTCCCGGCGCTGCGCCCCGAGCAGGTCGCCTTCGGCCTCCCGGCCTCCACCCAGGCGGGCAACGGCCACACCTCGCCCGCCGAGGTCACCAAGGCGCTGAACTGCCTCACGAAGAAGACCGACTGTGGCTCGTACCGGACCCACGGCACCTGGTCGGGGCTCCGCGGGCTGATGACCTGGTCCATCAACTGGGACCGCTTCAACAACTGGGAGTTCTCGAAGAACTTCGACGCCTACTTCGGGAGCTGACCGCCCGCGGCGCCGCTACTTCGGGACCTGACCGCCCGCGGCGCCGCTCGGACGGTGAGCCCCGGCCCTCCGCGGCACCGCCGCCCGCAGCACGAGCAGCAGTACCGACGCCAGGCACCAGCTGGCGAGCACGTCCAGCGGCCAGTGGTAGCCGCGCAGCACCAGACCGATGCTCGTCGTCGCCGTGAGCAGGACGGCGGCGACGAGCATCATCCACGACCGCCGCACGTACGGCGTGAGCAGCAGGGCCGCCGCCCCGTACGCCACCGCCGCCGTGGCCGTGTGGCCCGACGGGTAGTAGCCGGTGGCCTCCGTGAGCGGGCCCTGCCGGTCCGTCCACAGCTTGAGGGGCACGACCAGCGCGGGTACGGCCGCCATGGCCGCGACGGCGTACACCGCCGCGCGGCGGGCACCGCGGAACCACGTGACGAGGACCGCGCACGCCAGCACCGGAACGGCGACCTCCATGTTGCCGAGATCGGCGAAGAGGTCGGTGAGCCGGGCCGGACCGCGCCCGGCCAGCTCCAGCCCGAGCCGCTCGTCGGGGCCGAGCAGGGGGCCCTCGGCCACGACCTGCCAGGTGACCACCGAGAAGACCGCCAGCAGCACCGAAACCTGGAGAACGAGAAGAACCGGCCACCGGGGAACAGGGGGGATTGTTCCGGGGTGGCCGGTCGGATCGGTCCGCCGCGCGCCCCGGGGGGTGTGGGGCGAGCGGCCATCCGATCGGTGAGGAGTTCCGGAGCCCGAAGCTCCAGCGGTGTGCGCGAGGGCACGGCCGGGTCGGTGCGGGGGGAGCCCCGGCCCGGCATCGCCCGCAGTCTCCTGCGAGCGGGGTGTTTCACTCATCTGTGGAAACCGTACGTCAGGGAAAGGGTGGTCCGACAGCGCCCACGGTAACCCGCCATTGCCCCCGCACACCTTCTTCACAGGCCCTCACCGGGGTGACGGTCATTCCGATGGAAAACGGACCATCGCCGACCTCGCACCACCCCGGCTCACGACCGGCGCCCACCCGGCCCGCCCGGCCCGGATCAGATCCGGGCGAAGGCGCCCTCGATGATGTCCAGACCCTCGTTCAGCAGGTCCTCGCCGATGACCAGCGGCGGCAGGAAGCGCAGGACGTTGCCGTACGTGCCGCAGGTCAGCACCAGCAGGCCCTCCGCGTGGCAGGCCTTGGCCAGCGCCCCCGCGGCGGCCGCGTCGGGGTCCTTCGTGCCGGACTTCACCAGCTCGATCGCGATCATCGCGCCACGGCCGCGGATGTCCCCGATGATGTCGCCGTTCGGGAGCTTCGCCCGCAGCTCGGCCAGGCGGCCCTTCATGACCTCCTCGATGCGCCTGGCCTTCCCGTTCAGGTCCAGCTCGCGCATCGTCTCGATGGCACCGAGCGCGCCCGCGCACGCCACCGGGTTGCCGCCGTACGTGCCCCCGAGGCCGCCGGAGTGCGCGGCGTCCATGATCTCGGCGCGGCCGGTCACCGCGGAGAGCGGCAGCCCGCCCGCGATGCCCTTCGCCGTGGTGATCAGGTCCGGGACGATGCCCTCGTCCTCGCAGGCGAACCACTGGCCGGTGCGGCAGAAGCCGGACTGGATCTCGTCCGCGACGAAGACGATGCCGTTGTCCTTCGCGAACCGCGCGATCGCCGGCAGGAAGCCCTTGGCCGGCTCGATGAACCCGCCCTCGCCGAGGACCGGCTCGATGATGATCGCCGCGACGTTGTCGGCGCCGATCTGCTTGGTGATCTCGTCGATGGCCTGCGCGGAAGCCTCGGCGCCGGCGTTCTCCGCGCCGGTCGGCCAGCGGTAGCCGTACGCCACCGGGACGCGGTAGACCTCCGGCGCGAACGGACCGAAGCCCTGCTTGTACGGCATGTTCTTCGCCGTCATGCCCATGGTGAGGTTCGTCCGGCCGTGGTAGCCGTGGTCGAACACGACGACCGCGGTCCGCCTGGTCCAGGCGCGGGCGATCTTCACGGCGTTCTCGACGGCCTCGGCACCCGAGTTGAACAGCGCCGACTTCTTCGGGTGGTCGCCCGGCGTCAGCTCCGCGAGCTGCTCACAGACCTCGACGTAGCCCTCGTACGGCGTGACCATGAAACAGGTGTGGGTGAAGTCGGCGAGCTGCGCCGAGGCGCGGCGCACGACCGCCTCGGCCGAGGCACCCACCGACGTCACGGCGATACCGGAACCGAAGTCGATCAGCCGGTTGCCGTCCACGTCCTCGATGATCCCGCCGCCCGCCCGGGCGGCGAACACCGGCAGCGTGGAACCCACGCCCGCGGCGACCGCCGCGACACGGCGGGCCTGCAGCTCCACCGACTTCGGGCCGGGAATGGCGGTGACGACGCGGCGCTCCTGCGGAATGTCGGACATGCGGGGCTCCTGGGGGTGTTTCGGACGCTTCTCCTTCTGCAGGCTAGGGGCGGGTACGGGCCGCGGGCATGCTCCGATCGGGAGTGGTGGGGACGTGTCCTTGTCCGCCACGGACAGATGACCGGACGGCTACACCTCAGGGCCGCCACCGAGGCCATCCGGCCGCATTGCTGAACTCCCCCCGGCCTGGCACTAGATTGGCCGGTGCAGAAGGCGGGACCTGGCTGGTCAGGGGGCAGCGGTTCATGGACACCGAAGGCATGTACGAGGCACGCGGCACGGGCGCGGCGGTGCCCCGCCCGGCGGGACCACCGCCGTCCGCACCGCCACGTCCGGCGGCACCGCCCCCCGGGCACGCCCCGAGCCTGGCGGAGTGGCTGCGCACCCCGCGCCCCGTACGGGAACCCGGCGTCTGGCGGTACGGACACACCCCGCGCCCGCCGGAGAAACCCGACGGGGTGTCCGACCGCTCGCTGCTGGTGGGTGTACTGATCTCCGCGCTCTGCGGGCTGCTCCTGTGGTCCCTGTGGCGTAACGGCTACATTCCCTACCGCCTCGTGCCGCTGAAGCTCTTCACCCCGGGTGACTGGTGGTACCCGGGTACGTTCGGCGGCCCCAGGACGATCGAGGGCTCCGACGCCCTCACGGTCTACGAGGCCGTCCTCTTCGGACTCCTCGTCTACGGGTGCGGACGCCTGGGCAACTGGTCCGAGATCTTCCGGCGCCATGTCGTCGTGCGCGGGCAGCCGTTCCTCGCCCTGGCGACGGCCGCCGCCGGCGCGCTCGCCCAGCTCCTCGTCTGGAAGGACGCCGTGCCGGTCGTCAGGCCGGTGCTGATCGTCGTCGCCTCGGTCGCGGGCGGCGAGGTCTTCCAGAGCCAGACCGTGGTCAACGTGATCTACACACTGATCGCCCTCGGAGCGCTCTGGCCGTTCGCCCGCCTCGGCCGCTGGCGCGAGCTGATCGGCGACCTCCTCAGGGCCCGCTCCGCCGCCCCGCCGGCCCCGTCCGCAGCCCCGGAGGCCGCCACCCCCGAACAATGGCCGGAACTGCGCGCGGCAGGGCTGACCGACGCCGCCGAAGCCCTCACCGCCGAGGTGCGCACCGGCCGGATGAACGACGTCGACGTCGCGCGCCTGCGCCACGCCTGGACCGTGGGCCGCGCCTACCCGGACCGGCTGGCGGCACTCACCGATGCGGTGCTCCGCACCGGCGGCGCCGCCGCCGCGCTGCACCCGTCCGGTGCCCGCGACCTGCCACGGCGCACCGCCCTCCACGACCTGCTCACCGGCCAGGTCCGCATCGGCGGCTGCGCCGAGGACCCGCACAACCCGTACGCCCGCCGCGGCTCGGGCGTCGCACTGGAACCCGCCCTGCTCGGCACCTCACTGCTGGCGGTCGGACCGCCGGGGGCCGGCAAGTCCGACCGGCTGGTGAGGCCGGTCGTCGAGTCCCTCGCCCTCCAGGCCCTCGCCGGCCGGGCGGCCGTGCTCGCCGTCGGCGGTCCGGGGGGACAGCTCGGCCCCGACGACGCGTACGACGTCGTGGTGCGGATCGGCGACCCGGCCTCCGTGCACGACTTCGACCTGTACGGCGGCACGACCGACCCCGACGAGGCCGCGGGCGTCCTCGCGGAGGGGCTCGTCGGCGATGTGACCAACCTGGACAGCAGGCGCGCCGCCACCGTGCTCGCCCAGCTGCTCGGCCCCTACCGCGCGGTCCACGGCCACTTTCCCGGGGTGCCCGCGCTCCGGGAACTCCTCGACGGCGACCAGGACGCGATCGATGAGCTCCGGGAGGCGCTCGGAGCGGGCGGCCACCAGGCGATGCTCCGCGAACTGGAGGCACGCACCCGGCAGAAGGGCGGGTCCGGCGACCCCGGATCCGTGCTCGCCGACCGGATCGCGCTGCTCGACCGCCCCGCGTTCGCGTCGTTCTTCGCCACCGGGCCCCAGGCCCGCCCCTTCTCGCTGCGGTCACTCGAACACCTGCCCCTGCGGGTCAGGATCGACCTCCCCGAACGCGCGCACGCCGAGGCGTCACGACTGCTGGCCCGGCTCGTCCTCGCCCAGTTCACCGCGATCGCCGCCGCCCGCACCGACCGGTCGCTCTTCGTCTGCCTGGTCCTGGACGACGCCACGCACACCGTCACCGCCGAGACGGTCCGGGGTGTCCGGCGGCTGCGCTCCGTCAACGCGGGTGCCGTCCTCACCCTGCGCACCGTCGACGACGTACCCGAGAGCCTGCACACCGCACTGCTCGGTGCGGTCGGCTGCTGCATGGCCTTCTCCGGGGTCACCACCTGGGACGGGAAGCGCTTCGCGGAGGTCTGGGGCAAGGAATGGGTGGAGACCCGGGAGGTCGCCCAGCACGCGGTCTTCGCGGACCAGCCGTTCACCCGCGCCCTGCACGGCCTGCGCAAACTCGTCACCGGTAAGGCCGTGACCAGGGACGCCGTGACCGTGCGGCGCGTCGAACGGGAGCGCTGGTCGGCATCTGCGTTGGCCTACGAGCTCCCCCGTGGACACGCCGTGCTCTCGCTGACGACGGTGGACGGCGAGCACGCACCGCCACTCCTCGTCGAGCTGGGCGGCTGACCCCCGGGCCGGTGACGAGAATCCTGCCGCCCTGGCAGAATCGAATGCGGCCGTCTGTACGGGACGGCGCAATCGACTCATAGAGGTCCGGCGGTCCCATGCCCCCCACTCTCGCCTCGCTCGTCCAGCACTCGGTGCTCAAGCTCACGGTCCGGGCGGGTGCGGACCGGCTCGGCACACCGGTCCGCTGGGCGCACGCCAGCGAGCTCGCCGACCCCGTCCCGTACATGGAGGGCGGTGAGCTGCTCCTCGTCACCGCGACCAACCTCGACGCCGAGGACCCCGCCACGATGCGCCGGTACGTACGGAGGCTGGCGGGCGCCGGAGTCGCCGGGCTCGGCTTCGCCGTCGGCGTCACCTACGAGGACATCCCGCCGGCCCTCGTCGACGCGGCCGAGGAAGCCGGCCTGCCACTCCTCGAAGTGCCCCGGCGTACGCCGTTCCTGGCCATCAGCAAGGCGGTGTCCGCGGCGATCGCCGCCGACCAGTACCGGGCCGTCACCGCCGGTTTCGACGCCCAGCGTGAGCTGACCCGGGCCGCGCTCTCCGGAGACGGCCCCGCCGAACTCCTCACCCGCCTCGCCGCGCACGTCGACGGCTGGGCCGCGCTGTACGACACCTCGGGGGCCGTCGTCGCCGCCGCACCGGAATGGGCGGCCCGCCGCGCCGCCCGGCTCACCCCCGACGTGGAACGCCTGCGCGACCGCCCCGCCCCGGCCAGCGTCGTCGTCGGCGACGCCGACGACCGGGTCGAGCTCCAGTCCCTGGGCACCGGCCGCCGTGCCCGCGGCGCGCTGGCCGTCGGCACGGGGGCGGCGCTGGGCACGGCCGAACGGTACGCGGTGCACTCGGCGGTCGCCCTGCTCACCCTGACCACGGCCCGCTCCCGCTCACTCCAGGGCGCCGAGCAGCGCCTGGGCGCGGCGGTCCTGCGGATGCTGCTGGCCGGGCAGTCCGACCACGCCCGGGCCGTCGCCGGGGACCTGTACGGGGATCTGCTCGACGCCCCCTTCCGGCTGCTGATCGCGGAGGCGCCCGAGCCCGTCGTCCCCGAGCTGCTCGCGGAGACGATGGAAGCCGCCGCGGCCCGGTCCGGCGAGACGCTGCTGATGGTGCCCGAGGGCGAACGGATCGTGGTGCTGGCCGCGGACGGCGGTGCGGCGGTCGCGGCCTGCACGGCGTACGCCCGGGCGCAGGACGACCGCCAGGCGCGCGAGCCGGCCAACGACGACGGCGACGTGGTCGTCGGCCTGTCCGCCCCCTCGGGCCCGATCGCTGTGGCCACCGCGTACAAGCAGGCCGAGCAGGCCCTTTCGGTCGCCCGCCGGCGGGGCAGGGCGCTGGTCGAGCACGAGGAGCTCGCGGCGGGCTCGGTCCTGCCGCTCCTCGCCGACGACGCCGTACGGGCCTTCGCCGACGGGACACTGCGGCCCCTGCACGAACACGACGCGAAGGGCCGCGGCGACCTGGTCGCGTCGCTGCGCGCCTGGCTCTCCCGGCACGGCCAGTGGGACGCGGCCGCAGCGGACCTGGGCGTCCACCGCCACACCCTGCGCTACCGGATGCGCCGGGTGGAGGAGATCCTGGGCCGCTCCCTGGACGACCCGGACGTCCGGATGGAGCTGTGGCTCGCCCTGAAGACGACGGCGGCCTCATCGGGCACACCGTGAACCACCAGAGCCCGGGCTGAGGGCCCCGGGCCCGACCGACGGCCTCCTCCGCGCGTCAGGGCCTGCCTCCGTCAGGGGCCTGCCTCCGAGGGTCCCGCCGCGCGATGCGCGCCTGCCTCCGGTGGTCCCGCCGGGCGTCTGCCCGCGACGGTCCCGCCGCAGGGCGTGCCCGTCCCTCCCGCGGTCCGGTACCCGCGCGCCGTTCCGTGATGCGCCGACCGCCCCCGGCCGCCGGTGCGCCCCTCCCGTGGCGCGCACCCTGGCCCCCGGTCCGCCCGGTCCGCCCCTCCGGCGGACCCCGGGCCGCACCCCCCCCGACAAACCGGCGCATCGCCGCCCCCCTCCGCTCCACGCCGGACAAACGTCATCCGCGCCCGGGCGTCCTACGGTGGGGTGAGGAGGGCGCCCCCGTGGTGCCCGCGACCTCGTTCACCACCCCCGAAGGGCCGGAACCGCCATGACTTCCACCCACGCCTTCTGGCTGGCCGGCCGACGGGCCACCGGCGAGGACAGCTTCGACGTCACCAACCCGTGGGACGGCCGGCTCGTCGGCACGGTCGGCGTGCCGACCGAGGCCCAGGTCGAGGAGGCCGTCGCCGCCGCGTACGCCGTCCGCGAGGAGTTCGCCGCGACCCCCGCGCACGTGCGGGCCGCCGCCCTCGACCACGTCGTACGACGCCTCACCGAGCGCACCGAGGAGATCGCCCAGCTGATCTCCGCAGAGAACGGCAAGCCCGTCAAGTGGGCCCGGGGCGAGGTCGGCCGCGCCGTCTCCGTCTTCCGGTTCGCCTCCGAGGAGGCCCGCCGCTTCAACGGCGGCGACGCCCAGCGACTGGACACGGACGCCGGCGGCACCGGCCGCCTCGCGCTCACCCGGCGCTTCCCGCGCGGCCCCGTCCTCGGTATCTCACCCTTCAACTTCCCGCTCAACCTGAGCGCCCACAAGGTCGCCCCGGCCATCGCCGTCGGCGCGCCGATCATCCTCAAGCCCGCCCCGGCCACCCCCCTCTCGTCCCTGGTCCTGGGCGAGCTGCTCGCCGAGACCGATCTCCCGGCCGGCTCCTGGTCCGTCCTGACCGTGCCCAACGACCGGATGCCCGCCCTCGTGAAGGACGAGCGGCTGCCCGTGATCTCCTTCACCGGATCCGGACCGGTCGGCTACTCGATCATGGAGTCGGTGCCGCGCAAGCACTGCACCCTGGAGCTCGGCGGCAACGGCGCGGCCGTCGTGCTCGCCGACTACGCCTCCGAACAGGACCTCGACCGGGCCGCGACCCGCATCGCGACCTTCTCCAACTACCAGGGCGGCCAGTCCTGCATCTCGGTGCAGCGCGTCATCGCCGACACCTCGGTCTACGACCGGCTCGTCCCGAAGATCGTCGCGGCCGTCGAGGCCCTGGTGACCGGCGACCCCTCCGACGCGGCCACCGACGTCGGCCCGCTGGTCGACGAGAACGCCGCCCGCCGTGTGGAGTCCTGGGTCGACGAGGCCGTAGCGGCAGGAGCGGCACTGCTCACCGGCGGCAAGCGCGACGGGGCCACCTACGCGCCGACGGTCCTCACCGACCTCCCCGCCGACTCCAGGATCGCCCGCGAGGAGGTCTTCGGCCCGGTCCTGTCCGTGCAGCGGACCGACGGCGAGGCCGAGGCCTTCGCCGCCGTCAACGCCTCCGACTACGGGCTGCAGGCGGGCGTCTTCACCCACGACCTGCAGACCGCGTTCCGCGCCCACCGCGCCCTGGAGGTCGGCGGCGTGGTCATCGGCGACGTCCCCTCGTACCGCGCCGACCAGATGCCGTACGGCGGCGTCAAGCAGTCCGGCGTGGGCCGTGAGGGCGTGCGGTACGCGATGGACGACTACACCTACGAGCGGGTGCTCGTCCTCACCGGCCTGGCCCTGTAGCCCAGGCTGGCAACGGACCGGCCGGAGCCCACTGTGCGGGGGCTCCGGCCGGCCCCCACGTCGCCTGCGGAAGCGGACGCGGACGCAGGCAGACGCCCGCGCACCGCGCGTGCCTACCGTCCCGCTGGAGCTGCGGCCCCCAGACACGGAGGCCCGCTGTCGGCGGCCCCCGTGGCCGGCCGCGGCCGTGAATCGCTCCTGCGGTGAACGCCCGTGCCCGTGTGGGTGAGAGACAGCCGGCTGGCACCCTCCCGGGGCCGGTTGCCGGTAGAACGCGAAGGTGATCAAGAACCTCCCGCGCGGCTTCGGCGTGCTCGCCCTCGCCCTCGTCCCACTCCCCGCTCCCGCCCAGGCAGCCCAGACCGCCGGGGTGAAGACGCTCGCCGACGCCGTCGGCCTGGTCAAGGTCGTCGAGGAGAACCGGGCCGGCTACGCCCCTTCGCACTTCAAGCACTGGAACGCGGGCGATCTCCCCTCCGACGGCTGCGACACCCGCAACGGGGTACTGCTCGGCGAGGCGGTCGAGGCCCCCGCCGTGGCCGCCGGGTGCAAGCTGACCGGCGGGACGTGGCAGTCGTACTACGACGGCCAGGCGGCGACCGGACCCGGCGCCCTGGACGTGGCCCACACGGTGCCGCTCGCGGAGGCCTGGGAATCCGGCGCCTACGCGTGGAGCGCCGCCCGGCGTGAGGCGTACGCGAACGACCAGGACGCGGCGGCGTCGCTGGTCGTGGTGACGGCTCGCGTGAACCGGCAGAAGGCCGGACAGGACCCGGCCGAGTGGATCCCGCCGGTGGCGGAAGCGCACTGCCGGTACGTGGGGGAGTGGGTGACGGCCAAACTCCGCTGGCAGCTCACCGCCGACAACCCGGAGATGGAGGCCCTGAAGGTGTTCGCCGAAGGCCCCTGCGAGGACACCGTCGTCCAGTACACCCCGGCCCCGTAGAAGTGCGCCCGGGCAGGGCGGTACCGAGGCGCCCTGCTCCCGGACGGATGATCTTGCGTGACCTCTGGCGCGTCGAGCGGTTGAAGCGACGAACGGATGGACACATCCGATGAGAAGAAGACGAGGACATCACACCACATGAAGTCATACCGGACGCGGTCGCTGCTGCGGGGAGCCATCGGGTGCTGCACCGCTCTGACGGCCGCCGGACTGTCCGCCGGGTCGGCCTGCGCCGACGAGACGCACACCAATTCGCACAACGCGCCCCGGGTGGGTCTCATCCAGACCGGGCAGATCGACGACCCCCTGGAGGACGTGCTGGAGCACGCGGCGATCCTGGGCACCACGTACGTCTACGACTGAGCCACATCCCGGGGAGGCCGCCCACGGTTCGCCCGGCCGTGGGCGGGCTCGGATTCCGACGACGTCGCCCGACCGGCGGAGCGGTTGCGCCGCACGGTGGTGGGGCCGACCGGGATGGGGTAGATACGGACGAGTGGTACCGATCGGCACGCGTACGGCCAGACCCCTTCCCCGACTCGCGGCGAGGTGAGCTCCTCATGTCCGCCCCATCCGACACCCCCCAGGCTCCCAAGGTCACCGAGCGTGAAGCACGGCAGGTGGCCGAGGCCGCCCGCGAACAGGACTGGCGCAAGCCGAGCTTCGCGAAGGAACTCTTCCTCGGACGCTTCCGGCTCGACCTGATCCACCCGCACCCCGTGCCACCCGCCGACGACGTACGGCGCGGCGAGGCCTACCTCGCCCGGCTGCGCGAGTTCTGCGAGACCCGCATCGACGGCGCACTCATCGAGCGCGAGGCCCGGATCCCCGACGAGGTCGTCAACGGCCTCAAGGAACTCGGCGCCCTCGGCATGAAGATCGAGACCAAGTACGGCGGCCTGGGGCTGACCCAGGTCTACTACAACAAGGCGCTGGCCCTGGTCGGTTCGGCCAGTCCCTCGCTCGGCGCGCTGCTCTCCGCCCACCAGTCCATCGGCGTACCGCAGCCGCTGAAGATGTTCGGCACCCAGGAGCAGAAGGACGCCTTCCTGCCACGCCTGGCCCGCACGGACATCTCCGCCTTCCTCCTCACCGAACCCGACGTCGGCTCCGACCCGGCCAGGCTCGCGACCTCGGCCGTCCCCGACGGCGACGACTACGTCCTGGACGGGGTGAAGCTCTGGACGACCAACGGCGTCGTCGCCGACCTGCTCGTCGTCATGGCCCGGGTCCCCCGGTCCGAGGGCCACAAGGGCGGCATCACCGCCTTCGTCGTCGAGGCCGGCTCCCCCGGCATCACCGTGGAGCACCGCAACGCCTTCATGGGCCTGCGCGGCATCGAGAACGGCGTGACCCGCTTCCACGGGGTCCGGGTGCCGGCCGGCAACCGGATCGGACCCGAGGGCGCCGGTCTCAAGATCGCCCTCACCACGCTCAACACCGGCCGCCTCTCGCTGCCCGCCATGTGCGTCGGCGTCGGGAAGTGGTCGCTGAAGATCGCCCGCGAATGGTCGGCGGTCCGCGAGCAGTGGGGCAGGGCGGTCGCCCGCCACGAGGCGGTCGGCGCGAAGATCTCCTTCATCGCCGCCACCACCTTCGCCCTGGAGGCCGTCGTCGACCTCTCCTCGCAGATGGCCGACGAGAACCGCAACGACATCCGCATCGAGGCCGCCCTGGCCAAGCTGTACGGCTCCGAGATGGGCTGGCTCATCTCCGACGAGCTGGTCCAGATCCGCGGCGGACGCGGCTTCGAGACCGCCGCCTCGCTCGCCGCCCGCGGCGAACGCGCCGTCCCCGCCGAGCAGATGCTCCGCGACATGCGGATCAACCGGATCTTCGAGGGCTCCACGGAGATCATGCACCTGCTGATCGCCCGCGAGGCCGTCGACGCCCACCTCAAGGTCGCCGGGGACATCATCGACCCCGACAAGCCGCTCTCCGACAAGGCGAGGGCGGGCGCCAACGCCGCCGGGTTCTACGCACGCTGGCTCCCCAAGCTGGTCGGCGGACCCGGGCAGCTCCCCGGCGCGTACGCCGAGTTCCGCATCCAGGGCCACCCCGACCTCTCCACCCACCTGCGGTTCGTCGAGCGTTCCGCCCGCAAGCTGGCCCGCTCGACCTTCTACGCGATGTCCCGCTGGCAGGGCCGCATGGAGACCAAGCAGGGCTTCCTCGGCCGGATCGTCGACATCGGCGCCGAACTCTTCGCGATGAGCGCGGCCTGCGTCCGCGCCGAACACCTGCGGGTCAACGACGACCACGGCCGCGAGGCGTACCAGCTCGCCGACGTGTTCTGCCGGCAGTCCCGCATCCGGGTGGAGGAGCTCTTCAACCGGCTCTGGTCCAACACCGACGACATCGACCGCCGCGTGGTCGACGGAGTCCTCGCCGGCACGTACACGTGGCTGGAGGAAGGCGTCATCGACCCCAGCGGCGACGGCCCCTGGATCGCCGACGCCACCCCCGGCCCCGCCACCGGGGAGAACGTCCACCGCCCCATCCGCTGAACCGGCACCATCCTCGCGGGGCGCGTCCACTGCCTGGACGCGCCCCGCGCGCACGCCCGGCGCACGGCAAAATGGGCGCCCGTGACCGTCATCCACATCCCCGGCTCCAAGTCCGTCACCGCCCGCGCCCTGTTCCTGGCCGCGGCGGCGGACGGCAACACCACCCTCCTGCGCCCCCTGTGTTCGGACGACACCGAGGGGTTCACCGAGGGACTGACCCGCCTCGGATACGGAGTCAGCCGCGAGCCGGACCGCTGGCACATCGAGGGCCGCCCCTCCGGACCCGCCGTCACCGACGCCGAGGTCCACTGCCGCGACGGGGCCACCACCGCGCGCTTCCTGCCGACGCTCGTGGCCGCCGCGCCCACCGGCTCGTACCGCTTCGACGCCTCCGCGCAGATGCGCCGGCGCCCTCTCGCCCCGCTCACCGAGGCCCTGCGGACCCTCGGCGTCGACCTGCGCCACGAGGGCGCGGAGGGCCACCACCCGCTGCGGATCGAGGCGTCCGGCGTCAGGGGCGGCGAACTGACCCTGGACGCGGGGGAGTCGTCCCAGTACCTCACCGCCCTGCTCATGCTCGGCCCGCTCACCGCCGAAGGGCTCCGGATCGACGTCACGGAGCTCGTGTCGGCCCCGTACATCGAGATCACCCTTTCGATGATGCGCAGCTTCGGTGTCGAGGTCGTCCGGAAGGGGAACACCTTCACCGTCCCGCCGGGTGGCTACCGTGCCACCACGTACGCCGTCGAGCCCGACGCGTCCACCGCGAGCTACTTCTTCGCCGCGGCGGCCCTCACCGGCCGCGAGGTCACCGTCCCCGGCCTCGGCGCGGAAGCGCTCCAGGGCGACCTGCGCTTCACCGACGTCCTGCGCCGCATGGGCGCCGAGGTGCACACCACGGCCGACGCGACCACGGTCCGGTCCACCGGATCCCTCCGCGGCCTCACCGTCAACATGCGCGACATCTCCGACACGATGCCCACCCTCGCCGCGATCGCCCCGTACGCCACCTCACCCGTACGCATCGAGGACGTCGCCAACACCCGGGTGAAGGAGTGCGACCGGCTGGAGGCCTGCGCGTCGAACCTGCGGCGGATGGGGATCACCGTGCACACCGGGCCCGACTGGATCGAGATACACCCCGGCACGCCCCGCCCCGTCGAGATCGCCACCCACGGCGACCACCGCATCGTGATGTCGTTCGCGGTCGCCGGACTGCGCGCACCGGGAATGAGCTACGACGACCCCGGCTGCGTGCGCAAGACGTTCCCCGGCTTCCACGAGGCGTTCGCCGAGTTCGCCGGCTGACGGGAAAACGCCGTGCGTCCGGACGGCGGCAACACCTACCCTGCGCCCATGATGTCCCGGAACGACGTCCTGACCATCCTGGCCCTGCTGCGAGGGGCCGGAGCCGGCGTGGTGATCGCCGGAGGCTGGGGCATCGACGCCCTGCTCGGCGAGGAGACCCGCGAGCACCGTGACCTCGACCTCCTGCACGTCCGGGAGCAGGAGCCCGTCGTCGTCGAGGCCCTGGTCTCGGCCGGCTACACCGAAACGCTCGACTGGCGGCCCGCACGCTTCGTGCTCAGCCACCCCTCCGGTCTCGAGATCGACCTGCACCCGCTGGAGTTCGCCCCCGACGGCTCCGCCCTGCAGTCCTCCCTCGATCCCGCCGAGCCCTTCCGCTACCCCGCGTCCTGCTTCGTCACCGGCACCATCGGCACGACCACCGTGCGCTGCATCTCCGCCGAACAGCAGGTGCGCTTCCACCAGGGGTACGAACCGGCCGAACGCGACGTGCTGGACATGGCCCGGCTGAAGGGCAGGTTCGGCATCGATACGGCCGCCCGGTGACGAGATCCCGTGCGGCACGTCCCCGGGGCACGGCCGACCGGGGACGCACTGTCGGAGCGCACAGCCGATGCGGCAACAATGGGGGGCATGAGCGACAGCCCCGTACCCCTCGCCGATCCGCATCTCGTATTCGACGCCGCGGACGGACGCCGGGACCTTGTGATCCTCGGCTCCACCGGGTCCATCGGCACCCAGGCCATCGACCTGGTGCTGCGCAACCCCGACCGCTTCCGTGTCACGGCGCTGTCCGCCGCGGGCGGCCGGGTCGAGCTCCTCGCGGAGCAGGCGCGTCGGCTGCGGGTGCGTACGGTCGCGGTCGCCGCCGAGGACAAGGTGCCCGCGCTGCGCGAGGCCCTGAGCGCGCGGTACGGCACCGGGGAGCCGCTGCCCGAGATCCTGGCCGGGCCCGACGCCGCCACGGAACTCGCCGCGAGCGACTGCCACACCGTGCTCAACGGGATCACCGGTTCGATCGGCCTGGCCCCCACGCTCGCCGCGCTGGAGGCGGGCCGTACGCTCGCCCTCGCCAACAAGGAGTCGCTGATCGTCGGCGGCCCGCTGGTGAAGGCACTCGCGGCCCCCGGCCAGATCATCCCGGTCGACTCCGAGCACGCCGCGCTCTTCCAGGCCCTCGCCGCCGGAAAGCGCGCCGACGTGCGCAAGCTCGTCGTGACCGCGTCCGGCGGGCCGTTCCGCGGCCGGACCCGGAGCGAGCTGGCCGACGTCACCCGCGAGCAGGCCCTGGCGCACCCGACCTGGGCCATGGGCCCGGTCATCACCGTCAACTCGGCGACCCTGGTCAACAAGGGACTGGAGGTCATCGAGGCGCATCTTCTCTACGACATCCCGTTCGACCGGATCGAGGTCGTCGTCCACCCCCAGTCATACGTTCACTCGATGGTGGAGTTCACCGACGGTTCCACCCTCGCCCAGGCCACCCCGCCCGACATGCGCGGCCCGATCGCCATCGGGCTCGGCTGGCCCGAGCGCGTCCCCGACGCTGCCCCCGCCTTCGACTGGACGAAGGCCTCCAGCTGGGAGTTCTTCCCGCTGGACACCGAGGCGTTCCCGTCCGTAGGGCTCGCCCGGCACGTGGGCACGCTGGGCGGCACGGCACCCGCGGTGTTCAACGCCGCGAACGAGGAGTGCGTGGACGCGTTCCTGGCGGGACGGCTGCCGTTCAACGGAATCATGGATACGGTCACAGCGGTGGTGGCCGAACACGGCACCCCCGTCACGGGAACTTCACTGAGGGTCGCGGACGTCCTCGAAGCGGAGACCTGGGCCCGTTCCCGGGCCAGGAAACTCTCGGCGGAAGCGACAGCGGAGGCGCGCGCATGAGTATGACGACGATCCTGATGACGATCCTGGGGATCGCCATCTTCGCCGTGGGTCTGCTGTTCTCGATCGCGTGGCACGAGTTGGGCCACCTCTCGACCGCCAAGCTCTTCGGCATCCGGGTGCCGCAGTACATGGTCGGCTTCGGCCCGACGATCTGGTCGCGCAGGAGGGGCGACACCGAGTACGGCATCAAGGCCATCCCCGCGGGCGGCTACATCCGGATGATCGGCATGTTCCCGCCGGGAGCCGACGGACGGCTCGAGGCGCGCTCCACCTCCCCCTGGCGCGGCATGATCGAGGACGCCAGGTCCGCCGCCTTCGAGGAGCTCCGGCCGGGCGACGAGAGCAGACTCTTCTACACGCGCAAGCCGTGGAAGCGCGTGATCGTGATGTTCGCCGGACCGTTCATGAACCTGGTCCTGGCCGTCGCGATCTTCATGGGCGTGGCCATGACCTTCGGCTTCCAGACCCAGACCACCGAGGTCGCCGGCGTCCAGCAGTGCGTGATCGCGCAGAGCGAGAACCGCGACACCTGCGAGGCATCCGACCCGGTCTCGCCCGCCAAGGCGGCCGGACTGCGGGAGGGCGACAGGATCGTCGCCTTCGACGGGCAGAGGATCGACGACTGGGCGACCCTCTCGGACCGGATCCGGCAGACCGTCGGCCCGGCCACCATCACCGTGGAGCGCGACGGCGGGGAACAGACCCTGAACGCCGTGCTGAAGAAGAACGCCGTCGCGAAGAAGGACGCCGACGGCCAGGTCGTCCCCGACCAGTACGTCACCGCCGGCTACCTCGGCTTCGCGGCCAACACGGAGATCCTGCCGCTCTCCTTCGGCGACTCGGTCGTCCGCATGGGCGACATGATCGAGAACGGCGTCGACTCGATCATCGCGCTGCCGTCCAAGATCCCCGACCTGTGGAACGCCGCCTTCGGCGACGGCGAGCGCGCCGACGACTCCCCGGTCGGTGTGGTCGGCGCGGCCAGGATCGGTGGCGAGGTGATGAACCTCGACATCCCCGCGCAGAACCAGATCGCGATGATGCTGTTCCTGCTGGCCGGCTTCAACCTCTCGCTGTTCCTCTTCAACATGCTGCCCCTGCTGCCGCTGGACGGCGGGCACATCGCGGGCGCGCTCTGGGAATCCCTGCGCCGCAACATCGCCCGGGTGTTCAAGCGCCCCGACCCCGGACCCTTCGACGTGGCCAAGCTGATGCCGGTCGCCTACGTCGTCGCCGGGATCTTCATCTGCTTCACGCTGCTGGTGCTGGTCGCCGACATCGTGAACCCCGTCAAGATCACCTGATACCTCTCGTGTCCCACAGGTGGCGGCCGGACACACAGATGGCGTCCGGCCACTCACCGTGGGGGTGACTTGCCGACGGGGTGCGCCCGGTATGCGTCCGGTGCCGTAACCTCGAAGCCTGGAGCCCGGCGTTCTCGGGACCTCGATCCACACCTTGGGGATGCACAGCGCATGACTGCGATTTCTCTCGGAATGCCGGCCGTTCCGACCAAGCTCGCCGACCGACGGGTCAGCCGTCAGATCCAGGTCGGGTCGGTGGCGGTCGGCGGGGACGCACCGGTCTCGGTGCAGTCGATGACGACCACACGCACGTCGGACATCGGCGCGACGCTGCAGCAGATCGCGGAGCTGACGGCGTCCGGCTGTCAGATCGTGCGCGTGGCGTGCCCGACCCAGGACGACGCGGACGCGCTGTCGACGATCGCCCGCAAGTCGCAGATCCCGGTGATCGCGGACATCCATTTCCAGCCGAAGTACGTGTTCGCCGCGATCGACGCGGGGTGCGCGGCGGTCCGGGTGAACCCGGGCAACATCAAGCAGTTCGACGACAAGGTCAAGGAGATCGCGAAGGCGGCCGGTGACGCGGGGACGCCGATCCGCATCGGCGTGAACGCCGGCTCCCTGGACGCGCGACTGCTGAAGAAGTACGGCAAGGCGACGCCGGAGGCCCTGGTGGAGTCCGCGCTGTGGGAGGCGTCGCTGTTCGAGGAGCACGGCTTCCGGGACATCAAGATCTCGGTGAAGCACAACGACCCGGTCGTGATGGTGAACGCCTACCGTCAGCTGGCGGCGCAGTCCGACTACCCGCTGCACCTGGGTGTGACCGAGGCCGGCCCCGCGTTCCAGGGGACGATCAAGTCCGCCGTCGCGTTCGGCGCGCTGCTCTCCGAGGGGATCGGGGACACGATCCGCGTCTCGCTGTCGGCCCCTCCGGCGGAGGAGGTCAAGGTCGGTCTGCAGATCCTCGAGGCGCTGAACCTGAAGCAGCGGCGACTGGAGATCGTGTCGTGCCCGTCGTGCGGGCGCGCGCAGGTGGACGTGTACAAGCTGGCCGACCAGGTCAGTGCGGGACTGGAGGGCATGGAGGTCCCGCTGCGGGTCGCCGTGATGGGCTGCGTCGTGAACGGCCCCGGCGAGGCCCGCGAGGCGGACCTGGGCGTCGCCTCCGGCAACGGCAAGGGCCAGATCTTCGTGAAGGGCGAGGTCATCAAGACGGTCCCGGAGTCGAAGATCGTGGAGACCCTCATCGAGGAAGCCATGAAGATCGCCGAGCAGATGGAGAAGGACGGCATCGCCTCCGGCGAGCCCCAGGTCTCCATCGCGGGCTGACCCCACCCGACACCGTGCCCCGCAGGGCCCGCCCTGCGGGGCACAGCCATGTCCGCGGCCGGTCGCTTTCCCGCACCCCCGGGGCCCCGCATCCCGTGCGGGCGGCGCCTCCCGGCCTTGTTGGGTACAGTGCGGAAATCAGCAGACCATATGGTGAGGCCCCCCAGTGTTGACGCAGACCACCACCCGGGTCCTCGACCCGAGCGAGCTCCCCGCCGTGCTCGCGATCCTCGAGAGCGAACCCGTGGACAACGCGTTCGTGATGTCCCGCGTCCAGGTCGCGGGCCTCGATCCCTGGCGGCTCGGCGGCGAGATGTGGGGCTGGTACGCCGACGGCCGACTGCGCTCGCTCTGCTACTCCGGCGCCAATCTCGTACCCATCTGCGCCACCCCCGAGGCCGTCCGGGCCTTCGCCGACCGTGCCCGGCGGGCCGGACGCCGCTGCTCGTCCATCGTCGGCCCCGCCGGTCCCACCGCCCAGCTGTGGCGGCTCCTCGAACCGAGCTGGGGGCCCGCCCGCGAGGTCCGGCCCAACCAGCCGCTCATGGTCACCGAGAGTCCCTCCGCGGAGGTCGCGCCCGACCCCCTCGTCCGCCGCATCCGCAAGGACGAGGTGGAGGTGCTCATGCCGGCGTGCGTGGCCATGTTCACCGAGGAGGTCGGCGTCTCCCCGCTCGCCGGTGACGGCGGGCTCCTCTACCAGGCCCGGGTCGCCGAGCTGATCGGCACCGGCCGCTCCTTCGCCCGGATCGAGGACGGCAAGGTCGTCTTCAAGGCGGAGATCGGCGCGGCCACCTCCCGGGCCTGCCAGATCCAGGGCGTCTGGGTCGCCCCCGAATTCCGCGGCCGTGGCCTCTCCGAGACGGGAATGGCAGCCGTCCTGCGCTACGCGCTGGCCGATGTGGCACCGGTCGTCAGCCTGTACGTCAACGACTACAACACCGCCGCACGCAGGGCCTACAGCCGCGTCGGCTTCCGCGAGACCGGTGCGTTCATGAGCGTGCTGTTCTGACCGGGCGGCCCGGCCAGTAGGGTTCCGGCATGGCAGCAGCAACCCCCGCATCCCCCCGGGGCTCCGGGGCCCCCGACATCCTGGTCGGACCGCTCGACCTCGCCGCGCACGTCGACGAGGCCCTCGCCGTGCAGGCCGTCGCCTTCGGCCTCTCCCAGGACGAGATCGACGTACGCCGCCATATCGTGCTCCGGCACCTCGACCACCCGCAGGCCCGCGCCCTCGGCGCCACCACCCCCGCCGGACGGCTCGTCGGATTCGTCTACGGCCTGCCGAACAACCGCGCCCACTGGTGGTCCACCGTCGTCGAGCCGTACCTGCGCGCCACCGGCTCCGAGCGGTGGCTCGACGACTCCTTCGTGATCACCGAACTCCACGTCCACCCGGAGTTCCAGCAGCGCGGCATCGGCCGCAGCCTGATCACCGCCATCACGGACGCCGTCGGCCAGCCCCGCTCGATCCTCTCCGCCATCGACACGGAGAGCCCCGCCCGCGGTCTCTACCGCGCCCTCGGCTACCAGGACCTGGCCCGGCAGGTGCTCTTCCCCAGCGCCCCCATGCCGTACGCGGTGATGGGCGCGCCCCTTCCACTGCGCCGCCCCTGAACGAATCGATTTCCGCCCGCGCGGGGCACACGGCTAACCTCGGGCTCACCACCCTTGCGAGCAGGAGTTCATCATGGCCCAGGTCCAGCGCATGTCCCGATTGATGATCAAGACACTGCGTGACGACCCGGCGGACGCCGAGACGCTCAACCACAAGCTCCTCGTCCGGGCCGGATACGTACGTCGCACCGCAGCCGGCATCTGGACGTGGCTCCCGCTCGGCAAGAAGGTCCTGGAGAACATCACCCGCGTCGTCCGTGAGGAGATGGACGCCATCGGCGGGCAGGAGGTCCTGCTGCCCGCACTGCTCCCCAAGGAGCCGTACGAGGCGAGCGGCCGGTACGACGAGTACGGCGACCTGCTGTTCCGGCTCAAGGACCGCAAGGGCGCCGAATACCTCCTCGGACCGACCCACGAGGAGATCTTCACCCAGGTCGTCAAGGACATGTGCTCGTCCTACAAGGACCTGCCCGTGATCCTCTACCAGATCCAGACCAAGTACCGCGACGAGGCCCGTCCCCGCGCCGGAGTGCTGCGCGGCCGTGAGTTCCAGATGAAGGACTCGTACTCCTTCGACACCACCGACGAGGGTCTGGTCGAGGCGTACCAGGCGCACCGCGCCGCCTACATCAGGATCTTCGAGCGCCTCGGCCTCGACCACCGCATCGTCTCGGCCGTCTCCGGTGCCATGGGCGGCTCGGCGTCCGAGGAGTTCCTGGCGCCCGCCCCGGCCGGCGAGGACACCTTCGTCGACTGCCCGAACTGCGACTACGCCGCCAACACGGAGGCGGTGACCTTCAAGGCCACCCCCGCCGACGGTTCCGCGGTGGGCCCCGTCGAGGAGCTGGACACCCCCGACACCCCGACCATCGAGACGCTGGCCGCCCACCTCGGCGTCCTGGCCTCCGCAACCCTGAAGAACCTCCTGGTCAAGGTCGACGGCGAGATCGTGGCCGTGGGCGTGCCGGGCGACCGCGAGGTCGACCTCGGCAAGCTCGGCGAGCACCTCGCCCCCGCGGTCGTCGAGCTCGTCACCGCCGAGGACTTCGTGGGCCGCCCCGACCTGGTGCGCGGCTACGTCGGCCCTCAGGGCCTGGAGAAGGTCCGTTACATCGCGGACCCCCGCGTCGCCCCCGGCACCGCCTGGATCACGGGTGCCAACAAGGAGGGCAAGCACGCGAAGAACGTCGTCGCGGGCCGTGACTTCGAGGTCGACGACCAGCTCGACGTGGTGGTCGTCCAGCCGGGCGACCCCTGCCCCAACTGCGGCACCGGCCTGCGGGTGGACCGCGCCATCGAGATCGGCCACATCTTCCAGCTCGGCCGCAAGTACGCCGACATCTTCTCCCTCGACGTCCTCGGCCAGCAGGGCAAGCCCGTCCGCGTCACGATGGGCTCGTACGGCATCGGGGTCTCCCGTGCGGTGGCCGCCCTCGCCGAGCAGACCGCCGACGACAAGGGCCTGTGCTGGCCCCGTGAGATCGCGCCGGCCGACGTCCACGTCGTCGCCGCCGGCAAGGCGCTCCAGACCGAACTGGCCCTCGACGTCTCCGAGAAGCTCGGGGCCGCGGGCGTCCGCGTCCTGGTCGACGACCGCCCGGGCATCTCGCCCGGCGTGAAGTTCACCGACTCCGAGCTCATCGGCGTCCCGCAGATCCTGGTAGCCGGCCGCCGTTCGGCCGAAGGCGTCCTGGAGCTGAAGGACCGCCGTACGGGCGAGCGCGAGGAGCTCACCGTCGACGAGGCGATCGCCCGCCTGACCGCCCGGAGCTGACCCGCGTCCGGCGGAACGCGGAGGGGCCCCCACAGCCGTGGGGGCCCCTTTGCACGTCGTACCGCACAGCTCGCGTCGTGCGCGGCCCCCGTGCCCCGTGCCACGGCCGCCCGGCGGCGGCGGCGCTACAGCCAGCCGGCGAACTCCAGTGCCAGCTCCCCGTCCTGCCTGCGGCCCACGGACAGCGCGCGCGTGCCGGACTCCACGGCCCGGAACAGCGTCCAGCCGCGCAGCCGTGACTGGTCCACCTCCAGCGAGTCCGCCAGCTTCTTGACCCGGCGCCGTGCCGTCGCCGCGCCGCCCGGCGAGGCGATCAGATCCTCGACCCGGTCGCGCACCAGCCTGGCCAGGTCGTAGGCGCGCTCACCCACCAGCGGCTCGGGACCGACCGCCAGCCACGGCGCACGCTCGCCCGAGAGCACCTTGCTCTGACGGAAGTTGCCGTGCAGCAGGAGGAGTTCGGGGGAGTGCGCGACCAACTCCTCGCGGGCCTCCAGCGCCGAGGACACCAGCGGTCCGAGCTCCGGGTCCGCCGCCGCGGCCTCCCGCATCGGCCCCGTCCGCCGGGCGGTCCGCTCGGCGACCGTCTCGAAGGGGTGACCGGCCGGCGGCTCGACCCACAGCCGCCGCAGTGTCCCCGCGGCCTCCAGCAGGGCCTTCGCCTCGGGGAGGGAACGCAGGGACACCTCGTGGTGCAGCCGCTCCAGCAGCAGCGAGCCGCCGGTGGACGCGGGGGCCAGCAGTTCCACCGCACCCCAGCCGTTCCAGTGGGCGAGCGCCGCCCGCTCCGGGGCGGGCGCGGCGGCGGGCGGGGCGATCTTCAGGACGGCCGCCGTGCCGTCCCGCCGGGTCACCAGCACGACGAGGCTGCTGCGTCCGCCCGGGGCGACCACCCGGTCGAGGGTGACCTCCTCGGCGGACAGCGCCTCGTCGGTGAGTGCGGGGAGCCGCCCGAGCCAGTCGGCCGCGGCGGCGTCCCCGCACGTCTCGCCGAGCGCTCGCACCAGACGCTGCGGCGGTTCGAAACCCATACGCGCCTTGTTCCCTTTCAGATCCTGCTTCAGTGCGTCGCGCCCGTGGCGCCTGCCTCCGCCGTTCCGTCCGACGGGTCAGCCGCGGCCTTCTCGGCGAGCCCCGGAAAGGCTACGCCCGTGCCGCGCCAGCGCACCGCGCGCACGGCGGCCTCCCGGAGCGCGCCCGCGGCCTCCTGCCGCAGCGGCCCCTCGGCGGCCCGTACGAGATCGGAGCAGACGCCCGCGACCCGGTCCTCCAGCACGGCGGCGAGCCGCAGCGCGGCCGACGGGTCCGGCACCGCGAACGGCAGAGCGTACGCGGCGTCCGCCGCCACCGGCGTACCGCCCAGGTCGCGGACGGTCCGTACCAGCGCGTCACGGCGGGCCCGGTGCGCGTCATGGGCCGTCTTCGCGTCGGTGCGCCGGCCGCCCTCCAGGCGGCCGCCCAGCACCCCGTAGCCGTACACCGCGGCGTGCTCCGCGGCCAGCGCCGCCTGCGCGGCCGTCAACGTGCCCTTGTCGTCGCCCCGCTTGGTGCCGTCGGTCATGACGAGGTCTCCTTGGCCAGCTCGGTCAGCAGGTACGCGTGGACCGCTCCGGCGGCGGCGACCGAGGCCAGCAGCCGGGCCAGCTCGGGTGGGGCCTCGACCAGGGTCCTGGCGCGTTCGCCGGCCACCCGCCGTTCCTCGGCCGCCAGTTCCTTCAGGGCGGTCCTCGGGTCGGCGGGCGGAGCCGAGGACGTGGCGGCCTTCGGGTCCGCGGGGGCGGGCTTCCTCGCCGCGCTCCCGGAGAGCGCCGAGGCGTGTTCGCGGACGGCGGCCCTCAGCGGAGCCAGTCCGGCCGCCGTCGTCGGATGGAGGGCCGCCACCTGCTCGTACCGGGTGAGCAGTGCGGTGCTCGCGCGCGCGGCGGCCGTCCGCAGCGCCGTCTCGGCGCGCAGCGAGGCGGTCCGTGCGTCGGAGTCCGATCCGGGTGTCCCCGGGCCTTCGCCGCCACCGCACCCTGTCAGTACCGCGCCCAGGGCGACCGCTCCCGTGCTGATGAGCGCGTTCCTGCGCGTCGTCCCCGTGCGCCGCACTTGTCTCCTTCGACATGGTTTCTGACAGATTCTGTCCCGAAGTGATCACCGCGGCTGAGCGTACCCGCGGTCCGGCGGGAGGCGGACGGCAACACCCCCGCGGACCGGATACCCTTTGACCTGACACGCGACGAACCCACAACAGCACACGCGGCCGAGGAGTCACCCGGATGAGCACCACCCAGAGCGAGAGGCTGCGCGGGCTGCTCGAACCGCTCGTCAGCGCCAAGGACCTGGATCTCGAAGAGATCGAGGTGTCCCGGGCGGGCCGCCGGAGGGTGCTGCGAGTCATCGTCGACTCCGAGGACGGCGTGGAGCTCGACACCTGCGCCGAGCTGAGCCGCACGATCTCCGAGACCCTCGACGAGACAGACGCGATGGGCGACGACGAGTACGTCCTCGAAGTGAGCTCTCCGGGCGCCGACCGCCCGTTGACCGAGCACCGCCACTACGTACGCGCCATCGGCCGGCTGGTGAAGCTGACCCTGCGCACCGGGGAGCCGGCCGTCGAGCTGGTGGCCCGCATCCTCGCCGTCGACGACGAGGGACTCGACCTCGAAGTGCCGGGCGTCAAGGGCCGCAAGCCCACGTCGCGCCGTGTCGCCTTCGACGAGATCGCCAAGGCGCGCGTGGAGATCGAATTCAACCGCAAGGACAAGAAGGAAGAGGAGGCGTAGCCGTGGACATCGATGTGAAGCTTTTGAAGGGCTTGGCGCAGGACAAGGAGATCCCCTTCGACGTGCTCGTCGGGGCGATCGAGTCGGCCCTCCTCATCGCGTACCACCGCACCGAGGGCAGCCACCGCCGGGCACGCGTCGAGCTGGACGCCGGCGGCCACGTCGTGGTGTGGGCGAAGGAGGACCCGGCCGACCTCGAGGAGGGCCAGGAGCCCAAGGAGTTCGACGACACCCCGTCCGGCTTCGGCCGTATCGCCGCGACCACCGCCAAGCAGGTCATCCTGCAGCGGCTGCGCGACGCCGAGGACGACAGGACGTTCGGCGAGTACGCCGGGCACGAGGGTGACGTCGTCACGGGGCTCGTCCAGCAGGGCAAGGACCCGAAGAACGTCCTCGTCGACATCGGCAAGCTGGAAGCGATCCTGCCCGTGCAGGAGCAGGTGCCGGGCGAGGAGTACACCCACGGCCTGCGGCTGCGTACCTACGTCGTCCGGGTGGCCAAGGGCGTGCGCGGTCCGTCCGTGACGCTCTCGCGCACCCACCCCAACCTCGTGAAGAAGCTCTTCGCGCTGGAGGTCCCGGAGATCGCGGACGGCTCGGTCGTCATCGAGGCCATCGCCCGCGAGGCCGGCCACCGCACCAAGATCGCCGTACGCTCCACCCGGGCCGGCCTGAACCCCAAGGGTGCCTGCATCGGCCCGATGGGCAGCCGTGTGCGCAACGTCATGGCCGAGCTGCACGGTGAGAAGATCGACATCGTCGACTGGTCGGACGACCCGGCCGAGATGGTCGCCAACGCCCTTTCACCCGCACGGGTGAGCGAGGTCGAGGTCGTGGACCTCGGGACCCGCTCCGCTCGGGTGACGGTGCCCGACTACCAGCTGTCGCTGGCGATCGGCAAGGAGGGCCAGAACGCCCGCCTCGCCGCCCGGCTCACCGGCTGGCGGATCGACATCCGGCCGGACACCGAGACCGGCGAGGCGCGCGACATCGCCGACCGTGAGCGCGCCGAGCGCGCCCGGGAGCGGTCCGAGCGCGGCTGAGACACGGACGTCCGGAGGGCCCGCTCCGGCGGGTCCTCCGGGGTCTCCGAAGGAATAGATCAAGGCGTCATGCCGCTGAGATCACGACAACATCCGTTCGATTCTTGCCCCGAAGGGGTGAGGTCGGTGCGGGGAGGTAGACTTAAACGTGTCTGGCCGGACGCACGCCCGCGCTTGCCCCGAACGAACCTGTGTGGGATGCCGGGAGCGGGCGGCCAAGAGCGAGCTGCTGCGCATCGTGGTGGACAAGGGAGAAGTCGTCCCTGATCCACGCGGTACGCTGCCCGGCCGGGGTGCGTACGTGCACCCGGTCTCTGTCTGTCTCGACCTGGCGGTTCGCCGCCGGGCGTTCCCCCGGGCCTTCAAGGCCAAGGGGCCGTTCGATTCCGCGGCACTGCAGCGGTTCGTCGAGCGGGTGACACCGCAAGAAAAGTGAACGGCACGGGTCCCCGTGCGGTCAGGTACCTCGCGAGTTGGAAGTAGGTCGAGATTGCGATGAGCACTCGATGAGTACGCGATGAGTACGCCCATGAAGTAGCGACGGTCCGGCGGTAACCCGGACCTAAAAGGAGCGAAGTGGCTAAGGTCCGGGTATACGAACTCGCCAAGGAGTTCGGGGTGGAGAGCAAGGTCGTCATGGCCAAGCTCCAAGAACTCGGTGAATTCGTCCGTTCGGCGTCCTCGACCATCGAGGCGCCGGTCGTACGCAAGTTGACTGACGCACTGCAGGGTCCCGGTGGCAACGCCGGCAAGTCCGCTGCAAAGCCTGGCGCGCCCCGCAAGGCCGCCCCTTCCAAGCCCGCAGCGCCCTCCCCGGCCGCTGCGGCACGTCCCGCTGCCCCGAAGCCCGGCGTCCCGGCCCCCAAGCCGGCCGCCGCCGAGGTTCCCGAGAGCAGCGCCCCCGCGGCGCCCTCCGCGCCGTCCGCAGGCCCGCGTCCGGGTCCGAAGCCGGCTCCCAAGCCCGCTCCGGTCACCCCGGTGCCCGCCGCCGAGTTCTCGGCTCCGGCACCGGCCCAGCCGGCCGCACCCCAGCAGCCCCAGGCCCCGCGTCCCGCGGGTGCCACCCCGGGTCCCCGCCCCGCCCGTCCGGCTCCGGCCGGCGGTCAGCGTGACGGTGGCCGCGGTGGCGAGCGTGACGGCGGCCGTGGTGGCGAGCGCGGCGGCGACCGTCCGGCACGTCCCGCGGGCCAGGGCGCACCGCGCCCCGGCGGCGCACGTCCGGCGGGTCCCCGCCCCGGTAACAACCCGTTCACCTCCGGCGGCTCCACCGGCATGGCGCGCCCCCAGGCGCCCCGTCCCGGCGGTGCCCCGCGCCCCGGCGGCGGTCAGGAGCGCCCCGGCGCCCCGCGCCCCCAGGGTGGTCCCGCACAGAGTGGACGGCCTCAGGGCCCCGGCGGCGCACGTCCGTCCCCGGGCGGCATGCCCCGTCCGCAGTCCCCGCGTCCCGGCGGCGGTGCCGGTGCCCCCTCGGGTAACCGTCCGAACCCCGGCATGATGCCGCAGCGTCCCGCCGCGGGTCCGCGTCCCGGCGGTGGCCCCGGTGGCGGTGGCCGTGGTCCCGGCGCCGGTGGCGGCGCGGGCCGTCCCGGCGGTGGCGGCGGCGGTCGTCCCGGTGGCGGCGGCTTCGCAGGCCGTCCGGCCGGTCCCGGTGGCGGTGGCGGCGGTTTCGCCGGCCGTCCGGGTGGTCCCGGTGGCGGTGGCGGCGCGGGCCGTCCCGGTGGTGGCGGCGGCTTCGGCGGTCGTCCCGGCTTCGGTGGACGTCCCGGCGGCCCGGGTGCCCGTGGTGGCACACAGGGTGCGTTCGGCCGTCCCGGTGGTCCCGCGCGTCGTGGCCGCAAGTCGAAGCGGCAGAGGCGCCAGGAGTACGAGGCCATGCAGGCCCCGTCGGTGGGCGGCGTCATGCTGCCCCGTGGCAACGGACAGGCTGTCCGGCTGTCGCGCGGTGCCTCCCTCACCGATTTCGCCGAGAAGATCAACGCCAACCCGGCGTCGCTCGTCGGCGTGATGATGAACCTCGGCGAGATGGTCACTGCCACGCAGTCCGTCTCCGACGAGACGCTGAGGATGCTCGCGGACGAGATGAACTTCGTCCTGGAGATCGTCAGCCCGGAGGAGGAGGACCGCGAGCTGCTCGAGTCCTTCGACATCGAGTTCGGTGAGGACGAGGGCGGCGAAGAGGCTCTGGTCTCGCGTCCGCCGGTCGTGACCGTCATGGGTCACGTCGACCACGGTAAGACCCGACTGCTGGACGCGATCCGCAAGACGAACGTCATCGCGGGCGAGGCCGGCGGCATCACGCAGCACATCGGTGCCTACCAGGTCGGCGCCGAGGTCAACGGCGAGGACCGCAGGATCACCTTCATCGACACCCCGGGTCACGAGGCGTTCACCGCCATGCGTGCACGTGGTGCGAAGTCCACCGACATCGCGATCCTCGTGGTGGCGGCGAACGACGGTGTGATGCCCCAGACGATCGAGGCGCTGAACCACGCCAAGGCGGCCGACGTGCCGATCGTGGTCGCGGTCAACAAGATCGACGTCGAGGGCGCGGACCCGACCAAGGTGCGCGGTCAGCTCACCGAGTTCGGTCTGGTGGCCGAGGAGTACGGCGGCGACACGATGTTCGTCGACATCTCCGCCAAGCAGGGCCTCAACATCGAGGCTCTTCTGGAGGCCGTCGTCCTCACCGCCGACGCCTCGCTCGACCTGCGGGCCAACCCGGAGCAGGACGCGCAGGGTATTGCGATCGAGTCCCACCTCGACCGCGGCCGCGGTGCCGTCGCGACCGTCCTGGTCCAGCGAGGCACGCTGCGGGTCGGCGACACCATGGTGGTCGGCGACGCGTACGGACGAGTCCGCGCGATGCTCGACGACAAGGGCGAGAACGTGGAGGAAGCGGGTCCCTCGACCCCCGTCCTCGTGCTCGGTCTCACCAACGTCCCGGGTGCCGGCGACAACTTCCTGGTCGTCGACGAGGACCGTACGGCCCGTCAGATCGCCGAGAAGCGTGCCGCTCGTGAGCGCAACGCCAACTTCGCCCGCAAGGGTGTCCGGTTCTCCCTGGAGAACCTGGACGAGGCGCTCAAGGCCGGTCTGGTCCAGGAGCTCAACCTCATCATCAAGGGCGACGCGTCCGGTTCGGTGGAGGCCCTCGAGTCCTCGCTGCTCCAGCTCGACGTCGGTGAAGAGGTCGACATCCGGGTCCTGCACCGCGGTGTGGGTGCGGTCACCGAGTCGGACATCGACCTGGCGACCGGCTCCGACGCCATCGTGATCGGCTTCAACGTGCGCGCCGCAGGGCGTGCCGCGCAGATGGCCGACCGCGAAGGTGTGGACGTCCGGTACTACTCGGTCATCTACCAGGCGATCGAAGAGATCGAAGCGGCCCTCAAGGGCATGCTCAAGCCGGAGTACGAAGAGGTCGAGCTCGGTACGGCGGAGATCCGCGAGATCTTCCGCTCGTCCAAGCTGGGCAACATCGCCGGTGTGCTGGTCCGGTCCGGCGAGGTCAAGCGCAACACCAAGGCGCGCCTGCTCCGCGACGGCAAGGTCATCGCGGAGAACCTCAACATCTCCGGTCTGCGCCGCTTCAAGGACGACGTCACCGAGATCCGCGAAGGCTTCGAGGGCGGTATCAACCTCGGAAACTTCAACGACATCAAGATCGACGACGTCATCGCGACGTACGAGATGCGCGAGAAGCCGCGAGGCTGATCCACGGAGAACCCCGGGGGGTGACCCCCGGACTCTCCTGCACGGTCGGGGCCGGTCGACGGGTCGTATTTCCGTCGATCGGCCCCGGCCGTTCCGTGTACGGTTCGGGTGTTCCCGCCGAGTGACGGCGGGGCGTGGCTGTGCCGGTCCGGGGGACCCCCGGCACCGGCCACAGCCCCCGAACCCGAACCGGCGGGACATCCGGACATACATGTATGTGGGGACACTGTCATTCGATCTGCTCCTCGGCGACGTACGGTCGTTGAAGGAGAAACGCTCCATCGTCCGCCCGATCGTCGCCGAGATCCACCGCAAGTTCGGGGTGAGCGTCGCGGAGACGGGCGACCAGGATCTCCACCGCAGGGCCCGGATCGGTCTTGCCGTGGTCTCCGGGGACACCGGGCACCTCACAGACGTACTCGACCGGTGCGAGCGGATGGTCGCAGGCCGGCCGGAGGTGGAGCTGCTGTCCGTACGGCGGCGGCTGCACAACGACGAAGAAGACTGAGCACGTTCAAGAAGGAGACGGACCAGTGGCCGACAACGCGCGGGCAAAGAAGCTGGCAGACCTCATCCAGGTGGTGGTCGCCGAGAAACTGCAGCGCGGTATCAAGGACCCGCGTCTGGGCACGCATGTGACCATCACGGACACCCGGGTCACCGGCGACCTGCGGGAGGCCACGGTCTTCTACACGGTCTACGGGGACGACGAGGAGCGGGCGTCCGCGGCGGCCGGGCTGGAGAGCGCCAAGGGCATCCTGCGCTCGGCGGTCGGCGCGGCGGCGGGGACGAAGTTCACCCCGACCCTCGCCTTCGTGGCGGATGCCCTGCCGGACAACGCCAAGGCGATCGAGGACCTCCTCGACCGGGCCCGGGCCTCGGACGCCAAGGTCCGCGAGGCCTCCTCGGGCGCCGCGTACGCCGGTGACGCGGACCCGTACCGCAAGCCGGAGGACGAGGACGAGAACGGCGAGGGCTCACCTTCCGCATGACGCAGAACAAAACGCCGGACGGCCTTGTCATCGTCGACAAGCCGTCCGGCTTCACTTCGCACGACGTCGTGGCCAAGATGCGCGGCATCGCCCGCACCCGGCGGGTCGGCCACGCCGGCACGCTGGACCCGATGGCGACCGGTGTCCTGGTGCTCGGCGTCGAGAGGGCGACCAAGCTACTCGGTCACCTCGCCCTGACCGAGAAGGAGTACCTCGGTACGATCCGGCTCGGCCAGGACACCGTCACCGACGACGCCGAGGGCGAGATCACCTCGTCCACCGACGCCTCGGGCGTCACCCGTGAGGGCATCGACGCCGGGGTGGCCGCGCTGAGCGGCCCGATCATGCAGGTGCCGTCGAAGGTCAGCGCCATCAAGATCGACGGCAAGCGGTCGTACGCCCGGGTTCGCGGCGGCGAGGAGTTCGAGATCCCGGCCCGGCCGGTGACCATCTCGTCCTTCCGCGTCTACGACGTCCGCGAGGCGGTCGCCGAGGACGGCACCCCCGTCGTCGACCTGGTCGTCTCCGTCGTCTGCTCCTCGGGCACGTACATCCGCGCCCTGGCCCGGGACCTCGGTGCCGGACTCGGCGTCGGCGGACACCTGACCGCGCTGCGGCGCACCCGGGTCGGCCCGTACGGGATCGACGCCGCCCGGACGCTGGAACAGCACCAGCAGGAGCTGACCGTGATGCCGGTGGCCGAGGCCGCGGCCTCGGCGTTCCCCCGCTGGGACGTCGACGAGAAGCGCGCCAAGCTGCTGCTCAACGGTGTCCGGGTCGACATGCCGGCGTATCCGCCGGGGCCGGTCGGGGTCTTCGGGCCCGACGGGACCTTCCTGGTGCTCGTCGAGGAGCAGAAGGGCAAGGCCAGGAGCCTCGCCGTCTTCGCCTGAGGACCGCCCCTGAGAGGGCCGGTCCGTCGTGGAGCGGGCAGCCCCCCGGTGCCCGCTCCACGATCCCCCTCCCGCGACCATTCCTGTCCACGGAGAACTGCGAATTCACCCCGATGGACGGGCGCTCGGAGTGACGAAGGGGTGTGAGGGGGGCGCTTTGGCCCCTCGCGCTTCTCGTACCGATCACCCGGGACCTACCGTCGGACCATGGGTAGCGGGGACCGGTCGAAACTGGTGAGAATCTGCGATCGGGCCGGCCGGCCGCGAGGGACGGGATTCGTCGCGGACGACCGCGGGACGGTCGTCACCAGCCACCAGGCCGTCGGCTCCGCCACGGCCTTGATGCTGCACGCGGCGGACGGCCGTAGCTGCCCGGTCGGGCCCGACGACATCACAGCGCTGCCCGCTCTGGGGCTCGCCCTGCTGCGCACCGGAGGGCCGGAGGTCCTCGGTGCGGAGCCGCTCCCCATCGCCGTCCGCGACCGGGTCGGGACGGGCACCTACGTGCGGATCGCCGCCCACGGCTGGCGGGAGGCGCGGGTGCTCGGCACGACCCCGGCGACGTACGCGGAGGGCGGGCGCAGCCACCCGGTGGGCGAGGTGCTGGAGCTCGCCCTCGGCACGGACGGACGCGACGCGCTCCGCTCGGGCGGGGCGGCCGTCGGCGGTCCGGTGACCGACCCACGCACCGGGGCCGTCCTGGGCGTGCTCTCCACCGCGCTCACGGCCGGGCACGAGGCGGCGGGACTCGCGGTGCCGCTCGTCGGCCGGGAGCACGGCCGGGGTGCCGAAGGTCCGCTCGCCGAGCTGCTGCGCCGCAACGCGGGCGGGGTCCCCGGATACGGCTGCGACCTCAACCTCGCGGGTGCCCTCCAGCTGACCGCCACCTCGCTCGGCCACACGGTCCGGCCGACAGGCGCGGAAGCGGTCGAACGCCCCCACGTCGGTGCGGAGTTCACCGCCTTCGAGGCGGGCACAGGACCCGTCCTGGGGCTCGTAGGAGGTCCCGGGACGGGCCGCACCACCGAACTGGCCGCGCTGGCCGGCCGCCGTGCCGACGGGCCCGTGCCGGCGCTCACGCTCTGGCTGCGCGGCGCCGATCTGTACGCCGACGACACCTCGGTCGCCGACGCGATGACGCGGGCGCTCCGGGGTTCCGGGCGGATCGTCACCGCGGCCGGGGCCCGGGGTGACATGACGACGGCCACCCCCGAGCGGGTGGCCGGCCTCGCCGCCGCGTCCGGGCACCCGCTGCTGGTCGTCGTGGACGGCCCCGAGGAGATGCCGCCGCTGCTGGCCCACCGGCTCGCCGAATGGACCCGGGGAACGGCCGCGTGGCTGCGGGCGCACGGGGCGCGGATGGTCGTCGCCTGCCGTCCGGAACACTGGGAGACCGCAGGCGCGCTCTACCCTCCGGACGCCCTGCACCGCCCCGAGCGGCCCGCCCGGGGTCTGCCGCCCGCGGTCCGACTGGGCGACCTGACCGCGGACCAGGCCGAGCGGGCCAGGGAGCGGTACGGCATTCCGCCGGACGCCATCGCCCCGGGGCACGACCGGCATCCGCTCACCCTGCGGCTGCTCGCCGAGGTGCGGGCGGCGCTGCCGCCCGACGTGCCGGGCCGGCCCGGCACGTCGGAGGTCTTCGCCGCCCACCTGGACCTGGCGTGCGTCCGGATCGCCGTCCGTATCGGGGCGGAGGCCGAGCCCCGGCTCCGGGGCACCGCGGTCCGCAGGCTCGCGGCCAAGGTGGCGGGCCAGGTCCACGAGGCGGCCCGGCGCTGCCTCGGGCCGGGCCAGGGGGAGTTGGACCGGGCCACCTTCGAGGAGATCTTCCCCTGGCGCACGGGGTGGGCCCCCGCCGTCCTCACCGAAGGGCTGCTGGCCCCGGCGGGTGCCGGATACCGCTTCGCCCACGAGGAGTTGGGCGACTGGGTCCAGGGCGCGCACCTGGACCTCGACGCCGCGCTGCGCTCCCTGGTGCACCGCTGGCACACGCGGAGCACGCCCTCGCCCGCCGTGGCTTCCGGGCCTGCCGGGCCTTCCCGGAGCGTGGAGGCGCTGCGGTCGGTCGCCCCGCCGGAGGATCCGCCGGGGGCTCCGGGGGCTCCGGGGGCGGAACCCCGCAACCTCCCCGTCCCGCGTCACCGCATCGGTCCGGTCATCCAGGCCATGCTCCTGCTGGAGCGCCGCCAGGGGACGGCCGCGCTGGCCCACCGGATGGCCGACCTCATCGAGGCGATGGACCGGCTGCACGCCGCGGAGGCCGGCGAGACGGCGGTCCGGCCCCCCGACGCCTCGTGGTGGGCGTCCCATCTGCTGCGGGAGAGCCTCCTGCGGGTCCCCGACGCACGGCCGTACCTCGGGGTGCTGCGGGTGCTCACCGGACGGATCACCCGGCGTTCCCGGGCCGGTGGCGGACCGGCGGGGCTCGGGCCGTACGCCGTGTTCGGGCCGTGGTTCTGGCGGCGGATCCGGCTGCCCGAGGACGACCGGATCGACCTGCTCCGCAGGCTCGTGCCCGCGGACGGCGCCCCGCGCGCCGGAGTCCCCGCACGCGCGGACGGCCCTTCACGCACCGAGGGTTCTCGCTGCCTCGACGGATGCCTCGACGGTTCCCCGGGGCCCGACGGTTGTCCGGAGCCGGAGGGTTCCCCACATTCCGGCGAGCGGTATCTGGACGCCGTGGCCCGGCGCCTCACCGCCCACCCCCGGACCGTGCAGCGCCTGCTCTGCCGGTGGTTCACCGACGAGACCCCGCTGACCACCGACCCGAGCCCGCGGCCCGCCGGCGACGGGGCGCGGATGAGGCTCACCGTGGCCGCCGCCGCACAGGCCCTCCTGTACGCCCGCCGCGACCTCGCCGTCGACGACCTGACCGAGGCGCTCGTCGACTCCGGCCACCCACGCGCCGCCGAACTGCTCACCGCGCTCGCCGAGGACGAGCCGTCCGCGCTCTGCCGGGCCGTCGACCGGTGGGCACGCGACGAGGAGTGCCCCGAACGGCGCGCCGCCGCCGCGCTGTACGCCACGCTCACGGCGGGCCCCGCCACCACCGAGACCGACCGCGCCCTGCTGCGCGGCGCCGCGCTCGTCCTGCTGGGCCGGCCCGACGACACCGCCCTGCACGCCCCGGCGCTCACACTCCTCGTACGGGACCCCAGCACGCGGGGCCGCTACCTGCCCCAGGCCCTGCGGGCCTTCGCCGCGGGGGACCGCGGGCTGCCCGTGACCCTGCCGGCCGAGGTGTTCACTGAGTTCCCGGAGCCGGTGCTCGCCGCCCTGGGGGCCAGGCTCTCGCTGCCCGGGGAGGCCGCCGACGACGTACTGCGGGCGCTGGCGGGGCTGGACACCCCGGCCCTCGCCCTGCACGCCCCCGGCCTCGTACGGCAGTACATCGACAGCCACCCCGAGGACGGTGCGCAGGCCGCCGCGTACGTGGAGCTGCGGCTGGAGCACAGCCCGGCCGCCCGCGCGCTGCTGCTGCCCCTGGTGACCGGGCTGCTGCGGGACCGCCCCGCCCCGCCACCGGTACGCGCCGCCCTGGCCCGGGTGCTCGCCGCCCCGGGGAGCGCGGCCTCGCGCCCGCTCCGGGCCGAGCTGCTGGAGGTGCTGCTGGACTTCGAGCAGGACACCGGCAGGGACCCCGAGGTGCTCTGCGCCCTGCTCCGGGCCGCCGCGGGAGGATCCGGCCGACGGCCCGAGGCCCGCACGAGGGCGCTGGTGCACCGTACCGGCATGCTCCTCGTACGCACGCCCGAAGGCGCCGCCCGCTTCGACCGCGGACTGGTCGAACTCGCCCGTGACGTGCCCGGATTCGCGGCGCTCGTCACCGGCTGGCTGGACGACGCCCCACAGGAGTGGGCGGCCGTCGTGGGCCCCGGCGCCCGACGGACGATGGAAACGATGGACAGATCACAGTCCGGGTTGCCGATGCCGATGCAGGCGGCGGGACGTGAGCATGGCAGTCTTAGACCTGCGTAATGGACATACACACGTACACAGGTTCGGGCGAGGAGCGGTCACAGTGCAGTGCTGGCGCGGCTTGGAGGACATCCCCGAGGACTGGGGACGCAGCGTCGTCACCATCGGCTCCTACGACGGAGTGCACCGCGGGCACCAGCTGATCATCGGCCGGGCCGTCGAGCGGGCGCGTGAGCTCGGGGCTCCCTCCGTGGCCGTCACCTTCGACCCGCACCCCAGCGAGGTCGTCCGCCCCGGTACCCACCCGCCGCTGCTCGCCCCGCACCACCGGCGTGCCGAGCTGATGGCGGACCTGGGCGTGGACGCGGTGCTGATCCTGCCGTTCACCGCCGAGTTCTCGAAGCTGGCGCCCGCCGACTTCATCGCGAAGGTCCTCGTCGACAAGCTGCACGCACAACTGGTCATCGAGGGCCCGAACTTCCGCTTCGGGCACCGGGCGGCGGGGAACGTCGCGCTGCTGGCCGAGCTCGGCGAGACGTACGACTACCGCGTCGAGGTCATCGACCTCTTCGTGAGCGGGGACGCGGGCGGCGGCGAGCCGTTCTCCTCCACCCTCACCCGCCGGCTGGTCGCCGAGGGCGATGTGGCGGGAGCCGCCGAGATCCTCGGCCGCCCGCACCGGGTGGAGGGCATCGTGGTGCGCGGCGCGCAGCGAGGCCGTGAGCTCGGCTTCCCGACGGCGAACGTGGAGACCCTCCCGCACACCGCGATCCCCGCCGACGGGGTCTACGCGGGCTGGCTGACCGTGAACGGCGAGGCCATGCCCGCCGCGATCTCCGTCGGCACGAACCCGCACTTCGACGGCACGGAGCGGACGGTGGAGGCGTACGCGATCGACCGTGTCGGCCTCGACCTGTACGGGCTGCACGTCGCGGTCGACTTCCTCGCGTACGTACGCGGCATGCTGAAGTTCGACTCGGTCGACGACCTGCTCGTGGCGATGGCCGCCGACGTGAAGCGGTGCGGCGAGCTGATCGCCGCGTACGACCCGGCCTGACGCACTCGCGGTGCGCCCGGCGGCGTCCCGGGGCATCGTCAGGGGGAGGACCGTCGAGCCGGGAGGTCGTCCGCCGTGCGTGAACTGCTGTCGGATCTGCGCGCCTGGCACGACGCCGCTACGCCCTTCGCCCTGGCCACGGTCGTGGCGGTCCGGGGCAGCGCCCCGCGCGCACCCGGTGCCGTGATGGCGGTCTCCGCCGACGGGACGGTGGCGGGCAGTGTCTCCGGGGGGTGCGTCGAGAGCGATGTGTACGAGGCCGCCGCCGAGGCGCTCGCCACGGGTGTCCCGCTGCTGCGGACGTACGGCATCAGCGACGACGAGGCCTTCGGGGCCGGACTGACCTGTGGCGGCACGATCGACGTCCTGGTGCGGCCGTACACCACGGCGGACGGCCGCGACCGGCTGCGCGGGCTCGTCGACACGATCGCCCGCGGGGAGCCCGTGGCGGTCGCCACCGTCGTCTCCGGAACGCCACCCGTGGGCGCCACGCGGACGGTCCTGGCCGACCGGGCGACCGGCTCGCTCGGCGACGAGGGGCTCGACGCCGCCGTCACCGACGACGCGCGCGGGCTGCTCGCCCAGGGAGCCACCGGAACCCAGCGGTACGGCCCGCGCGGCGAACGCCGGATGCAGGACGTCACCGTCTTCGTCCAGGCGTACGCCCCGGCACCCCGCATGCTCGTCTTCGGGGCCATCGACCACGCGGCGGCCACGGCGCGCATCGGTTCCTTCCTCGGTTACCGCGTGACGGTCTGCGACGCACGGCCGGCCTTCACCACCCGGGAGCGCTTCCCCACGGCCGACGAGGTGGTCTGCGCGTGGCCGCACACCTACCTGGAGTCGACCGCGGTGGACGCCCGCACGGTCATCTGCGTGCTGACGCACGACCCGAAGTTCGATGTGCCCCTGCTGGCCGCCGCGCTGCGCACGCCCGCCGCGTACATCGGCGCGATGGGCAGCAGGCGCACCCACCAGGACCGGATCCGACGGCTCCGCGACGCCGGGGTGGACGAGGCGGGACTGGCCCGCCTCGCCTCACCCGTGGGCCTGGACCTCGGCGCCCGTACGCCCGAGGAGACGGCCGTCTCCATCGCCGCCGAGATCATCCAGCACCGCTGGGGCGGCACGGGCCGCCCGCTGGCCGAACTGACCGGAACGATCCACCACCGGCCCTGAACACGGACCGGGGCGGCCACGCCCGCTCGACGCGGCTCCCGACCTTCGGCCGGACTCAGCCGGCCGCACTCAGCCCCCGGCCGAAGCCGGTTCGGGCTTCGGCGCCGCCGCCCAGTGGCAGGCCACCTGCGTCCGGCCCCCGCCCTCCAGCACCGGCAGGTCCTTCGTGCGGCACGCGTCCGCCACTCCCGCGCGTTCCGCCTCGCCCGAGGCGAGGATCTGGCAGCGGGCGTGGAACCGGCAGCCCGAAGGCACCTTCGACGGGTCCGGCGGTTCCCCGGTCAGGATCACCGGGTCGCCCTCCGCCTCCGGCAGCACGGACAGCAGCGCCTGCGTGTACGGGTGCCGGGGTGCCGTGAGGATCTGCTCCACGTCACCCGTCTCGACGATCCGGCCCAGATACATCACCGCCACCCGGTCCGCGATGTTCCACGCCAGCCCCAGGTCGTGCGTGACCACCAGCGCCGACAGTCCCAGCTCGTCGCGAAGCCGCAGCAGCAGGGCCAGGATCTCGCCGCGCACCGACGCGTCGAGCGACGCCACCGGCTCGTCCGCGACGATGAGCTCCGGCTCCAGGACCAGCGCGCCCGCGATCACCACGCGCTGACGCTGGCCGCCGGACAGCTCGTGCGGATAGCGCAGGAAGAACCGCTCCGGGGGCCGGAGCCCCGCACGCGCCAGCGCCCCCGCCACCGCGGTCCGCTCGTCGCCCGCGGACCCGTGGATGCGCAGGCCCTCCGCCACCGCGTCGTACACCGTGTGCCGGGGGTTGAGGGAGCCGCTGGGGTCCTGCAGCACCAGCTGCACCCGCTTGCGGTACGCCTTGAGCGCCCGGCCCGAGTAGTCGAGCGGCTTGCCGCCGAACGTGACCCGGCCGGACGTGGGCGGCACCAGGCCCAGCAGGGAGCGGGCCAGCGTCGTCTTGCCGCAGCCGGACTCGCCGACCAGGGCGACGATCTCGCCGGGCCGGATGTCGAGGTCGACGCCGTCGACGGCACGCGCCGTCGCCGCCCCGCGCCGCCCGGGGAAGGCGACCCTCAGGGCCTCCGCGCTGAGCAGGGGGGCCGGGGGAGTGGCGGTCATGAGGTGCTCCTTGCCGTGTCGCCGTCATGCGGCCGGGCCGTCGTGACGGCGTCCGGGTCCATCAGCACGCAGGCCGCCCTCCGGTGCTCACCGGCGGGCCGCAGCTCCTGGTCCTCGGTGGCGCAGGAGTCCAGTGCCACCGGGCAGCGCGGATGGAACGTACAGCCGGACGGCAGCGCCGACGGGTCCGGCGGGTCGCCCGGCAGACCGCGCGGCGCGTGCCGGGACGAGAGGTCCCCGATCCGGGGGAAGGCCGCCGACAGCGCGTTGCCGTAGGGGTGCCGGGCGTTCTCGTACACCTGCTTGGCGGGCCCCTCCTCGACGACCCGTCCCGCGTACATCACCGACAGCCGGTCGCAGGTGTCGGAGAGCACCGCGAGGTCGTGGCTGATCATGATCAGACCGAGGTCCTGGTCCGCGACGAGCTGCTCGATCAGTCGCAGGATCTGCGCCTGGATCATCACGTCCAGCGCGGTGGTCGGCTCGTCGGCGATGATCAGCCGCGGGTCGCAGGCCAGCGCCATGGCGATCATCACGCGCTGGCGCTGGCCGCCCGACAGCTCATGGGGATAGGCGTCCGCCCGCGCGGCCGGAAGGCCCACCTGCTCCAGCAGCTCGCCGGCCCGCTCGTGCGCGGCGGCCTGGGTGGCCTTCCCGTGCAGCAGGATCGGCTCGGCGATCTGGTCCCCGATCCGGTGCACCGCGTTCAGCGAGTGCATCGCGCCCTGGAAGACGATCGAGGCCCCGGCCCAGCGCACCGCGCGCAGCCGGCCCCACTTCATGGTGAGGACGTCCTCACCGTCCAGCAGGATCTGGCCGCTGAGGGTCGCGGTCGCGGGCAGCAGCCGCAGCAGCGCGAGCGCCAGCGTCGACTTCCCGCAGCCGGACTCCCCGGCGATGCCGAGCTTCTGGCCGGCCTCGACCCGCAGATCGACGCCCCGTACGGCAGGGACGGCCGAGGCCCCCGTGCCGTACGTGACATGGAGGTCGCGGACGTCGAGCAGCGGCTGCCGGACCTCCGGCTCCGTCATGGTCTCCGTCTTCACGGCGGTCAACGGGTCACCCCCAGCTTGGGGTTGAGCACGGACTCGACGGTGCGGCCGCACAGCGTGAACGCGAGGGCGACGACAGCGATGGCGAGTCCGGGCGGGGCGAGGTACCACCAGTTGCCCGAGCTGACCGCCCCGGCCTCACGGGCGTCCTGGAGCAGCCCGCCCCAGGAGACGACCGTGGGATCGCCCAGCCCGAGGAAGGCGAGGGTCGCCTCGGTGAGGATGGCGGTCGAGATCACCAGTGTGGTCTGGGCGAGCACCAGCGGCATGACGTTGGGCAGCACATGACGGGACATGATGTGGCCGTGGCCACCGCCGAGCGCCTGGGAGCGCTCGATGTAAGGCCGCGACTCGACGGACAGTGTCTGCGCCCGGACCAGCCGCGCGGTCGTCGGCCACGTCGTGACACCGATGGCGAGGATCGTCGTCCAGAGCGACCGCGACAGCACGGTCGCCAGCGCGATGGCCAGTACCAGGGTCGGCATCACCAGGAACCAGTCGGTGATCCGCATGACGACGTTGCCGTACCAGCCCTTGAAGTGGCCGGCCGTGATGCCCACCAGAGTGCCGATGGCCACCGAGAGGAACGCCGCGAGCAGCCCGACGGTCAGCGAGACCCGCGTCCCCCAGACCAGCAGGGCCAGCAGACTGCGGCCGAACTGGTCGGTGCCGAGCGGGAACGCGCCGCTCGGCGACTCCAGCGGCCCGCCGGGAGCGTCCGTGACGCTCTGCGAGTCCGTGCCCACCAGCAGCGGGGCGAACAGCGCGGTCAGGGCGATCAGCGCGAGCACGGCGAGACCGGCGAGGCCGGCCCGGTGGCCGCGGTATTGGCGCCAGAAGCGGGCGGCGGCCTGTCGCCTGCGGGCCCAGGTGAGGGCGCGCGGGCCGGCGGCCGGCGCCGCGTCGGTCGTGGTCGTCATCGGCCCACCCGGGGATCGAGGAGCGGATAGATCACGTCGGCCAGGGTGTTCATCAGGATCACCGCGGCGGCGAAGACGAAGAACAGGGCCTGCACCAACGGCAGATCGGGCACGCTCAAGGCTTGGTAGAAGAGCCCGCCGAGGCCGGGCCAGGAGAACACCGTCTCCACCAGGATCGCTCCCGCCACCGTGTTGCCCAGGTTGACGAACAGCAGCGTCACCGTGGGCAGCATCGCGTTCGGCACGGCGTGGCGTCGGCGTACGAGATCGTCGCGCAGCCCCTTCGCCCGTGCCGTCGTCAGATAGTCGCTGCCCATCTCGTCGAGCAGCGAGGAGCGCATCACCAGCAGGGTGCGCGCGTACTCGACGGCGACGAGGGTGACGACCGGAAGCACCAGGTGGTGGGCCACGTCCAGGACGTAACCGAAGCCGCTCGAACTGCCGGACTCCATGCCGCCGGTCGGGAAGAGCCCGGGGATCGGGCCGATGCCCACCGACAGGGTGATGATCAGGAGGAGGCCGAGCCAGAACGACGGCACCGAGTACAGCGTCAGGGCGAAGGCCGTGTGGAAGCGGTCACCGGCCGAGCCGTTGCGCCAGGCGGACCTGGCACCCAGCCAGATGCCGATCACCGTGTAGATCACGAAGGCGGTGCCCGTCAGCAGCAGCGTCGCGGGGAGCGCCTCGGAGATCTTGTCCATGACGGGGGCGCGGAACTGGTACGACGTGCCGAAGTCCCCGGTCAGGGCCTTGCCGCAGTACTCGGTGAACTGCTGCCAGAGCGGCAGGTCCAGCCCGAACTCCCGACGCATCGCGGCGATCTGCTCGGTGGAGACCTGCCGGCCGCCGGTCATCTGCTTGACCGGGTCGCCCGGGATCAGGCGGAAGAGGAAGAAGCTGGTGACGAGCACGGCGAACAGCGAGACGGCCGCACCGGCCAGCTTGCCCGCCACATAACGGAGGTACGCGGTCGTGCTGCGGGAACGCGGACCGCGGGCCGGCGGCCCGGCCGGAGCCGGGCCGCCGGTCCGCACAGCGTCCACGCCCGCGGCGCCCTTCAGGAGCGCGGGAGTGCTGTCTGTGCTCATGGACTATTCACGGTCTTCCGCGGTGGAACGACGACGCATGGCGAACAGCAGTCCGCCACCGGCGAGGACGACTACGGCGATCCCGACACCGATGAGGACTCCGGTGGAGCTGCCGCTGTCGCCGGACGAATCGCCCGACGCGCCGGCGGCCGGGACCGCCGACCACCAGCTCCAGTAACCGTCCTGGCCGAAGATGTTCCCCGCGTCGGAGGGCATCGTCGTGATGGACTTGATCTGGTCGGTGCGGTAGGCCTCGACGGCATTCGGGTACGCCATGACATTCATGTACCCCGTGTCGTACAGCCGCGACTCCATCTGCTTGATGAGGTCAGCCCGTTTGGCGGGGTCGTACTCCGCGAGCTGCTTCGCGTAGAGCTCGTCGTACTGCTTGTCGCAGATGAAGTTGTCGGTCGCCGCCGACTCCTTCGCCTTGGCCGGGAGGGCCGCGCAGGTGTGGATCGACATGACGAAGTCGGGGTCCGGGTTGACGGACCAGCCGTCGAAGGCGAGGTCGTACTCACCCGCGTACCAGGGGTCGGAGACGTTGTCGCGGCAGTCGACCTTGAGGCCGATGCCGAGGTCGCCCCACCACTCCTGGAGGTACTTGCCGATCGCCTTGTCGTTCGGGTCCGTGGCGTGGCACAGGATGCGGAAGTCGAGCGGCCTGCCGTCCTTGCCGGCCCGCTTGCCGGCGCTGTTCTTCTTGTAACCGGCCTGGTCGAGGAGGGCGGCGGCCTTCGCCGGGTCGTAGGCGAGCTTCTGCTCGGCCGTCGGCTTCCAGAAGTACGAGCCGTAGCGGGGCGGGATGTAACCCTCGCCCTCTGTGGCGTGCCCCTGGAAGACCTTGTCGATGATGGTCGTGCGGTCGACTGCCATGAAGAGCGCCTGACGGACCTTCTGGTCCAGCAGCGCCGGATGCCCGTCGCCGAACTTCGTGCCGTCCTTGGTCCGCGCGCCCGGGTTGGTGGCCAGCGCGTAGAAGCGCCGGCCCGGGGCGTCGTTCACCTTGATGTTCTCGGCGGTCTTCAGCGAGGCGGCCTGCGCGGGCGTCAGGCCCGGGCTGCCGGCGACGAAGGAGACTTCACCCTTTCGGAGGGCGGCGACGGCCGCGTCCTGGTCCTTGTAGTACCGGAAGACGAGCTCGTCGAACTTGGGCGCGCCACGCCAGAAGTCCTTGTTGGCCTTCAGCTTCACATAGCTGTCGACCTTGTAGTCCGTCAGGATGAACGGCCCGTTGCCGACGATCGGGAACTTCGTGTCGTTGTTGAACTTGGAGAAGTCGCCGACCTCCTCCCAGACGTGCTGGGGGACGATGGGCACATCCAGCGCCGTCATCGTGGCCTGAGGCTTCTTCAGCTCTATGACCAGCTTGTCCGGACTCGGCGCGGTCACCTTCTCGAAGTTTCCGACGAAGCTGCCGTTCGACGTGGCGGCGGCCTCGTCGGTCATCATCTTGTTGAAGGTCCACGCCGCGTCCTCGGCGGTCGCCTTCTCGCCGTCCGACCACTTCGAGTCGTCCCGGATGGTGTACGTCCACGTCAGCTTGTCCGCCGAGGTCTCCCACTCGGTGGCGAGCCCGGGGATCGTGTGGCTGTCCTTGGCGTCGTAGTTGGTGAGGTAGTCGTACATCAGCCGGTGGATGCTCGTGGAGAGCAGCCGCTGCGCGAGGAACGGGCTCAGGGAGTCCACGCTCTGCGCGACCGCGATCGTGAGCGTCGACTTCCCGTCGGCCGCCTGTGCCTCCTGCGCGGCGGGACCGACCGGGTTGCCCGGGACGACCGATCCGGCGGCCAGCGCCAGCGCGGCGGCTCCGGAGGCGAGGAGGATGCGCACGCGGCCCCGCGGGCGGGGAGGGCGTGGGGGGAATCTTGTGACCATAGGACGTAGACCTCGCGTCATGACTCGCACGGTGAAGGCGGGCAGATCTCTGGTTCGCCAGCTGGTGAAGCGAAGGTTTATCAGCGCCGGTCGAGTCACGTCAACGGTCCGCCAAACCGCGTGTGGTCTGCGGGAATGCAAGAAGGGCCCGCACCGTGGGAACGGTGCGGGCCCTCATTGGTTTAGACCTCTCCTGTCTTACTGCTGGGGCGCCGGCGGTGGCTGCGGAGGGTACTGCTGCCGGCCCGCCGGCGGAACGGGCCCTTGCAGTTCGCGCTGTCCGGGCTGATGTGCCTGGCCATCGGCGTGCGGGGCCCCCGGAGGGAGCCCGGCCGGGTTCGCGCCCGGCTGTGCCTGGGAGGGCGGTGACTGCTGCCAGCCGTTGTGCTGCACACCCTGACCCGGGTGCTGCGGATACGGCTGCTGCGGGGCCGCGCCCTGCTGCTGCGGAGGCTGCTGGCCCCCGTACGGCTGCTGCCCCCCGTACGGCGGTTGTCCTCCGTACGGCTGCTGCGGATACGGCTGTTGGGGGTGCTGCCCCGGGTACGGCTGCTGGGGCTGTCCGGGCTGCGGCTGCCCCGGGTACGGCTGCTGTCCGGGCTGCGGCTGAGGTGCGTACTGCTGCGGACCGGGCATCGGCGGGGCGAACTGCGGCGGCGGGTTGCCGCCCTCCGCCGTCCACAGCCCCTGCTGCTGCTGGGCCCGCTGGAAGTCCTCGGCGACGAGTGCGGAGAGGTTGAAGTACGCCTCGCGCGTCTTCGGACGCATCATGTCGAGGTCGACCTCGGCGCCCGCCGACAGGTGCTCGTCGAACGGCACGACCACCACACCGCGGCAGCGCGTCTCGAAGTGCTGGACGATGTCGTCGACCTTGATCATCTTTCCGGTCTCGCGGACACCGGAGATGACGGTGAGCGAACGCTGCACCAGGTCCGCGTAGCCGTGCGCCGACAGCCAGTCCAGCGTGGTGGACGCGCTGGACGCGCCGTCGACGGACGGCGTCGAGATGATGATCAGCTGATCGGCGAGGTCCAGCACACCGCGCATCGCGCTGTAGAGCAGACCGGTGCCCGAGTCGGTGAGGATGATCGGGTACTGCTTGCCCAGGACGTCGATCGCCCGGCGGTAGTCCTCGTCGTTGAACGTCGTGGAGACCGCCGGGTCCACGTCGTTGGCGATGATCTCCAGACCGGAGGATGCCTGCGAGGTGAAGCGGCGGATGTCCATGTACGAGTTGAGGTACGGGATCGCCTGGACCAGGTCGCGGATGGTGGCCCCGGTCTCACGGCGCACCCGGCGACCGAGCGTACCGGCGTCCGGGTTGGCGTCGATGGCGAGGATCTTGTCCTGCCGCTCGGTGGCCAGGGTCGAGCCGAGCGCGGTCGTCGTCGTGGTCTTGCCGACGCCGCCCTTGAGGCTGATGACCGCGATCCGGTAGCAGGACAGCACCGGGGTGCGGATCAGCTCCAGCTTGCGCTGCCGCTCGATCTCCTCCTTCCTGCCGCCCAGCTTGAAGCGGGACGCACCGGAGGGGTTGCGGCTGCTCTTCGCCTTCTGCTTGCCCCTGACCAGCCGGTCGGAGGAGAGCTCGACCGCGGCCGTGTAACCGAGGGGGGCGCCCGGCACGGAACGCTCACGCTGGTCGTGGGTCACCGGGGTGGGCCAGGCGGCTCCGGCACGCGGATCGGCGGGCGGGGCCTGGGGGGCGGGCTGCTGGGGCTGGTACGCCCCGGGCTGCTGGGGCTGGTACTGCTGCTGGGGCGGCTGGTGCGGTGCGGCCGGAGCGGGCAGGTCGGGCGTGGCCTGGGCAGGCTGCTGCGGGATTTGCGGAGGGAGCGGGGCGCTCTGCGCGGGCAGCTGCGGGGCCTGCGGGGGGAAGCCCCCAGGCTGCGGCTGCCCCTGCGGTGGGAAGCCGTAACCGGGCTGCGGCTGCCCCTGCGGTGGGAAGCCGTAACCGGGCTGCGGCTGGGGCTGCGCCTGGGCCGGGGGCAGTTGAGGTGCGCCCTGCGCCGGGAACTGCTGCGGCGGCGCCTGAGGGAACCCGTAACCATGCTGCGGCGACGGAACCTGAGGATGGGCCGGCGGTCGGGGCGCGGGCGTCGGCGCCTGCGCGGGCCACTGCGGTGCGGGCTGGGGCGCGCCGGGCTGCGGCGCGGCCGGCTGGAAGGCCGGGGGCAGCGGCGGAACGGCGCCCGGCGCGGGCGGTGCGGGGGACCACGGCGCCGGTACGTTCGACCGCTCGGCGTACTGGGGGGCGTCGGCGGGAGGGGCGTCGGCGGGAGGGGCGTCGGCGGGAGGCGCGCCCTGGGGTGCCGCGTCCGTGGTGAGGCCGGCGCGGTCCACGGGCTCGTCGGCCTTCGGGGTGTCCGTCGCCGGCGCCTCGGAGGCCGCCGGAACGGAATCCGCGTCGGTGCCGGTGCCCGGGTCCGGGGCGGAGGCGTCCGCGGTCTCCTCGGACTCGCCGGCCCTCTCGTTCACCGGAACGGACGGGTCCGCGTCGATGTGCCCGGGCTCGGCAGCGGAACCGTCCGTGGCGTCCTGCGCCGTCTCGGCCGAGGGCGCGTCAGCAACGGAAGCGGGCGAGACCGCGGCCTCTGCCGCCGCCTCGCGATCCGCGATCTCCCGCTTCAGCGCGGCGGGGGAGAACCGCATCGTCGCGCCACTCTCCAGATCACCGCCGCCGAACGGATCCGGCGCACCGCTCCCGGCACCCGTTCCCTCGGAACCGGCCGAAGTCGAAGCCGGTGTCGGAGGCGGAGCCGGAGTCGGACCCGACACCGAGGCCGCACCCGCCGCCCCGGTCTCGGACGGTACGGACGGCGCAGAGGGCGCGGGAGGCGCAGAGGGCGCGGGCGGAGCCGGCGACCAGCTCGGCTCGAATCCGCCCCCGGCGGGCAGCCCGGGCACCGGAGCCCCGTGCGGCGGCGGAGGCGGCGCCAGATGCGACCCGGCCCCGCCCGACGAGTCCCCCGACGCGCTCTGCGTGTACCAGGCGGGCGGGGTGTAGTCGATGGTGAACTCACCCGTCATCTCTGCGGGCTCCGCGTCGGACGACTCGTCGACGGGCGTGTTCCATCCCCCGCGGATCTCGTCCCGATCGCCGTTCACTTTGCCTCCTGGTGTGGTCGAGCACCCTTGTGCCGTGGTGGGCGGGGGCGACCGCTCCCGTTGTCCGGTCCGCCCGGCTCTCCCCCCTTGCGACGCGCAGTGCCTGCCCGCAGGTTCCTCTGCCGCGCCCGCACCCACCCTAATCGCCATGTGGCGTGCTACGGCAGGCCGTATCGCACGGGAGGACTGTCCAGCAGGTCACGCCGCGCCTACAAGTGAACGAACTGTGCGGGAGCGGGCAGGCCGAAGTGGTCGAAAGGGCGCATCCGATGACGAACACGAACCGTGGGCGGCCCGTACGCGGCCCCTCACGTACGAGCGTTCCGCGGGAACGCTCAGTCCATCCGGCGCGCGCTGCCCAGCAGTCCGGACTCGGCGTCGGTGGCCTGGGTCATCACGAACTGCCGGTCCCGGTCCGTGCACCACAGCGTGACGCCGTCGGCCAGGGTGGACAGCGCCTGCGTCTCGGCGGCCGGCAGATTCATGATCCGGCCGATCTGCGCCGCCTCGTCGGGAGAGACCCGCTGGACACCGACGAGCGCCGACTTCTCCATCAGCCGCGGGGCCACCGGGCTCAGGTACGGCAGCAGGGTCACCACCGACTGCCAGGGCCCCGCCACCACGCGCCCGCGCGGCGGTCGCATGCCGCAGTCGCGCACCACGACCACCGGCGACCCGGCCGAGGCACCCTGCGGCGGGATCCGGCCCACGTCGTGCAGCGAGACGCACGGCTGCCCGCCGCCCGCCGCCTGCGCGAGAGCCGTCCAGACCTGCGACCGCCCGGTCTCGACGGCGATCCGGGCACCCGTCGCCGCCGCACGCAGCGCCAGGACCTGGGCGGTCCACAGCCCGCCGATCAGCGTGACCTCGTACGGAGTCGGCCGGTTGATGCCCAGCACCGCCGGGCGCCCCTCCGCGTCCACCCCGATGACCGTGCCGTCGTCACCGACGGGCAGCGCCAGCGAGGCCAGCTCGTCGAGCGACACCGTGTGCCGACCTCGACGTGGACCGATCAGACCGAATCCCAGCCGGGACCGGGAGCTCGTGGTGGCGGACATCAGCGGGTACCCCCGAGCGGCAGCGTGGCGAGCACGCCGGGCAGCTGCTCGCGGTCCAGCCGTACCAGCGACGCCTTGACACCGCGCGCGGTGCGCTCCAGTTCGTGCCGGGCGGCGAGGAGTTCCTCGTCGCTGCGCCCGGTGATGCGGATGTGCCCCGTGACCGAGACCGCCGAGCGGTCGCCGTGCCCCAGCGTCAGGCTGAACGTCGTGGCGAGTGCCGGGATGGAGGTCAGCAGTGCGACGAGCTGCGGCATCGACGCCCCGCCGCCGCCCAGGTGCGGCCAGCGGCTCACCCAGTAGCTGGTGTGCCAACGGTCGTCGCAGCGCCAGGTTCGCGAGGACTCCTCGGTACGACGGCCCGGCGTCTCCGTGCGGCCGGCCTGCGCCATCGCCGACGGACTGACGCACGCCGAGGTCGCGATCGCCGAGATCAGCTCCTGCTCGGTGAGCACGGTCGCCCGGAACCCGGCACCGGTCAGCCGGCTGGCGAGCTGGTCCGCCGCGCGTACGGCGCACTTCTGCGCCCCCACGATCCCGCCGCCGCGCGCCGCCACCGCCTCCGGGCAGAGCTCCGGGTCCAGCTTCAGCGCGATCCAGGTGACCCGCAGCGCCGGCGTACCCGTCCGGGCCTGCAACGGGGCGTAGTTCCGCACCGCCACCGACTGCGGCGGCAGGTGCGGGGCGGGAGCCGGCTGGGTGTGCTGCACGACCTGCGCCGACTCCAGCCGGATCCCGTCGACCTCCAGCACGTCCCGTACGAGCGTCAGGGGCAGCGGCCGTTCCGAGCGGTCCGGGCGCAGCGCCGTGGCGTCCGACTCGACCTGGACGACGGCCGAGAGGTAGGTGCCGTCACCGATCATCCCGACCGGGCGGCGGTCGCGGTCGCTGAACGAGTAGGTACGCAAGGCCGGTTCGCACTCCACGGCGGGCGCCAGCCCCGGCTCCGTACCCGCGGGCAGGACCAGGGAGGCGGCCCGGCGGCTGCGGGCGCGCAGCGCGAGGACGGTGCTCAGCCACTCCGGGAGCGACCGGCGGTGCCTGCGGACGACGGCGAGCGGCACCAGCACCGCGGCGACGACACCCGCGGGCACGAGGAGCAGCGGCTCGATCACCCACGCGGCGAGCAGCAGGGCCGCCGCGATCTCGACCAGTACAAGCTGTTGCAATCGGAACGAACCGACCTGTCCGGCACGTCCGTCCAGTCGCGGAGCGGCGGCGCCACCGGGGCCGGAGGGACCATCGGGAGCCGTACGCGAACCTCTGCGGGAGACCCCCCGGCGGCCGGACCCGGGACCCCCGGACGGCTGCGCGTTCCCGGCCGGACGTGTCCGCGTCGCGGAAGCCATCATTCCGGCATTCCCCCGTTCATAAGGCCCCAACTCGACCCGATCGCCCCTGTCCCGCCGGGGCTTCGGCGGCTGGATCACCCTACCCGCCCCGTCGGCGGCCACGATCAGCAGGCATAGTAGGGGGCCGGTCCGGCACCAGGGTCCGGTATCCGGGGTCCGGCACAGGGGACGGGGGTGCGTACGCTCTTGGGCCGCGCGGGGAGACACGGGAGACAGACACACTCATGGCATCACGGCGGGATGAGCTCAACGCGTACACCTTTGCGAAGAAACGCACGGTGGCCGCATTCCTCCAACCCTCGCCCACAGGCACGGAGGAGGGCGCCCCGCGCCCACTGCGCGCCGTCGTCCCGAGCCTGATCGTCGGCGCGCTGATCGTGGCGGGCTTCGGTGCCTGGGGGATGTTCAAGCCCACGGCGCCCAAGGACTGGGACAAGCCCGGCACCAAGGTGATCGTCGGCAAGAAGTCCACCACCCGGTACGTCGTGCTCTCCACGGGCAAGGGCAAGGACAGCAAGACCCTCCTCCACCCCGTGCTCAACCTGGCCTCCGCCAGACTCCTGCTGACCCCGCAGCAGTTCGACGTCGTCCAGGTCGGCGACAACATCCTGGACGCCGGCAAGCCCCCGCGCGGGCCGATCCTCGGCATCCCGTACGCCCCCGACCGGCTGCCCGAGGCGAAGGACGCGGGCACCGCCAAGCGGTGGGCGGTCTGCGAGCAGCCCGGTGGCAAGGGGAACACCGTGCAGAAGGCGGCCTTCGTCCTCGCCGAGCGGGACGACGAACTGACCGAGGGCAAGCAGCGGCTGAGCGGCGGCCAGGTCCTCTACGTCCAGGGGCAGGACAAGGCCCGCTACCTCGTCGACGCGAGCGGCACCAAATACCGCGTCGACGAGAGCGCCACGGACAACGGCCACCTGACCAACGCCCTGGTCGGCAGCAGGCAGCCGCAGGCCGTCACCGACGACTGGCTGGCCACCCTGCACGACGGCAGTCCGCTCGTCTTCCCGCGGATCCCCGGAACCGTCGGCGCACCCGCGAACATCGAGGGACAGCTCTCCGCCGAGGAGAACAAGGTCGGCATGGTCCTGCGGACCAGGACCGGCGAGGGCACCACCCACTACGTCGTCCTGGACGGCAAGGTCCAGCCGGTCTCCGAATTCACGGCCTGGCTCCTGATCAACTCCCCGCAGACGGCGCCGCTGAACCTCGACAGCGAGGCACGCTCCGTCGGCCTGCAGGACTTCGTCCCGGACGCCCGGACCTTCGCGGGGCAGGCGAGCCGCTGGCCCGCGCACAGGGCCGAGCAGGTCAACTCGGCAGGAGGCGGCGGCCGGGACACCGTGTGCAGCGTGCTGCGCAAGGTCGACGAGAAGGGACGTACGACGCTGTCCACCTGGGCGGGCACCGCCTATCCGGCCGTGATCAACGCCGGGGGCACCAGCACCTACGTCACCCCGGGCAGCGGGCTCCTCTACACGCAGGTCCAGGGCGAGCAGACGAGCCCCGACGGTTCGCTCTTCCTGGTGACCGACACCGGGCTGCGGTACGCGGTCCAGGCGAACGGCGACAGCGACGCCGAGCGCTCCGACATCGGCGCCGGGGAACAGCAGGCACAGGACGGCAGGCCCGAGGCCAGCCAGGCGCAGATCCGGCTCGGCTACGAGAAGGTGACGCCCATGCTCGTGCCGATCGCCTGGTCGGACTTCCTGGCCAAGGGGCCCCGGCTCGACACCAACAGCGCACGCCAGCCCCAGGGCTCGTAGCCGCGGGCACCACGACGAACGCGGGACACGGGGGAGAGGGACAGATGTTGTACCGGAGGACGGCCGCGGTGGCGGTGGCCACCGCCGCACTGGCCGCACTGGCCACACCGCACACCGCGTACGCCGACCGGGGAGCGCGGGACAGCGCCAGGCCGGCCCTCGACGGCAGCGGCGAGTGCACCTTCCCGATGAAGAAGCAGTTCGAGGGCCGCCCCTGGCCGCTGCAGCGGGTCCTGCTCGACGAACTGTGGCAGGACACCAAGGGCGAGGGCGTCAAGGTCGCGGTCATCGACACCGGTGTGGACATCACCAATCCGCAGCTCGTGGAGGCCGTCGACACCTCGGCGGGACGCAACCTCCTCAGGGGCGGCAAGAGCGACGGCACCACCGACGAGGTCGGTCACGGCACCAAGGTCGCCGGCATCATCGCCGCACGCCCCCGCCGGGGAACCGGATTCGTCGGGCTGGCCCCCGAGGCCACGATCATCCCGATCCGGCAGAACGACGAGAAGAACAGCGGCAAGGACACCACGATGGCCACCGCGATCGACCACGCGATCGCCGAGGGGGCCGGGGTCATCAACATCTCCCAGGACACCACCAAGGCGCTCACCGAGGACTCCGCGCTGGGCCGGGCCGTGGCCAGGGCGCTCGCGAAGGACATCGTCGTCGTCGCCTCCGCGGGCAACGACGGCATGGACGGAAAACTCAGGAACACCTACCCGGCGGCCTTCCCCGGCGTCCTCGCCGTCGCCTCCTCGGACCGCAACAACGAACGGGCCGCCTTCTCCCAGGCCGGTGAGTTCGTCGGGGTGGCCGCCCCGGGCGTCGACATCGTCTCCACCGTCCCGGGCGACGGCCAGTGCACCGACAACGGGACCAGCTTCTCCGCGCCGTACGTCGCGGGCGTCGCCGCCCTCCTCGTGGCCAAGTACCCCGACTGGACGGCGGCCGAGATCGTCGCCCGCATCGAGCAGACCGCCGAGCGCTCCATCAACGGCCACGACGCCTTCGTCGGCTGGGGTGTCGTCGACCCCGTACGGGCCCTGGCGGGGGGCAAGGACGACGTCCCGTTGCCGGCCGCACGCCCCGACCCGGCACCGCCCAGGGCGCCGGCGCCGGAGCCCGCGTATCTCGCGATGTCCGAGACGCCGCAGGAACGGAGCGAGCGCTACGCCACCTACGCCCTTGCCCTGGCGGCCGTCCTGGTGTGCGTCGTGACCGGCACCGCGACGGTCGTCCGGGATGTCCGGCGGCGTCGTGATGTGCGCTGAGACCGCGCGACGGTGAGGCACGTCTCTCGCCGTGAAGCCGGTTGGGCGGAGATGACGAAGTGGCTAGGGTGGCGGCAGACTTCACGTGTGTGACGGGGGAACGAGAAGTGGACGAGCCTGATTCCGGGGTGCGCGAGCACCGCCGGACGCTTCTTGGAACCCGTACAGGAAACCTGCCCGCGACCTGCGGACAGGCCCGGGAACTGAGAGATAGGACCTCCGGATGAGCAACACCGGTGCGGGTTTCGGACTTGCCGACGATCCGATCATCCAGGCGAAGAACAAGATCGTGGACACCGCGGAAGCGGTCTCCAGGCAGGCCCGTGAGCTCGCCGACATCCTCGCGACCGTCAGTGCGGGCTGGACCGGTGTCGGCGCCGGCGGATTCTCCTCCGCGCAGGTCGTCATCAACGAGGACCACGACGAGATCCGGCGCCTGCTGCAGGTGCTCCTCAACGGTGTGAGCCAGACCAAGAACCTCAGCAACGCCAACGACGACGAGGTCCGCGCGGCCTTCAACTCCGTGAAGGAGCCCGCCTCCTCGGGCAACTCCTCCGGGCTCAACAACGTCTGAGCCGGCCGTAGCACCCCTTTCACAGACCCAGAACAACCGGAGGAGCGGACCATGTCCGGAGCAGACCCGAACACCAAGGTCAGGTACGAGAGCGTCCAGGAGATCGCGAACCGCATCCGTGTGGTGTCGCGCAACATCATCAAGGACCTCGAAGAGATGGACGCCGCCCTCAAGGTCGTCACCGACACCTGGGACGGTGAGGCCCACGGCGGGTACGTCGCCCTCCAGGGGAAGTACAAGGGCAAGGCCGACCACATGAAGAACCGCCTGGAGCAGGTCGCGAAGATCATCGAGAACGGCAAGGACAGCTACCGTTCCACCGACCTCAAGTCCTCGCGCCTGTTCACCGAGGCGTACTGATCCGGGAACCGCACACGGAAGAGGGGCACGCCCACCGGGCCGTGCCCCTCTTCCGTGTCCCCGTCCGCGCGAGGGCCTACTTCAGGTCGAACTCGCCGTCCCGCGCACCCAGGACGAAGGCACGCCACTCGGCCTCCGTGTAGCGCAGCACGGTCTCCGGATCGAGCGAGGACCGCATCGCCACGGCACCGCCCGGCAGATACGCGATCTCGACCCGCTCCTCGGCCTGCTCGGTACCGGGGGCGCTCAGCCACTCGACTCCCGAGATGTCGAGCGCGTACAACTCGTCCTTCTCCTGCTGGGTGCCCATCAGACGCCTTTCCTGGTCCGCGGCGGAGTGCGTCACCGCCGGTGGCTCCGTGTTCGTGGCCTGCGCGCCGATTATCCCCGCATCCCCGGGACCGGGGTACCAGGAGCGGAATTGCGGCCCCCGCCGCCCGGCGCCGACGGTAGGGTCCCCGCTTCCGTGCCTGCCGCGACGGACCGCCGCGTGCCTCCGCGCCGGGCGTAACGGGCCGCCGCCCGCTTGCGCGCACCGGCCGGACGGACCCGGGCGCCCGCCGTACGGACTTCGCCGCACCCCCCGCACCCCCGTCGTACGCGGGAAGGGCCCCCGCACACCGGTGCGGGGGCCCCTCCGTCACATCGCGTACGCCTCAGCGCTGCTCGGGCAGCCGCCCGGTCTGCACCAGCGGCGTCCCGCGCCGGCGTGACGCGAAGTACCCGCGCCCCGGCGGCATCGTGTGCCCACGGACCGACCCGATGAGATCGCCCTCGGACGGATCACCGGACAGCACCACACCCTGCGCACCCAGCTCCTTGACGCGCTGCATGAAGCCCTCGTACATCGACCTCGACGCCCCCGCCGAGTTGCGCGCGATGATGAACCGGACCCCGGTGTCCCGGGCGAACGGCAGGTACTCCGCGAGCGGCGCCAGTGGGTTGCCCGCGTTCGTGGCCACCAGGTCGTAGTCGTCGACGACGATGAAGATCTGCGGCCCCGACCACCAACTCCGGTCCCGCAGCTGCTGCGGCGTCACATCGGTCGGCGGCTGCCGCCGCGAGAACACACCCGCGAGCGCCTCCATGTGCATCTGCATCGCACTCGCCATCGGCGCGTACTCCAGCAGGTGCGACTCCGGCAGCGCCCCCAGCAGGGCCCGCCGGTAGTCACCGACGACGATCTTCGCCTCGTCCGGGGAGTAGCGCTCCGCGATCTGCTTGGCGATCAGCCGCAGCAGGTTGGTCTTGCCGGACTCGCTCTCCCCGAAGACCAGGAAGAACGGATCCGTCTCGAAGTCGACGAACACCGGCTCCAGGGACGTCTCGTCGATACCGATCGCGACACCCCGCTCGGGGAACTCGAAGCCCTTGGGCAACTGGTCCGCCGGGAGCTTGCGCGGCAGCAGCCGCACCGCGGGCGCGGACGGTCCCGACCAGCTCGACCGCACCGCCGCGACGAACGCCGCGGTGCCCTCGGAGAGATCCGTGCCGCTGCTGACGGAGTCGACGCGCGGCAGGGCGCCCATGAAGTGCAGCTTCTCCGGGACCTGACCACGGCCGGGCACACCCGCCGGGACGTTCGCCGCGACCTTGCGGTCGAACTCCGAGTCCATGACGTCACCGAGCCGCAGTTCGAGCCGCCCGAGGATCTGGTCCTTCAGCGCCGCCCGCACCTCCATGTAGCGGGCCGCCGTGATCACCACATGGATGCCGTAGCCGAGCCCGCGCGAGGCGATGTCCGTGACGACCTGCTCCAGGCCCTCGTACTCGGCGCGGAAACCGCCCCAGCCGTCGATGACCAGGAACACGTCCCCCCACGCCTCGCCGGGCAGCTCACCCCGGGCACGCTTGCGCCGGTAGGTGGCGATGGAGTCGATGGAGTGGGCCCGGAAGAACTCCTCGCGCCGGGTGAGCACGCCCCCGACCTCCGCGACCGTCCGGCGCACCCGCTCCGGGTCCAGCCGCGACGCCATCCCGCCGACATGCGGCAGGTCCGCCAGCGAGACGAGACCGCCACCACCGAAGTCCAGACCGTAGAACTGCACCTCGTGCGGGGTGTGCGTGAGCGCGAACGAGGAGACCAACGCCCGCATGATGGTCGACTTCCCGGACTGCGGACCGCCCACGACCAGCATGTGCCCGGCCGCACCGGAGAAGTCCCGGTACAGCACCTCACGCCGCTGCTCGAACGGCTTGTCGATCAGACCGAGCGGAACGGTCAGCCCACCGGGCCGGGTGTACTCGGTCGACGTGAAGCCCCGGTCCGTGGTCGCCGCCAGCCCCGGCAGCAGCTGGTCCAGCGTCGGCGCCCGGTCCAGCGGCGGCAGCCACACCTGGTGGGCGGGCACGCCCTGCCCCTCCAGCCGCCGCACGATCACGTCGAGCACCGTGTCGGCGAGCGCGTCGTCGTCCGCCGTCCGCGCCGCCAGGTGCGCCGGATCGGGCGCCGCGTACACCACCGGCACCGGCGCGGCACTGAACACCGCGGGCCGCCGTTCGATCGGCAGCTGCCCCACCGACAGATCCGGGCCGCCCGTGCGGTACGTCCCCGACACGTACGCCGCCTTGAAACGGGTCATCTCGTCCGTGCCGAACTTCAGATAGCCCGAACCCGGCACCGACGGCAGGTGGTAGGCGTCCGGCACACCCAGCGCCGTACGCGACTCGGCCGCCGAGAAGGTCCGCAGACCGATCCGGTACGAGAGATACGTGTCCAGACCGCGCAGCTTGCCCTCCTCCAGGCGCTGCGAGGCCAGCAGCAGATGCACACCCAGCGAACGGCCGATGCGGCCGATCTGGATGAACATGTCGATGAAGTCCGGCTTGGCGGTCAGGAGTTCGGAGAACTCGTCGATGACCAGCACCAGCGAGGCCAGCGGCTCCAGCGCGGCGCCCGCGCCCCGGGCCTTCTCGTAGTCGTGGATGTTGGCGTAGTTGCCCGCCGACCGCAGCAGCTCCTGCCTGCGCTGCAGCTCACCGCGGATCGCGTCGCCCATGCGGTCGACCAGGGTCAGGTCGTCCGCGAGGTTGGTGATGACCGCCGCCACGTGCGGCATCTGCGACATCCCGGCGAACGTCGCACCGCCCTTGAAGTCGGCGAGCACGAAGTTCAGCGTCTCCGAGGAATGCGTCACCGCGAGCCCGAGCACCAGCGTCCGCAGCAGCTCCGACTTGCCGGAACCCGTCGCACCGACACACAGCCCGTGCGGACCCATGCCCTCCTGCGCGGCCTCCTTGAGGTCCAGCATCACCGGCCGGCCGTCCTCACCGACACCGATGGGCACCCGCAGCCGCTCCGACACCGACCGCGGCCGCCAGGTGCGCGCCACATCGACCGAGGCCGCGTCCCCCAGATTCAGCAGATCCGTGAAGTCCAGTTCGGCCAGCAGCGGTTCGTCGTCGTCACCCCCGCCCATCCGCAGCGGCGCCAGCTGCCGGGCCAGCGCCTCCGCGGCCTGGAGCGACATGGAGTCCGGCACACCCTCGTACGCCAGACCGGCACCGGACTCCAGGCGCAACAGCCCCGGCCGCACCACGATCGACAGCCCGCCGCGCGGCTCGTCGAGCTCACCCGGCACCACCTCGACGATCGTCACGCCCTGCAGGCCCTCGGCCGCCGCGAACAGCGAGTCCGGCGGCACCATCCCACCGTCCAGGACCACCACGATGTGCGGCTGGTCCAGCACCGGCCGGCTCTCCCGCCCGAACCGCGGCCGCCCGTCGAGCCGGCCGGCCAGCAGCGGCTCCAGCTCACCCAGGTCGTCCCCGAACAGCCGCTTCGTCCCGGCCCCGTCCACCTGGCCCGGCACCTGCGTGTGCGGCAGCCACTTCGTCCAGTCCCAGCGCCCCACGGCACCCGGCGCCGCGACCACGGCGACCATCAGGTCCTCGGGGGAGTGCAGCGTCACCAGCTGGGCCACCAGCGACCGCGCCGTCGACTGCGCCGCGTCCGGCCGCCCGGAGACGGTCACGTGGTAAAAGGCCCGCATCGATACCGCCATCGGCAGCCCGTCCAGCGTCCCGTGCACGGCCAGGAACTGCTGCATCGCCCCCGCCGACATGGGCTCCAGCTCATCCACCGGAGCGGTGTCCGGAGCGACCAGCGGAGTCGACAGCTGCTGCGCCCCGAGCCCCAGCCGCACCTGAGCGAAGTCCTTGTCGCCGACCCGCCGCTCCCACACCCTGCTGCCCTCGGCCACCACCGACCAGAGCTGCTCGGGCGCCGGGTGCAGATACAACTGCACATCGCGCTGGGCACGCGCCGTCCGGCGCACCGTCCGCCGGGTCTGGGCGAGGTACTTGAGGTAGTCACGTCGGACATCGCCCATTTGCCCCTGCGTACCGCGACGGTGCCGGACGATCTGCGCGACCACCATGGCGACGGTCGAGACCAGCATCAGAACACCCATGATCCGCATGAACGGAGGTGCCTGCGGCGAGAAGAAGAAGACCACCGACGAGCCCATGCCGAGCACCGGCAGGATCTGCATCAGCATGCCCTCCTGCTGCCCGCGCGGCAGTTCGGGAGGAGCTTCCAACGTCAACTCGTCCGCGGGTACTTCCGGCGGCAGAGACCGCGGAGGTCGTTTCACGACGATCTGGCTCACCGGCACACCAATCCCTCAATACGGACGGGCGGAAGGCCGGTCCGGTCCGCACCGACGCCCCCGTGGCTGCGTTCGCTGCGGACTTGCCTCCGCGCGACGGTGATCCTACGTGCAGATCACTTCCACCCCTCCCGGTAGGGTGACGCGCGCACCGTGCGCAACCGCGAATCAGGGGGACCGGACACGTGAGTACGACCGCAGCGACAGGCTTCTGCCGCGTCACTGTCGTGGCACCCGACAGCCGTATCGACGTCGCCCTTCCGGAAGACATCGCGGTCGCCGACGTCTACCCCGAGATACTGCGTCTCACGGGACAGACCCAGGCGGCCGGAACACCCACCGGCTACCACCTCGTACGCCGCGACGGAACCGTCCTCGACGGCGCCCGCACGCTCTCCGCCCAACAGGTGCTCGACGGCGAACTCCTCAGCCTGCGGCCCTTCGCGCGGTCACTGCCGCCCGCCGTCTTCGACGACGTCTCGGACGCCGTCGCCTCGGCCGTCACCCGCGACCGCCACCTGTGGAGCGACGAACTCCTGCGCGGCGCCGGGCTGGTGGGCGGCGTTCTGCTGCTCGTCCTGATGGGCTTCGTGCTCTGGTTCGCCGACCCCGTACGCCACGACATGCACAGCCTGCCCGGCATCATCGCCGGCTCCGCGGGACTCCTGCTGACCGCCTTCGCGGGAGTACGCGCCAGGGTCTACGCGGACCGGGCGACGGCCGTCGCCCTCGGGCTCGGCGCGCTGCCCCTCGTCCTCATCGCCGGATCCGGCATCATCGGCGCCGACGCGGGCCAGGGCCCCGGACGGCTGCAGTTCCTGCTCGGCTGCGTCGCCGTCCTGCTCGCCTCCGTCGTCCTGGCCGCCCTCACCCCGAGCGGCGACGCGCCGTTCGTCGCGGCGACCTTCCTCGCCACCGTCGGCACCCTCGCCACGTTCGTCGCGATCCTCACCGAGGCCTCCGCCACCGAGACCGCGGCCGTCACCGTCGTCGTCGCCCTCGGCCTGGTCGCCTTCCTGCCGGGACTCTCCGCCCGCTTCGCCCGGCTGCCCATCGGCTACGCGTCGCCGCGTACCGCCCCCGCCGGCTACGACGACTCCTTCACCGAACCGGGCGCCGGACCCGAGGCCGGCGCCGAGCCCGTCGACGCCGACCGCATCGCCGCCCAGGCCCGCCGCGGCCACGAGATGCTCCTCGGCCTCGTCGGCGGCTGCGCCGCCGTCGTCGTCGGATCCGCCGCCGTGCTCGGCTTCTCCAGCAGCATCTGGGGCCAGATCCTCGCCCTCACCGCCGGACTCGCGATGCTGCTGCGCGCCCGCCTCTTCCGCTACACCTCCCAGGTCGCCTGCGTCCTGGTGGCCGGCATCGGCGCCACGGGCCTGCTCGTCCTCGGCCTCTCGCTCAACCCGCCGGCCGACCTGCTGTACGACCTGGTGCGCTACGGGGACCGGGGCTCCCTGGACATCCGCACGATCTGGCTCTCCGCGGCCGTCGCCGCCGGAGCGGCCCTGCTCACCGCGATCGGCCTGGTCATCCCGCGCAAGGGCCTCTCACCCTTCTGGGGCCGGCTGCTCGACCTCACGGAGAGCGCCCTGCTGCTCTCCCTGGTCCCGCTCTGCCTGGCCGTACTGGACGTCTTCACGCGCGCCAGGGCCATGACCGGCTGAAGCCCGTCGGAGGCACTCCGGACGGCTGGTACTCTGACCAGTGGCCGTTTGTGTACGCGTCTCCGGATCATCCTGGGGGCTGCGCTCATCGGACCTTCGCCTCCGAGTCACGGAAGCTCCCCTGAGATCAAGACCAGGGGCACTCGTGGGCGCATCGAACAAAAATGAGGAGTACGCGTGCCGCTCGACGCCGCTACGAAGAAGCAGATCATGTCCGAGTTCGCCCAGAAGGAGGGTGACACCGGATCCCCCGAGGTCCAGGTCGCCATGCTCTCCCGCCGGATCTCGGACCTGACGGAGCACCTCAAGACGCACAAGCACGACCACCACTCCCGTCGTGGTCTGCTGATCCTGGTCGGCCAGCGTCGCCGCCTCCTTCAGTACCTGGCCAAGAAGGACATCCAGCGCTTCCGTGCGCTCGTCGACCGCCTCGGCATCCGCCGCGGTGCGGCCGGCGGCGCCAAGTAAGGACGCTGTGAGAGGGAGCGGTTCCCCCATTCCTGGGGGCCGCTCCCTTTGCTGTACGTGCGGGACCGGGGTCAGGCTCAGTAACCTGGACGCACGACAAAAGAACAACGAGGAGAGGCGCGCCACGGCCGCCGCCGGTCCTCGGTAGTGGCCCCCGGGACAACGCCCGGGAGCTTCGATCGAAGACCGGCCCGCACACACGGTGCGCTTCTCCGCACCGTCCTCCGCCACACGGGCGGCAGGACGAAAGACGACGAGTATGGAGAAATCACTAGTGGAGAACGAGACCCACTACGCCGAAGCCGTGATCGACAACGGCACCTTCGGCACCCGCACCATCCGCTTCGAGACGGGCCGCCTGGCCAAGCAGGCCGCCGGCTCCGCCGTCGCGTACCTGGACGACGACACCATGGTGCTGTCGGCCACCACCGCTTCCAAGCGGCCCAAGGACCAGCTCGACTTCTTCCCCCTCACGGTGGACGTGGAGGAGCGCCAGTACGCGGCCGGAAAGATCCCCGGATCCTTCTTCCGCCGCGAGGGCCGGCCCTCCGAGGACGCGATCCTCACCTGCCGCCTGATCGACCGCCCGCTGCGCCCCTCCTTCAAGAAGGGCCTGCGCAACGAGATCCAGATCGTCGAGACGATCATGGCGCTCAACCCCGACCACCTGTACGACGTGGTCGCGATCAACGCCGCCTCCGCCTCCACGATCCTGGCGGGCCTGCCCTTCTCCGGCCCGATCGGCGCCACCCGCGTCGCCCTGATCAAGGGCCAGTGGGTCGCCTTCCCGACGCACACCGAGCTCGAGGACGCCGTCTTCGACATGGTCGTCGCCGGTCGCGTCCTGGAGGACGGCGACGTCGCGATCATGATGGTCGAGGCCGAGGCCACCGAGAAGACCATCCAGCTCGTCAAGGACGGTGCCGAGGCCCCGACCGAAGAGGTCGTCGCCGCCGGTCTCGAGGCCGCGAAGCCCTTCATCAAGGCGCTCTGCAAGGCCCAGTCCGACCTCGCCGCCAAGGCCGCCAAGCCCACCGGCGAGTTCCCGGTCTTCCTCGACTACCAGGACGACGTCCTGGAGGCGCTCACCAAGGCCGTCCGCACCGAGCTCGCCAAGGCGCTCACCATCGCCGGCAAGCAGGAGCGCGAGGCGGAGCTGGACCGCATCAAGGAGATCGCGGGCGAGAAGCTCCTCCCGGCCTTCGAGGGTCGCGAGAAGGAGATCTCGGGTGCCTACCGCGCGCTGACCAAGAAGCTGGTCCGCGAGCGCGTCATCAAGGACAAGGTCCGCATCGACGGCCGTGGCGTCACGGACATCCGTACGCTCGCCGCCGAGGTCGAGGCCATCCCGCGCGTGCACGGCTCGGCGCTGTTCGAGCGTGGCGAGACCCAGATCCTGGGCGTCACCACCCTCAACATGCTCCGCATGGAGCAGCAGCTGGACACCCTTTCCCCGGTGACCCGCAAGCGCTACATGCACAACTACAACTTCCCGCCGTACTCCGTCGGTGAGACCGGCCGCGTGGGCTCGCCCAAGCGCCGCGAGATCGGCCACGGCGCGCTCGCCGAGCGCGCCATCGTGCCGGTGCTGCCCTCGCGCGAGGAGTTCCCCTACGCGATCCGCCAGGTCTCCGAGGCGCTGGGCTCCAACGGCTCGACGTCCATGGGCTCGGTCTGCGCCTCCACCATGTCCCTGCTGAACGCCGGTGTGCCCCTCAAGGCCGCCGTCGCCGGTATCGCCATGGGCCTGATCTCCGAGGAGATCGACGGCAAGACCCACTACGTCGCCCTCACCGACATCCTCGGTGCGGAGGACGCCTTCGGCGACATGGACTTCAAGGTCGCCGGTACGAAGCAGTTCGTGACCGCGCTCCAGCTCGACACCAAGCTCGACGGCATCCCCGCCTCGGTCCTGGCCGCCGCGCTGAAGCAGGCCCGTGACGCGCGCCTCCACATCCTCGACGTGATGAACGAGGCCATCGACGTCCCGGACGAGATGTCCCCGAACGCCCCGCGGATCATCACGGTCAAGATCCCGGTGGACAAGATCGGTGAGGTCATCGGCCCCAAGGGCAAGATGATCAACCAGATCCAGGAGGACACCGGCGCCGACATCACGATCGAGGACGACGGCACCATCTACATCGGTGCCCAGCAGGGCTCGCAGGCCGAGGCCGCCCGCGCCACGATCAACGCGATCGCCAACCCGACCATGCCGGAGGTCGGCGAGCGCTACCTGGGTACGGTCGTCAAGACCACCACCTTCGGCGCGTTCGTCTCCCTGATGCCCGGCAGGGACGGCCTGCTGCACATCTCGCAGATCCGCAAGCTCGCCGGTGGCAAGCGCGTGGAGAACGTCGAGGACGTGCTCGGCGTCGGCGCCAAGGTCCAGGTCGAGATCGCGGAGATCGACTCCCGCGGCAAGCTCTCCCTCATCCCCGTCGTCGAGGGTGAAGAGGACGAGAAGAAGGACGACACCGACAAGTGACGTCCCGTAGTTCCGTGACGACGGCCCGCCCCTCCTCGGAGGGGCGGGCCGTCGCCCGTACCCAAACGCTTCTCAAGGGCACCAACGGCATCGGCACCGTCCGCCGCACCGTCCTCCCCGGCGGCCTCCGGGTCGTCACGGAGACCCTGCCCTCCGTCCGCTCCGCCACCTTCGGGATCTGGGCCAACGTCGGATCACGCGACGAGACGCCCACCCTGAACGGCGCGACGCACTACCTCGAACACCTCCTCTTCAAGGGCACCGCCAGGCGCAGTGCCCTCGACATCTCCTCCGCGATCGACGCGGTCGGCGGCGAGATGAACGCCTTCACGGCGAAGGAGTACACCTGCTACTACGCGCGGGTCCTGGACACCGACCTGCCGCTGGCCATCGACGTCGTCTGCGACATGCTGACCGGCTCGCTGATCGCGACCGAGGACGTCGACGCCGAGCGCGGCGTCATCCTCGAAGAGATCGCCATGACGGAGGACGACCCGGGCGACTGCGTGCACGACCTGTTCGCGCACACCATGCTCGGCGACACCCCGCTCGGCCGGCCGGTCCTCGGCACGGTCGACACGGTCAACGCCCTGAACCGCGGCCAGATCGCCCGCTTCTACAAGAAGCACTACGACCCCACCCACCTGGTCGTCGCGGCGGCGGGCAACGTCGACCACGCCACCGTCGTACGCCAGGTCCGCAAGGCCTTCGAGCGCGCCCGTGCCCTCACCCGCACCGACGCGGTCCCCACCGCGCCGCGCGAGGGCTCCCGCACCCTGCGCACCGCCGGCCGGGTCGAGCTGCTGAACCGCAAGACCGAGCAGGCCCACGTGGTCCTCGGCATGCCCGGTCTGGCCAGGACCGACGAGCGCCGCTGGGCGCTCGGCGTCCTGAACACCGCCCTCGGCGGCGGCATGAGCTCACGCCTCTTCCAGGAGGTACGGGAGAAGCGCGGCCTCGCCTACAGCGTGTACTCGTACACCTCGGGCTTCGCCGACTGCGGTCTCTTCGGTGTGTACGCGGGCTGCAGGCCCAGCCAGGTGCACGACGTCCTGAAGATCTGCCGCGACGAGCTCGACCGCGTGGCGACGGACGGTCTCGGCGACGAGGAGATCGGCCGCGCCATCGGCCAGCTCGCCGGCTCGACCGTCCTCGGCCTGGAGGACACCGGCGCGCTCATGAACCGCATCGGCAAGAGCGAACTCTGCTGGGGCGAGCAGATGTCGGTCGACGACATGCTGGCGAAGATCGCGGCGGTCACCCCCGACGAGGTCCGCGCGGTCGCGGCCGACGTCCTCGGACACCGGCCCTCGCTGTCGGTCATCGGCCCCCTCAAGGACAAGCAGGCGGACCGCCTCCACGAAGCGGTCTCCTGACCCGGTTTCTCCACCTCTCAGTCAAGGAAGCAGAGCACATGAGCAAGCTGCGCGTGGCCGTTCTCGGTGCCCAGGGCCGCATCGGGTCCGAGGCGGTACGAGCCGTCGAGGCCGCCGACGACATGGAGCTGGTGGCCGCACTCGGCCGCGGCGACCAGCTGGAGACCCTCACGGACACCGGGGCCCAGGCCGTCGTCGAGCTCACCACCCCCGCGTCGGTGATGGACAACCTCGACTTCTGCGTCCGGCACGGCATCCACGCGGTCGTCGGCACCACCGGATGGACCGACGAACGGCTCGCGCGGCTGGACACCTGGCTCTCCGGTTCGCCGGAGACCGGTGTGCTCATCGCGCCGAACTTCTCGATCGGCGCGGTCCTCACCATGAAGTTCGCGGAGCAGGCCGCCCGCTACTTCGAGTCCGTCGAGGTCATCGAGCTCCACCACCCCGGCAAGGCCGACGCCCCCTCCGGCACCGCCACCCGCACCGCCCAGCTGATCGCCGCGGCCCGCGACAGGGCCGGCCGCGCGCCGCAGCCGGACGCCACCGCCACGGCACTGGACGGAGCCCGCGGCGCGGACGTCGACGGAGTCCCGGTCCACTCGGTCCGGCTCCGCGGCCTCCTCGCCCACCAGGAGGTCCTGCTGGGCGGCGAGGGCGAGACCCTCACCCTCCGGCACGACTCGCTGCACCACAGCAGCTTCATGCCGGGCATCCTGCTCGGCACCCGCCGCGTGGTGACCACTCCCGGCCTCACCTTCGGCCTGGAACACTTCCTCGACCTGAACTGACTGGGCCCCACCCATGCGCGCAAAGCTCACGTACCTCGTCACCGCCGCCGCCCTGGTCCTCTACTTCGTGCTGGCCGGCAGCCGTGGCGTCCTGCTCATCCGGCACGGCACCCTGCTCACGGTCACCTTCGGCGTGGCGGTGCTGATCCTGCCGGTGATCGGGATCTGGTTCCTCTGGAAGAACACCCAGTTCGTCCGCAGGGCCAACGCCCTCGCGGCGGAACTGGACGCGGCGGGCGGCCTGCCCGTCGACGAGCTGCTGCGCACCCCGTCCGGGCGGATCGACCGGGACTCCGCCGACGCCGTGTTCGCACGGCGCCGCGAGGAGACCGAGGACAGCCCGGACGACTGGCGCTGCTGGTTCCGGCTGGCCGTCGCCTACCAGGACGCCAGGGACACCCCACGGGCCCGTAAGGCGATGCAGCGCGCCATCGCCCTGCACGCGAACAAGCCGGTACGCGCCTGATCGGCGCCCACCGGCTCGTCCTGCCGTTCCACCGCTGTCCCGATGGGGGCCGTCCTTCCGGGCGGCCCCCATCGCGTCAGCCCACGACGCTGTACTCGTCGCCCCAGGCCTCGATCGTGTCGGTGGCACGCTCGAAGGCCTCGCCACGGGCCAGGAAGTCCGCGTTGTGGTCGGTGACCAGGGGAGGCAGTGTCTCGCCGCTCCGGCGCACCACCACCAGGGCCTGGCCCTGGACGGTGCGCGGGAACCCGAGCCACTTCACCGGCTGCTGGACCGTCCGGACCGCCGACGCACCGCTCCAGGGCACGGTGGTGGTACGGAAGAAGCCCACCCGGCGCACGCCGTGCCGACTGACCCAGGCGCCGACCCGCAGCAGGCGCAGCGCGCAGGCGATCACCAGACCGGAGAGCACGAAGCACGCCGAGGCGGCCGACAGCGATCCGGCCAACGAGATGATCATGGCCGCGAGCAGCACGAACGACGCGAGCAGCAGCAGGGTGGCCGCTGCTGCGACCCGCCACGGGCCGAGGCGGTAGGGCCGCCGCCAGATGTCGTGGTCGTCGAACGGCAGCGCGATGTCCTCTGCGCCCGCGTCGAATGCGCGGTCGGCCGTCAGAAAGGGCAGGGGCACGACTGATCCTCACTCACAAGCACGCTCGATTGCTGTGCCCGGCGAGGCTACCGAGCAGCCCCCCGGCCGACCACCCCAGGGGGCCCGTCAGGAGCAGCGGGACGGTCAGCGGTGCCGGGACGCCTCGGAGGACTGGCTGTGCGACGGCGTCGGGTCGGTGTCGAGAGCGGGCAGCCCGAAGAGCAGCGACCCGGCGAAACCGGCGATCAGGGTCAGCCCCACGAGAGAGCGGCCCGCCAGCTGGGAGACGCTGGCACGCGCGCGTGGCGGCGGAGTGACATTACTGCGGAACCGGTCGGCCTCGGCCACGAACGAGAACGGGACGGATTCACGCCGGCGGAACATGAGGAAACTCTCCTTGCGTTTTGTAACGGGTGCTGCTGATGAGTCAGACGTACGGGAGACCTGATCGGTGCCCCGAATCGCCGAACCGGCCGAAGAATTCCTGCGGACGGCTGCGCGCCCTCCGTACGGCCGCGCCCGGAAAACGCCTTCCCGGCAGCCGCGGGACAATGCGCGCCGCCCGGGCCCGTAGAGTGGACGCCGCCCGAGCGACGCCATTGGAAGGACCCCCGTCGGTGACCGACTCCCCCGAGCCCACGAAGGCCCATTTCCGCAGTGATGTCACCGTCGACCTGGTGAAATCCGCGGCCGGTGACTCCGATGTGCTGTTCGCAGCCCGTGTCTCCACGGCCGGTGAGCAGTCCCTGGAGGAGGTCACCAAGGACCCGGAGCGCTCCAAGGGGCTCATCAACTACCTGATGCGGGACCGGCACGGCAGCCCGTTCGAGCACAACTCGATGACCTTCTTCATCAGCGCCCCGATCTTCGTGTTCCGCGAGTTCATGCGGCACCGCGTCGGCTGGTCGTACAACGAGGAATCGGGCCGCTACAGGGAGCTGGAGCCGGTCTTCTACGTCCCGGGGGAGTCCCGCAAACTCATCCAGCGGGGCCGGCCGGGCAAGTACGAATTCGTCGAGGGAACCCCGGAACAGCACGAGCTCACCAGCCGTGCCATGGAGGAGTCCTACCGCCAGGCGTACGACGCCTACCAGGAGATGCTCGCCGCCGGAGTCGCCCGCGAGGTGGCCCGCGCGGTCCTCCCCGTCGGCCTGTTCTCCTCGATGTACGCCACCTGCAACGCACGGTCGCTGATGCACTTCCTCGGCCTGCGTACCCAGCACGAACTGGCGAAGGTGCCGTCCTTCCCGCAGCGCGAGATCGAAATGGTCGGGGAACAGATGGAACAGCACTGGCAGCGGCTCATGCCGCTCACTCATGCCGCCTTCAACAAAAACGGACGGGTAGCCCCGTAAGCGGTGTCCGTATTGCGACGTTTCGTGAAGTTCATCTAGGCTGAACAAACGGGCCCGGCACTGCTTGAACCCCCGAGCAGGCAGTGCCGGGCTCCTCTTCCCCGTCCCCCCGAGGGGACACGGCGCTCCGAGCAACGAGTAGCGTGTTACCCATGGCTCCGATCTCCACTCCGCAGACCCCCTTCGGGCGGGTCCTCACCGCTATGGTCACGCCCCTCACGGCGGACGGCGCACTCGACCTCGACGGTGCCCAGCGGCTCGCCGCCCATCTGGTGGACGCAGGCAACGACGGCCTGGTCGTCAACGGCACCACCGGTGAGTCCCCGACCACCAGCGACGCGGAGAAGGACCAGCTCGTACGGGCTGTACTCGAAGCCGTCGGAGACCGGGCCCACGTCGTCGCCGGCATCGGCACCAACGACACCCGGCACAGCGTCGAACTCGCCCGGACGGCCGAGCGCACCGGAGCCCACGGCCTCCTCGCGGTCACCCCGTACTACAACAAGCCGCCGCAGGAGGGCCTGCTCCGGCACTTCAGCGCCATCGCGGACTCAACCGGCCTGCCGGTGATGCTCTACGACATTCCCGGCCGCAGCGGTGTGCCGATCGACACGGAGACGCTCGTTCGGCTCGCCGAGCACCCCCGCATCGTCGCGAACAAGGACGCCAAGGGAGACCTGGGCCGCGCCAGCTGGGCCATCGCCGAGTCCGGCCTCGCCTGGTACTCAGGCGACGACATGCTGAACCTCCCGCTGCTCTCGGTCGGCGCCGTGGGTGTGGTCTCCGTCGTCGGCCACGTCGTCACCCCCGACCTGCGCGCACTCATCGAGGCCTACCTCGGTGGTGACGTACAGAAGGCCACCGAGATCCACCAGAAGCTGCTTCCGGTCTTCACCGGGATGTTCCGCACCCAGGGTGTGATCACCAGCAAGGCCGCTCTCACCCTGCAGGGCCTGCCCGCCGGTCCGCTGCGCCTGCCCCTGGTGGAACTCACCGCACAGGAGACGGCCCAGCTCAAGATCGATCTGGCGGCCGGCGGGGTACAGCTGTAACCACGGACTTCACAACTGAATACGCGAGGTCACTCGCACAGAAACACCACCTGACAACAGCAAGTGCACGAATGACATGCGCGCCACGTGCCCTCAGCGGTACGTGGCGCGCGTGGTAAGGAGAGTCTTTTGAGTCATCCGCATCCTGAACTCGGTACCCCGCCGAAGCTGCCGAAGGGCGCCCTGCGGGTCACCCCGCTCGGTGGCCTGGGCGAAATCGGCCGCAACATGACGGTCTTCGAATACGGAGGCCGCCTGCTCATCGTCGACTGCGGCGTCCTCTTCCCCGAGGAGGAACAGCCCGGCATCGACCTGATCCTGCCGGACTTCACCACCATCAGGGACCGCCTGGACGACATCGAGGGCATCGTGCTCACGCACGGCCACGAGGACCACATCGGTGCCGTCCCCTATCTGCTCCGGCTGAAGGCGGACATCCCGCTCATCGGCTCCAAGCTGACCCTGGCGCTCATCGAGGCCAAGCTCCAGGAGCACCGGATCCGTCCCTACACCCTTGAGGTGACCGAGGGACAGCGTGAGCGCATCGGTGTCTTCGACTGCGAGTTCATCGCGGTCAACCACTCCATCCCGGACGCCCTCGCGGTCGCCATCCGCACCCCTGCGGGCATGGCCGTCGTGACCGGCGACTTCAAGATGGACCAGCTGCCGCTGGACGGGCGCCTCACCGACCTGCACGCGTTCGCCCGGCTGAGCGAGGAGGGCATCGACCTTCTGCTCTCCGACTCGACGAACGCCGAGGTCCCCGGCTTCGTGCCGCCGGAGCGGGACATCTCCAACGTCCTGCGCACGGTCTTCGCGAACGCCCAGAAGCGCATCATCGTGGCCAGCTTCGCCAGCCACGTCCACCGCATCCAGCAGATCCTGGACGCCGCGCACGAGTACGGCCGCAGGGTCGCGTTCGTCGGCCGCTCCATGGTCCGGAACATGGGCATCGCCCGTGACCTGGGCTATCTGAAGGTGCCCGCGGGCCTGGTCGTGGACGTCAAGACGCTGGACGACCTGCCCGACGACGAGGTCGTGCTGGTCTGCACGGGTTCGCAGGGTGAGCCGATGGCCGCGCTCTCGCGCATGGCCAACCGGGACCACCAGATCCGGATCGTTCCGGGTGACACCGTGATCATGGCGTCGTCCCTGATCCCCGGCAACGAGAACGCGGTCTACCGCGTGATCAACGGTCTGACCCGCTGGGGTGCGAACGTCATCCACAAGGGCAACGCCAAGGTCCACGTCTCGGGCCATGCCTCGGCCGGCGAGCTGTTGTACTTCTACAACATCTGCAAGCCGAAGAACCTGATGCCGGTGCACGGCGAATGGCGCCACCTCCGGGCCAACGCCGAACTCGGTGCGCTGACCGGCGTGCCGAAGGACCACATCGTCATCGCCGAGGACGGCGTGGTCGTCGACCTCATCGACGGCAAGGCCAAGATCGTCGGCAAGGTCCAGGCCGGTTACGTGTACGTCGACGGCCTCTCGGTCGGCGACGTCACGGAGACCTCCCTCAAGGACCGCCGCATCCTCGGCGACGAGGGGATCATCTCGGTCTTCATCGTGGTGGACAGCTCCTCCGGCAAGATCGTGGGCGGTCCCCACATCCAGGCCCGCGGCTCCGGCATCGACGACGGTGCGTTCACCGCCGTGGTGCCCAAGGTCGAGGAAGCCCTGAACAAGTCGGCCCAGGACGGGGTCATGGAGCCGCACCAGCTCCAGCAGCTGGTCCGTCGCACGGTGGGCAAGTGGGTTTCCGACACCTACCGCCGGCGCCCGATGATCCTTCCGGTCGTCGTCGAGGTCTGACCCTCCTGACCAGCCCGTACGGGAGCGGGGCCCCTCGATTTGCATCGAGGCGCCCCGCTCCAGTACGTTTACGGCTCCGCCTGACCGGGAAGCACCGCGCGCAACCATGCGCCGGAGCGGACCGCACAGGGCGGGAATTCCGACTCAGAATCTCTGATAAAGTCGGATCCGCCGAAAGGCAAAGGCCGCTCCGCAGGCCGCTGGATTCGAATTCGGACCGGAAACGGAACGAAAATGAGTCTGGTAAAGTCGGACTCGCCGGAAA
>NZ_JBHXRD010000036.1:0-81502 GCF_042717325.1 Streptomyces sp. NPDC058637 | reverse complement strand
CAACCCCTCAATCCCCGGCGGGCCGCCCCCGTGTTTGGGGGGGGGGGCGTCCCCCCCGCCGCCATAAAACCCCCCCCCGGGGGGGGCCTCCACCCCGGGCGCCGGCCCCCCCCCGGGGGGGGGGGCGGCCCCACGCCTGAGACCTGTGCGGCGGGGTACTACTGTGCCCGGGACAGGCCAGCGAGTGCGAGACAGGTGTCGACGGAGGCCGTCTCCGTCTTGTCCAGTCGTCGCATGGGTGGGCTCATCACGTTGGTGGCGATGATGCCGCGCAGCATCAGGGCGGTCTTGAACGCGCCAAGGCCTGCGGCCGTCGCCGATGCTGTGCCGGGGCGGGCTGCCCGTACGATGTCGAACAGGCCGACGAGCCGGTCCTGCTCGGCCTTCGCGGCGGCCCAGTCGCCTCGCACGGCCGCCTCGTGCAGCCGGACGTAACCGTGCGGGTCGACGTTGCCCAGCCCGGGTACGGAACCATGGGCGCCGCTCAGCATCATCGCGTCGACCACCAGTTCATGACCGGTGAGGATGGAGAATCCCGGGAGGTCCCGCGCTCCGATGACCAGGCGCCGGAAGGATCCGTCGTCGCCGCTGGAGTCCTTCACTCCCGCGAGCACCCCGTCCGCCGCGAGCGGCAGAAGGAGTTCGGGGTCCAGCTTGCTGTGGACGCAGACCGGCACGTCGTACGCCAGAAGGGGAAGGTCCACGGCCGCCGCGATATCCCGGAAATGGCGGTCTATCTCGGTGACGTGGGTGCGCGTGTAGAAGGGAGCTGTGGCAACGACGCCGTCCGCGCCCAGGGCTGCTGCGGCGCGGGCGCGCTCGATGGCTCGGTCGGTCGTGGTCTCGATGGCCCCGACAAGCACGGGAACCTGACCCGCCGCCGCTCCGGTGATCACCTCGATGACCTCGTCCTGCCGACCGGGCGTCAGATAGGCGGTCTCGCCCGAGCTGCCGAGGGCGAAGAGGCCGTGGACTCCACCGTCGAGGAGATGGCCCACGACCCGTTCCAGGGAAACGCGATCGAGGTCGCCGTCAGCGGTGAGCGGGGTGACGACGGGCGGGATCACCCCGGAATAGAGCCGGGCGGGGGCGGTCATGCGGTGCTCCTTGCGGGCGTTACGGGAGTCTGGGGATGGATGCAGTGCCAACGGTGTTCGCGCGGACCGAGGGTTTCCACCGGAAAGACGCCGGCGCATTCGTCATCGGCCTTCCAGCAGCGAGTACGGAAGGGACAGCCGGTCGGCGGGTTGGTGGCGGAGGGCACCGGGCCGGTGAGCACGATGCGTTCCGTCGTCTCCAGCAGGCTGGGGGTGGCGGAGAGCAGTGCCTCGGTGTAGGGGTGAACGGGGGTCCCCGCCACGTCGGCCGCACGGCCTTCCTCGACGACGCGGCCGAGGTAGAGCACGGCGATGCGGTCGGCGAGGTAGCGGACGGTCTGGATGTCGTGGGAGATGAACACCATGCCGAGACCCAGGCGTTCGCGCAGGTCGACGAGGAGGTTGAGGACCTGGGCGCGTACGGAGACGTCGAGCGCGGAGGTCGGTTCGTCAGCGACGATCAGTTCGGGTTCGAGGGCTAGGGCGCGTGCGATGGCGACGCGCTGGCGCTGGCCGCCGGAGAGCTGTCCGGGCAGGGCGGCGAGGGTGTGGTCGGGCAGCCCCACCAGGTCGAGCAGCTCCTCTACCCGGGCCTCGCGCGCCTCGCGCGTGCCGCGCCCGTGCACGTCCAGCGGATCGCGCAGGACCTGCCGGACCGTGAGACGGGGGTTGAGTGCGGTGGAGGGGTCCTGGAAGACGACGCCGACGGCGGAGCCGAAGTCGTTGCGCCGCTCGGCGCCCGTCATCTTCCACAGGTCACGCCCGTGGAAGAGAACCTCACCCTCTGTCGGCTTCTGCAGTCCGGTCAGCACGCGGGCCAGCGTGGACTTGCCGCAGCCGGACTCTCCCACCAGGCCGACAATTTCCCCGCGCTTGACTTCCAGGGTGGCATCGGTGAGGGCGTGTACGGCATCGCGGCTGAATATGCCGCCGCTGCGTGCCTTGTGGCGTACGTGTACGCCGTCGAGCCTGATCACAGGGCGCTTCCTTCCAGCTCTCTGGCGGCCGTCCCAGCCGGGTGGTGGCAGGCGAAGCCGTGGTCTTCCGCCGTGCCGCGCACGGCGAGTACGGGGGTGGTGGTGCGACAGACTTCCGTGGCGGCGGCGCAGCGGCCGGCGAAACGGCACCCCGGACCGAAGCCCTGGGGGGCGGGGACGACTCCACGGATCTGGTGGAGCCGGTCGGCGCCGGCTTCGAGGGAGACGACGGAGCCCAGGAGGCCGCGGCTGTAGTGGTGGGTGGGGTCGGTGAGGACGGACCGGGTGTCCCCGACTTCCGCCAGGCGGCCCGCGTACATGACGGCGACCCGGTGCGAGAGGTCGCCGACCAGGGCGAGGTCGTGGCTGACCAGCACCATGGCGAAGCCGAGTTCGTCGCGGAGCTTGATGAGAAGTTCGACCACCTGAGCTTGGACGGTGACGTCGAGGGCGGTGGTCGGCTCATCGGCGATCAGCAGACGCGGGCTGCGGGAGAGGGCCATGGCGATGAGTACGCGCTGGCGCTGTCCGCCGGAGAGCTCGTGAGGGTAGCTGCGCAGGGTGCGTTCGGGCGAGAGGCCGACGAGTTCGAGGAGTTCGGCCGGTGTCTTCGTACCGCCGCGCGAGGTCAGCTGCTTCAGCTGTGTGCCGACGAGTACGGAAGGGTTCAGGGAGGACAGTGCGTCCTGGTAGACCATGGCGATCTCCGGGCCCATCAGGGCGCGCCGTTCCTTGGGTGGAAGCTTCAGCAGGTCCCGGCCCCGGTAGAGGATCTCGCCGCTGACCTCGGCGTTGCGGGCGAGGAGGCCCATGACGGCGAGGCTGGTGATGGACTTGCCGCAGCCGGACTCGCCGACCAGTCCGAGGGTCTCGCCCTCGTGGACGGTGAAGTTCAGCTGGTCGACGACGGAGATCTCCCCATAGCGGTCGGGGAAGCGGATCGCGAGGTCGCGGACGACGAGGAGTTCGGCGGCGTCATCACGGACCGGTGTGATGGTGGGCTCGGTCGCGTTGATGTGCCGGGCGAGCTTGCTGAGGGCGGCGTCGATGTCGACGGTCGCGGCGGCCTCGACCGGGTCGGGAGCCGTGGTGGTGACGGGGGTGCTGAGAACGCGGGCGCTCTTGGGCGCCGCGGAGGCGTCTGTGAGGCCTTCGGAGAGGATGTTGAGCGCGAGGACGGTGATCAGGAGGGCCAGGCCGGGAAAGAAGGTGGCCCACCAGCCTCCCGCCAGGAGGATCTGCCGGCCGTAGGCGAGGACGCTGCCCCAGCTGGGGTCGGGATCCTGCACGCCGGCTCCGATGAAGGACAGGCTGGCCTCGAAGATGATCGCCTCGGCGACCATGACGGTGGCGAACACCATGACCGGCGCCATGCAGTTGACGGCGACGTGGCGGAGCACGATGTACCCGCGCCGGGCGCCGATGACCTTCTCGGCGGCGACGTAGTCCTCCCCGTACTGCGCGAGGACGTTGGCCCGGACGACGCGGGCGAGCGAGGGGGTGTACACGAAGGCGATGGTGAAGATGATCACCGGGACGCTGGTGCCGAACACGGCGACGAGGACGGCCGCGAGCGCGATCGGGGGGAAGGACATGACGACGTCGAGGGTGCGCATGACGGACTCGTCGCCGAGCTTGCGCGAGGTGGCCGCGAGCGAGCCGAGGACGGCGCCGGCGACCAGGGCGACGGCTGTCGCGCCGAGGCCGATGACCAGGGAGTAGCGCGAGCCGTGCACCACACGGGCGAAGACGTCGCGTCCCGCCCGGTCGGTGCCGAACCAGTGGTCGCCGTTCGGGGCCTGGACGGGGGTGCCCGTGGTGAGCGGGTTCTGGGTGAGGAGGGGGGCGAGGACGGCGCCGAGTACGACGACGGTCAGCACGCCGAGGGCGAGGCGGGAGGTGACCGGGAGGGCGCGGAACGCGATGCCCGGTCGGGAGAGCTTCTTGGCCAGACGGCCCGTGGCGAACATGTCACACCGTCCTGATGCGGGGGTTGACCAGCAGGTAGAGCAGGTCGACGACGACGTTGACCACCAGGAAGGCGATGGCGATGGTCAGTACGGTGCCTTGGACCAGGGCGACGTCGCCGCCGGTGACACCTTCGAGGATGAGTTTGCCCATGCCGGGCAGGTCGAAGATCGCTTCGATGACGACGGCTCCGCTGAGCAGGTAGCCGACCTTGACCCCGAGCACGGTGAGCGGGGTGACGAGTGCGTTGCGCAGCACCGAGCGGATCACGAGGAAGGTGGGCAGGCCGTTGCCCTGTGCGGTGCGGACGTAGTCGCGGTCGAGTTCGGCGACCATGGAGGTGCGGACCAGGCGCGCGAGTGACGCGGCGACGGGGACGGCCAGGGATATGGCGGGGAGGGCCATGGTGGTGAGCCAGCCGCTGAACGAGTCGGCGGGGTTGGTGTATCCGCCGGTCGGGAAGATCCGGGTGCTCAGGGCGAACTGCTGGATGAGCAGGACGCCGAGCCAGAACGACGGGACGGCGACCCCGGCCATGGAGAGGATCCGGAAGAGCTGGTCGGGCCAGCGGTCGCGGTACATCGCGCCCAGGACTCCGCCGATGACGGCGAGCGTGACCGCGAGGAACAGCCCGAGGAAGGTCAGTTGGAGGGTGAGGGGAAACGCCGCGGTGATCCGGTCGATCACGGGCTGGCTCGGCGGGACGGTCATGCCGAGGTCGAAGTGGAGCAGTTGGCCGAGGAAGTCGAAGTAGCGGATCGGCAACGGGTCGTTGAGCCCGTTGGCCTCGGCGAAGGCCTCCCTGGCCTCGGGACTGGCGCTCTCCCCGAGCGCGTTGTAGGCCGGGTCGGCCGGCGAGAACTGCAGCACCACGAAGACCAGAAGGGCGATGCCGAGGATCATCACCGGCATCATCGCGACGCGGCGCAGCGCGAGCCGGAGAAAAGCAACCATCGTCGTGTTCCTTGCGATTGGGCGGAGGCGGGTCCGGGCCGCCGGGGAGGTGGCGGCCCGGACCGGGCGGACGTCAGGCTCGGCCGACGTCCACGAAGGACAGGCCCGTGGTGGGCAGCGGCTTGAAGCCGGGCAGGGCCTTCTCGTTCCAGGCGGTGGGCAGCTTGCGGTGCAGGATCGGGTAGAGCGCGGCCTCGTCGGCGACGACGTCGGTGATCTGGCCCCACAGCTGCTTGCGTGTCGCCTCGTCGGCGGTCTGGGCGGCCTTGTCGAGGAGCTGCTTGACCTGCTTGTACTCGGCGCTCCTGGACCAGCCGTAGCGCTTCTCCGGCCAGAAGCCGTAGTAGAACCAGCGCATCAGGAGGTCCACGTCGTTGCCGAAGACCGAGGGGTCGCCGGGCGCCACCAGCACCTCGAAGTCGCCGCCGTCGACCTTGGCGTACTGGGCCGCGGACTGGGCGATGCCGAGGGTGGCGTCGATGCCGGCCTCGGCCCAGCTCTCCTTGATCAGCGGGGCGATGTCCTTGACCCAGCCGGTGTCGGTGGTCAGGACGGTGAACTTGAGCTTGCCCACGCCCGCGTCGGCGAGGAGCTTCTTCGCCTTGGCCACGTCGTGGGTGTAGACGGTGGCGGCCTTGTAGAAGTCGGGGTGGGTCGAGGGCAGGTATCCGGTGGCGGCGGTGGCGTTGCCGACCATCGCGGTGGTGATGATCTTCTCGGTGTTCAGCGCGTAGTGCAGGGCCTGGCGGACCCGCTTGTCGGCGAACCGCTTGTCGGCGGTGTTGAACATCAGGAAGAGCAGGCCGAAGGACTGGACGGACTCGGTTTTCGTGGTGGCCGAGAGCCGTTTGACGTCGATGTACGGGACGTCCTCGATGGCCTGGACACGGCCGGACTCCATCGCGCTGACACGGGCCGACTGGTCCGACATCAGGCGCCAGATCATCTTCTTGGCCTTGGCCGGGTGAGGTCCGTTGTACTTGTTGAAGCGCTCGAAGACGATCTTGTCCTCGCGGGTCGCCTCGATGAACTCGTACGGTCCCGACCCGACGGGCTTGGCGTCGAAGCCCTTGACGTCCGCCTCGACGATCTTCTTCGGCACGATCCGCGCCACGGCGATGCGGGAGGGGAAGAGTGCGAAGGCGTACTTGAGCTTGAACTCGACCGTCTTGGGGTCGACGGCGGTGACCGAGTCGATGAAGGGCACGAACTGCGCCATCAGCGACGCGTTCTTCTCGTCCAGGATGCGTTCGAAGCTGAACACGACGTCCTCGGCGGTGACCGGGGAGCCGTCGTGGAAGGTCGCACCGTCGCGGAGCGTGGCGCGGTAGGTGGTGGCGTTGATCTTCTTCGGCATCTCGGTGGCGAGCGCGGGGCGGGCCACGAGTGTTGCGGGATCAAGATCGACGAGTCCCTCGAAGATGTGCATGTTGGCGGCGTACGGCGTGGCGCCCGACGTGATCATCGGGTCGAAGCCCGTGGAGAGGGGGTACGAGAGGCCGGCTTCGATGGTGCCGTTGTTGTCGCCCTTGCCTCCGGCTTCTTCTTGGCCGTCGGTGGTCGAGGAGGGCCCGCCACAGGCCGAAAGGCCTGCGGTGATGGCGGCGGCCGCGCCAAGGGCGCTGGTGTAACGCAGGAAAGTGCGGCGCTCGACGCCGGCTGGCCTCAACTCGGGCACGGGTCCTCCAAGGGACGTTGAGGTGGGAATGGGTGGAGAACGGCTGCTTCGCAGGGTATCGGGCTGCCCTGAGACGCAAGGGGTAAGACGTCAGATGTCCGATGCCTTGATAGCGTGGGAACGTAGCTTGCTAAGTGAGAGGGGTCAAGAGGTGGGGAGTTCACATATGTCCGGCACGCGACCCGGCCGCACCCTTCTGCGGCTGGAAGTGGTGGAGGGCATCAAGCGCTACATCCTCGACGAACGGCTCCGCCCCGGGGATCCGCTACCGACGGAGCCGGCCCTCTGCGAGGCCCTCGGCGCCAGCCGTTCCAGCGTCCGGGAAGCCATGAAGATCCTGGACGCCCTCGACATCGTCGAGGTCCGCCACGGCCACGGCACATACGTCGGTCGTCTGAGTATGTCCGCGCTGGTGGAAAGCCTAACGTTCCGCGGCTTGCTCTCTCCCGACGATGACTTCCAGGTATTGGCCGACCTGGTCGACGTGAGGGAGCTCTTCGAACGGGGCATGGCGGACCGGATCATCTCCTCGCTCGACGTCGGCGAACTCGACAGGCTGGACGACCTGGTGGCCACCATGCGCGCGACCGGCGTCGGGGACGGGCACGGGTTCGTGGCCGCGGACCGGGCGTTCCACGCACTGCTCGTCGCCCCGCTCGGCAACGACCTGATCGGTCAGCTCTCGATGGCCTTCTGGGACGTATACGCCATCGTCGCACCGCACTTGCAGGGGTTCACGCATGCCGACGAGGCGGAGACGGTCGCCGCCCATCAGAACATCGTGGATGCCGCCCGTGCCGGTGACGCCCCCGCCTTCCTCAAGGCTCTCGAAGAACACTACGCGCCGGTCAGGCGGCGTATCGCCGAGGCCAGGTCACGCAAGGGCGACCAGGACTGACTGCGGCCGTCGCGTTCCCGGCCGGTCTCCGGGCGGGAACGCGCCTCGGGCGGCCTCTTGACGCGTTACGCGCGATTCCCTACGGTCTGGTTTGCCATCAGGACATCTGACGTCTTCTGTCCTGTCGCTTTCGCGCCCCCAGGAAGGCACACCCATGCCATCGGCCGACCTCTCCCTAGCTGAATGCCTCACCTACCAGCCGGACCTTCCACTGCCTGACGGGTTCGACGCGTTCTGGAAGAACGCTCTGGGTGCGGAATCTCCTGGCGGTGGTCACGGTCGGCCCCATTTCGAGAAGATCGACAGCGGGCTGGTCCAGGTACGCACGTACGACGTGAGCGTTCCGGGGTACGACGGCCAGTGCGTGCGGGGCTGGCTCCGCATGCCAACCGAGGCTTCCGGACCGCTTGGTTGCATCGTGGAATTCCTCGGATATGGGCGAGGACGAGGGCTGGCCCATGAGCAGCTGATGTGGGCCTGTGCCGGATATGCGCATCTGGTCATGGACACGCGCGGCCAGGGTTGGTCAGCGGCCCCCGGAGACACTCCGGACCCCCATTCCGGCACTGCCGGGACCGTTCCGGGATTCCTGACCCGGGGCATCGAAGATCCCGCGACGCACTACTACCGCCGGGTGTTCACCGACGCGGTCCGATGCGTGGAGGCGATGCGGGCGCACCCCGAAATCGACCCCTCCCGCATCGTGGTGACCGGGGTGAGCCAGGGCGGCGGGATCGCGCTGGCCGTGGCAGGTCTCGTCACGGGGCTGGCCGGGGTGATGCCGGATGTGCCGTTCCTGTGCAACATGCCCCGCGCCTCACGCATCGCCGCGGCGCCACCGTACACCGAGGTCGCCTCCTACCTCCGGCTCCACCCGGACCGCACCGAGTCCGCCTTCCGCACGCTGTCGTACTTCGACGCGGCACACCACGCCACCAGAGCGACCGCACCGGGACTGTTCTCGATCGCGATGATGGACGACATCTGTCCGCCCTCCACCTGCTTCACGGCCTACAACCGCTATGGCGGCCCTAAGGACGTGCGGGTCTACGAGTTCAACGGGCACGAAGGCGGCACCGAACACCACCGGGCCCGGCAACTGGCCTGGGTCCGTTCCCTGTTCGACGGCCCCCCGGCCGGGCGGGCCGCCCAGTTCGACGGCCCCCCGGCCGGGCGGGCCGCCCACTCCTGACAGTGAGGACGTTCCGTGCGCAGACGTTCCATGCTTCTCGCCGCCGGCGCCGCGGCACTGGCCGGCCCCCTGGCCGGGCGCGCGTCAGCTGCGTCTCTCAGCGGCCCCCTGGTGGATCACAGCACCGTCACCGTCCTGAACGGCGCCGAACGCGTCGATCTGTCGTCCCGGGCTGGGGCGGTGGCCCCTCTCGCCACGGGCACGGTCCTCGTCACCTTCCGCACCACGAGCCACAACGCCGCGATGACGCTGATCAGCGCCTCCGACCCCGCAGTCCCCTCATCCAACCTCACCTTGGCCCTTCAGGGCGGGGCACTGCAGTTCTCGGTGCGGCAGCAGAGCAGCGTCCTGGTCGACTTCACCACCCGGACCCGCTACGACGACGGCCGACAGCACACCGTCGCCGTGACCGTCGACAGCACCGGCACCCGCCTCCACGCAGGCGGCCGAGCCGTGTTCGACACGGTGAAACGCCCGTTCTTCAGCAGCGTGTCAGGGCTGACAGCTCTGACGCTCGGCGCGAATCTCGACAGCGACCACCGCTCCGGCGAATGGTTCTTCACCGGCACCATCGAACGGGCAGCGGTGTGGGGCCGGGTGCTCGACGCAGCCGAACTGGTCGCGCAGTGCCCGCGCCCCGTCGTCGCCGATCACGGCAGGATCTCGACGATCCTCAACAGCAACACGCCCGCCACTTGGGTGTTCACCGGGGACAGCATCACCCACGGCGCCCTGCACACCCATGGGTGGCGCAGCTACCCGGAACACTGGACCGAGCGCGTCCGCTGGGAACTGGGCAAGCCCAAGAACCGCGACTTCGTGATCGATTCGGGGGTGAGCGGAGCCACGAGCGCCGAACTCGTCTCCTTCTTCGACGAGCGGGTCACCGCCTTCTCGCCGAAAATCGTCTCGATCATGATCGGCGCGAACGACATCGCGACCTCGGGCCTCGGCCCGGAGCAGTACCGGACCAACCTCATCTCACTGGTCCGCTCGGTCCGCGCGCTGCCCAGATCGCCCATACCGGTCCTCCAAGCGCCGAACCCGGTCGATCCAGCCCGCTGGCCCGGCCGGACCGGGCTCTCCCAATACGCGCGGGTCATGAGCGAGGTGGCCGCGCAGCAGGAGGTCGTCTTTGTCGATCACTACAACGACTGGCTGACCGGCGACGGCGGCCAGGTACCCCTGTCCCTGCTCAACGACGGGCTGCACCCGAACGAGCGGGGTCACCACCGGATCGCCCTGATGATGATCAGGGATCTCCAGGTCTTCGACACGGGCAGCCAGGTCTGCACCCTTTCCATCCCCTGACGCGTCGGTTCGCCGAGCCGCCGCTCCGCTCCATCCGCACATCTCCCCTCAGTAGAAGAGAGATCGTCCATGCAGCGCAGAGTCACCATCGCCCTGCTGTCCACCGCCGTCATGGTGGTCACCGCGGTCGGCACCGCCCACGCCGCCCCCGCCACCGCGGCCGCTCCCGGGACGCTGACCTCCCAGGACATCGCGACCCAGGGCGTCGGATCTCCCCACTACCGGATTTCCGCACTGACTACCTCCGTCAAGGGCACGCTGCTCGCCGCCTACGACGCACGCCCCACGCTCGGGGACCTGCCCGGCAACCTCGGCGTGGTTCTGCGGCGCAGCACGGACGGCGGAAACACCTGGCAGAGCCAGCAGGTCATCCGTAAGGAGGCCGCGCCCAAGGGCTACGGCGACCCCAGCCTGCTCGTGGACCGCACGACGGGCCGCATCTTCGTCTTCTACGCGGGCTCCGTGAACCAGGGCTTCTTCGGCTCGGGCACCGGCAACGACGAGAACGACCCCAACATCCTCCAGGCCGACTACAGCTACTCCGATGACGACGGCCTCACCTGGACCCACCGCCGCATCACGAAGCAGATCAAGAACCCGGCCTGGGCCGGGATGTTCGCGGCCTCCGGAGAAGGCATCCAGCTGCGCAACGGCCCCCACAAGGGTCGGCTGATCCAGCAGTACGCCATACGCAACAACGGCGCCAACCACGCCGTCAGCGCCTACAGCGACGACCACGGCGCGACCTGGAAGATGGGCAACCCGGTCGGCCCGGGCGGCGACGAGAACAAGACCGTCGAACTCAGCGACGGCCGGGTCATGCTCAACAACCGCTCCGCGCCCTACCGCACCGTGGCCTACTCCACTGACGGTGGCGTCAACTACACACCGTTCACCCAGGACACCAACCTGCCCGACCCGGCGAACAACGGCTCGATCATCCGCTACGCCCCGGACGTTGCCGCCTCGCACCCCCAGGCGTCGTGGCTGCTGTTCAGCAACACGGACAGCACCTCGCGGAACAACCTCACTGTGAAGATGTCCTGCGACAACGGAAAGACCTGGCCGATCCGGAAGGTCGTCAACCCGAACAGCGCCGCCTACTCGACTCTGACACGGCTGCCGGACGGCCGGCTCGGGCTCCTCTACGAGCGTGACGACTACAAGCACATCACCTACTCATCGTTCGACCTGCGGTGGCTCGGCGGCACCTGCGCGGACATCACCATCACCCCGCCGACCACCATGAAGGCGGGCACGACCACGGAGGTGACCGTCCGGGTCGTCAACCGGATGGACGTGACCCGGAGCGCGGGAACGCTCGACCTGACGGTGCCCAGCGGCTGGACGACCCAGCAGGTGGCGTTCCCGGCGACGCGACCGGGTGAGGGGGCGAACATCAAGGTTCCGGTCACGATTCCGGCGGGCGCCTCCGGGAACGCCGTGCTGACCGTGACGTACAAGGCCGACGGCAAGCAGGCGTCAGGTAGCCGGACGGTGGTCGTTACTCCCTGACCAGCGGGCCGGAGCCTCTGCCGCCCCCGCCTTCGCGCTCGTGGCGAAGGCAGGGGCGGCAGCTTGACCTGGTACGCCGTGTTCACACGGGCGTGGCCGAGGAAATCTCCAGACGGGCGCGAATGCCGTTGAAGTGGGCGCGCATGGCCCGAACGGCGCGGGCACAGTCTCCGGCCGCGACTGCTGAGACGATCTCGCGGTGCTGAGCACAGGTCACAGCGAAGTCCTGGGAGCCGGTTTCCACGCTTTCACGAGTCCGGTCCATGGCCGCCCAGAACGCGTCCAGCACCTCACTGAGGAGGTGGTTGTCGAGCGAGGTGTAGAGGGCGAGATGGAAAGCCCGGTCGGTGGGCCGGGCCACCCTGCCCTCTCCAGCGGCCTCGGCTTCCATTCTGGCGACCAGAGTTTGCGGCACCGCCACGTCCTCGGCGGGGACGCCGACGCTGACGGCGCCGACCAATCCGGTCTCCAACGCCTCGCGCACCCTCATCAATTCCAGCAGCCCTGGCTCTCCCCGGCCGTGCCGGACGGCGGCCCGGAGGGCCAGCGCCTCGGCGAAGGGGGTGAGGGAGAGTGAGCCGACGAATGTTCCGAAGCCGCGTCCAGTCTCGACGACGTTCACTGCCTGCAGAGCCTTGAGGGCTTCGCGGACCGGTACCCGACCAGCGCTGAACAGCTCCATCAGCTCGGATTCGGCGGGCACCGGATCGCCCGGCCCCAGAGCACGGTCGAGGATCAGCTCCTTGATCTTTCGCTCGATGTCCTGAGCCATGGTGGGGCGGGCCACCACGTCCTCCTGAAGCACCGTCGGCTGTCGCGGCCTCTTGACCGGCCGCCGGGGAATCGGATTAGAGTAGCCGAGACGTAAGACATCTTACGTCTCATGTCTGGGCTTTGTCTCCCTAACGGGCGGCAGTCCTGCATCCGAGCGAGCTGGAGTCCTCACCATGTCCCTGACCGCACCTCTGCGCGGCGTCGTACCGCCGGTCTGCACCCCGGTCGACCACCGGGGGGAGGTCGACACGGCCTCCCTCACCCGGCTCGTCGACTACCTCATCGACGGCGGCGTACACGGACTCTTCGCCCTCGGCTCCACCAGTGAGGTCGCCTACCTGACCGACGAACAGCGCGCCACCGCCCTGCAGACCGTGGTGACCGCGGCCGCCGGAAGGGTCCCGGTCCTCGCAGGAGTCATCGACACGACGACCCCGCGTGTCATCGCGCATGCCCGCGCCGCCGCGGAACTGGGCGCCGACGCCCTCGTCGCGACAGCCCCCTTCTACACCCGTACCCACCCCAAGGAGACGGCAGGGCATTTCCGCAGGCTGCGCGCCACGGTCGACCTTCCGCTGTTCGCCTACGACATCCCCGTCGCGGTGCACTCCAAGCTCTCGCCCGCACTGGTTCGCGAACTCGCCGAGGACGGCACGGTGGCCGGCCTCAAGGACAGCAGCGGTGACGAAGGCGGACTGCGCAGGCTCATCGTGGAGCTCGGTGGGCGGGAGGGCCGCGCGCAGGGTGCCGTGCCGCACTTCAGCGTGCTGACCGGCTCCGAACTCACCGTGGACGCGGCCCTGCTGGCCGGCGCCGACGGAGTCGTGCCCGGGATCGGCAACGTGGATCCAGCCGGCTACGTTCGCCTGTACGACGCTGCACTGGCCGGCGCCTGGGAGCTCGCCGCCCGGGAACAGGAACGGCTCATCGAGCTGTTCGCCATGGTCGACGTCGGCCCTGAGCAGGAGATGGGCCGCAGCTCATCGGCGCTCGGATCCTTCAAGGAAGCACTGCGGCTGCTCGGTGTCATCGACAACGGTGCCACCGCCTTCCCGCAGATCCCGCTCTCCGGGGAATCCGTCGCACGGGTCGCGGAGCTGCTGCGCGGCGCCGGACTTGGCCCGATCCGATGAGCGCGGGGGCGACCGAGGGCCTGGTGATCGGCCTTGACCTAGGCGGTACGAAAATCGCAGCCGCGCTCGTCACACCCGGCGGCGGGGTGGTCGCCCGGCACGCCCGGGCGACACCCGCCCTCCAGGGCGCGTCGGCGGTGCTCGACGCTCTTGCCGCGGCAGCGTCCGCAGTGGACCCGACCGGTCAGGCGACGATGGTCGGCATCGCCGCCGCAGGGGTGATCGACCCACGCAGTGGAATGGTCACCAGTGCCACCGAATCCATCCGGGGATGGGCCGGCACCGCACTCGGCACCGGCCTCGCGGACCGTACGGGTCTCCAGGTGGCCTGTGACAACGACGTTCGCGCCACTGCCGGACCGGAGCTCACCGCCCTGCCGGGCAGCCGCGGTTCACTGGTGTTCGCTGCCATCGGCACGGGGGTGGGTGGCGCGATCGCTGTCGATGGACGGATGCTGCACGGCGCGGCCGGCATCGCAGGCCACTTCGGTCACCTGCCCAGCGCGGAGGCGGCCGGACTGCCGTGCACCTGCGGCGCCGTCGGGCACTTGGAGGTCATCGCCTCCGGGCCGGGCATCACCGCCCATTACGAGCGGCTCTCCGGCACGTCGGCAGCCCGGCTCGAAGTGGTCGCTGCCCGCGCCGCCACGGGTGACCAAGCAGCCGTGCGAGCCATCACCGCAGGTGCAAGCGCGGCCGGTAGAGCCCTGGGCGGCCTCGCCAACGCGGTGGGCCCCGACCGGGTTGTCATCGGCGGAGGCGTCCCCCACATAGGACCCCTGTACCGGGACGTACTGAACGAGGCCTTCGCCGCCGAACTGATGCCACCCCTGCGAGGACTCGTCCCCCAGCCTCCACTGCACGGAAGGGACGCCGCCGTACTCGGAGCCGCCGCCCTGACCGTCGCCCTTCCCCTCCACCGTCCGGGAGCTCACCGATGAACGCACGACATTTGACCGACACGCTCCGGGGCCGGCTGATCGTCTCCTGCCAAGCACCCCCCGGCGATCCCATGCGGGAGACCGCCACCCTGGTGCGGCTCGCACTGTCGGCAGCGGCCGGCGGCTGCTCCGCGATCCGCGCCAACGAGCCGGAAGTCGTCGCCGCGATCGTGAAGGCAGTGAACCTGCCGGTCATCGGTCTGTGGAAGGACGGCGACACAGGGGTGTACATCACGCCGACCGTCCGGCACGCTCTGGCCATGGTGGAGGCCGGCGCAGACGTAGTCGCCGCCGACGCCACCGACCGGGCACGCCCGGACGGCTCCGCCTTCAGCGAGCTGGTCAACGCAGTGCACTCGGCGGGAGCCCTGGTCATGGCCGACGTCGCTACACTCGCCGAGGGAATTGCCGCCGCTGCGCAGGGGGCCGACTTCGTCTCGACCACCCTCTCCGGCTACATTCCCGGGACACCGAAGCAAACCGGCCCGGATCTAGCTCTCGTGGTGTCACTTGCGGCAGCGATCTCCGTACCGGTCGTCGCCGAAGGGCGAATCAACTCCCCCGGCGAGGCTGCAGAGGCGCTCGCCTGCGGCGCCCACAGCGTCGTGGTCGGCACGGCCATCACCGCGCCGACCGCTCTGACTTCACGATTCGTCGGCGCACTGTCACATGGACCGGGAGCCGGCCAGGAGGACTCGGTACGAGGCTGACCGGAGAGATCACGGTGATCGCCGCGCAGCCCGGACTGGCTGGTCCTGGACACGAGTGGATGCGGCGTGCACGCTCAGCGTGGCGCTCCGCGATAGCCGTGGAGCGCTGGGCCGGATTGCCGCCACGCTTGAGCAGCATGCCGGTGCTGGCCCTGGTCCCACGGGGTGGCGGACGCCTCCGGGGCCACCACTGAGATCCGGCTGCCCTGAGCTCACGTAGCACGTGCACGCGGCGGGCTGAACCGCATGGTGAACGTGCTGGATGCCACCGATTCGATGGCCCGGCCCCGGTGACCGCGCTGCCTTCCGCCGGGTGATCAGTGGGACGTCGTCCGGACTCGAGCCAGGGAATGCGGCGGGGGAAGGGCCGGGCTGTGCGGGTGTGGGGCGGGACTTACCGGCGGCGGATGAGGCCGAGTTCGGTGGCGGTGGCGACTGCGGCGGTGCGCGAGTCGACACCGAGCTTGGCGTAGATGCGGGTCAGGTGGGACTTGACGGTCCCTTCGGTGAGGTGGAGCCGGGCGCCGATGGCTTGGTTGGACAGGCCCTCGGCGACCAGGGCCAGGACTTCGCTCTCGCGTCGGGTCAGGGTGGTGCCGGGGGTGCGCAGGCGGTTCATCAGCCGGTCCGCGACGGCGGGGGCGAGAGTGGTGCGGCCCGTGGCGGCGGTGCGTACGGCGGCGGCCAGGTCCTCGGGTGGGGCGTCCTTGAGGAGGTAGCCGGTGGCGCCGGCTTCGATAGCGGGGAGGGTGTCGGCGTCGGTGTCGTAGGTGGTGACGATCAGGACGCGGGGCGCCTCGGGGCGGGCGGAGATGGCGGCGGTGGCCTGCGCGCCGTTCATGCCCTTGCCGAACTGGAGGTCCATGAGGACGACGTCGATGTCGCCCTGGGCGGCGCGGGCGATGGCGGCCTCGGCGGTGGCGGCCTCGGCCACCACGGTCATGCCGGGCTCGGTCTCCAGTACGGCGCGGAGCCCGGCCCGTACGACGGGGTGGTCGTCGGCCAGGAGCAGGCGGATGGGGGTGTCGGTCACGGTCATGCCTCGGGTGCGGGGTGGGGTGGGGTGTCGGGGGTGGGGTCGAGGCGCAGTCGGGCGGCCAGGGCGGTGCCGTGGCCGGGGGCGGATTCGACGGTGAGGGTGCCGCCGAGGGCCTGTGTGCGGGCGCGCATGGCGGCCAGTCCGAACCCACCGGCCTCGGGGTCGGGGACGGGCAAGTGGGCGGGGTCGAAGCCGCGTCCATCGTCGACGACATCCACGGCAACGTGATCGCCGAGGTAGCTGAGGGCGACCTCGGCGGTGGTGGCGTCGGCGTGGCGGACGGTGTTGGCCAGTGCGGACTGGGCGATGCGCAGCAGGGCGACCTCGTGCGCGGTCGGCAGTGGTACGGGCTCGCCGGTGAGGTGGAAGCGTGCGGTGATCCGGTGGCGGGTGCTGGTGGTGGCGCACAGCCGCTCCAAGGCGGCGGCGAGGGTGGTGCCTTCCAGGGCGGGTGGGGCGAGGGCGGCGACGAAGCGGCGGGCTTCGGCGAGGTTGTCGACGGCGGTCTGGCGTGCCTGATCGACATAGCGAGCGGCGTTGTCGGGTGCGGCGGGCAGAGCGCGTTCGGCGGCGCGCAGCAGCAGCTGGATGCTTGAGAGTCCCTGGGCGAGGGTGTCGTGGATCTCGCGGGCCAGGCGTTCGCGTTCGGCCAGCACCCCGGCGGTGTGCTGAGCAGTGGCCAGGTCGGCGCGGGTGGCGGTGAGTTCCTCGATCAGGCGCCTGCGATGTTCGCTCTCTCGGTACAGGGCCTGATACCCCCACACCACCGCCACCGCTACGGCGGCGCCGAGGGCCGGCCCGATCGCCATTGCCGCGTTGAAGGAGCCCTGGTGTACGGCGAAGCCGGCGACGGCCGCCGCCGCGGTGGCCGTCACCGCGGCCAGTCCGGCGCGGCGGGGCAGCAGGTGCAGCTGGAGGAAGTACAAGGGGAAGGCCACCCACACCCCGTCGGCGGACAGGGCCAGCAGTACCAGCCAGAGGGTGCTTACGGCGGTCAGCCATAGTGCGGCGGCCCGCCGCGAGCGGCTTATGCCAGGCAGTGCCGGGCCGACCGCATAGACCAGACCACACGCTACGGCCGCGGCGAGGACCCACCCGGCGTGCGGACGCTGGGCGGCCACGGCCCGGCCGGCGGCCAGCCCAAGGAGACCGACGACCAGCAGGTGCAGGCACCAGGCCAGAGGGCGGGTGGTAGGGGTCAAGGCGGGGGCGGTGGTGTTCACAGTCCCTCCAGCCTATGAAGAAGTCCCCGGCGCGGCTTCCATCGAAAGTCACAACCGGCGTGCCGTCTTTCGGTGCGACAAGTGCTGTCCTGGGCCAGATGCCCGGCCGGGGCTCTGGCGGCGAGGGTGGAGACATACCGCTTCCACCACCTGAAAGGGCAGGCCCACGCCGTGTTCGTCGCCTGGAGAGACCTGAAATTCGCCAAGGGGCGCTTCGCCCTGATGGGCACCGTCATCGTGCTAATCACTCTGCTGGTCGGGCTGCTGTCCGGGCTGACCGCCGGCCTGGGCCAGCAGAACATCTCCGCGATCACGTCCCTGCCCGCGAACCAGATCGCGTTCGACGCACCCAGCAGCGGCCAGGACATCTCGTACGCCAACTCCACCGTCACCGAGCAGCAGTGGCAGCAGTGGGCCAAGGCAACCGGCGTGATCAGCGCCGAACCGCTGGGCATCACCACCACCAAGGCCATCGCCGGAAACAAGAGCACCGGGGTCTCCGCCTTCGGCGTGCAGCCCGGCTCCGCACTCGCCCCCGACAGCAACAATATCGACGACCAGTCGGCGGTGCTGTCCACCACCGCCGCCGACGACCTCGGCGTGAGCCCGGGCGACAGCTTCACCCTGGCCGGACAGAAGGTGACCGTGGCCGCGGTGAGCGGCGACGCCTCCTTCAGCCACACCCCGGTCATCTGGACCAGCCTAGGCACCTGGCAGCAGGTCGCACCCCCCACGGGCAAGAGCGACAAACCGGTCGCCACGGCCATCGCCCTTAACACCACCTCTGGCGCCGACATCGGCGCCACCGACGAGGCTGCGGACACCAAGACGGTCTCGCTGGACGACTCGCTGTCCGCGATCGGCTCCTACACCTCCGAGAACGGCTCCCTGCAGCTGATGCGCGGCTTCCTGTTCGCCATCTCCGCCCTGGTCATCGGCGCCTTCTTCACCGTGTGGACCATCCAGCGCAACGGCGACGTCGCCGTCCTCAAAGCACTGGGCGCCTCCACCGCCAACCTGCTCAAGGACGCCCTCGGCCAGGCCGTCGTTCTGCTAGCCGGCGGCACCCTGATCGGCACCGGCATCGCCGCCGGCCTCGGCGCCCTCGTCTCCGGCTCTGCCGTGCCGTTCCTCCTCACTCCCACCAGCGTTCTCGTCCCGGCCGCCGTGATGATCGCGCTCGGCGCGATCGGAGCCGCCCTGTCCATCCGCCGCATCACCTCCGTCGACCCGCTGACCGCTCTGGGGAGCGTCCGATGAGCCTCAACCTGACCGACATCACCCTCACCTACCCCGACGGCGAGAACCGTCTCACCGCCCTCGACGACGTCACCCTGGATGTGCTCAAGGGCACCCTGACCACGGTCGTCGGCCCCTCCGGCTCCGGCAAGTCCAGCCTCCTCGCGGTCGCCGCCACCCTCATCACCCCCGACTCCGGCACCGTCACCATCGACGGCCAGGCCACTACCGGCCTGACCCGCGCAGAACTCACCGAACTGCGCCGCCACAAGATCGGCATTGTCTTCCAGCAGCCCAACCTGCTGCCCTCCCTCACCGGCGCCGAACAGCTCCAGGTCATGGCCCAGATCGACGGCCGCAAGCCCCACACCGCCCACACCCGGGCCATGGAAATGCTCGACGCCGTCGGCCTGGCCGACCGGGCCGCACGGCGGCCCCACCAGCTCTCGGGCGGCCAGCGCCAGCGCCTCAACATCGCCCGCGCCCTGATGAACGACCCCACCGTCCTTTTGGTCGACGAACCCACCAGCGCCCTCGACCACGAACGCGGCGCCGCCGTCATCGACCTGATCACCCGCCTCACCCACCAACGAGCCACCGCGACCGTCCTGGTCACCCACGACCGTGCCCACCTCGCCGCCGTCGACCAGATCGCCGAAGTCCACGACGGACGCCTGCACCTGCCCGCCACACCTGACCCGACCGCGGCTCAGTGCTCTGACCGCATAGGTTCACCGGACCGAGGCGGGCCAGTCGGCGGATAGCGTGCAGTGCCGGCCCGGGCGCCAGGTAGGCGGTGCTTGGAGCAGTTCTTCCAGAGGTGTTCCGGTGAGCAGATGGTCGAGTGCCCATCGGTTGGCCGAGTGGGCGATCACCAGGATTCTGCTGCTGTCCCATCCGGTGGCGAGGTCGTGAAGGAAGGCACGAGTGGCCGTGACGACCTGGCAGTAGCTCTGGCCTCCGGGAAACGGTTCGTCGATGTGCTGGGCTCGTTGGGCGGCGATGAGGGAGATCGGGTGTCCGTTGAGGTCTCCGTAGTTGCACTCACGCAGTCACGTCAACGCCCGCCACCCCGCGGTCCTGGCCGCCCAACGCCGCGAACGAGCGCGCATCCGTGCAGGTCCTCTGCCCCGGCACCCACTCGCGGATCCGGAGATCGATGCCCCGACGAACCCCAGTCACCCGTGCCTGCGCTGCCGATTTCCGCACAGTGCGACGCCTTCCACACCGCCTGTGCCCGCACCGATCTGGTTGCCCGGATGTACGCCGCGGCGATGGGCGCCGACTACCCGGCTGAGATCGGCGCTTCGAGCTCCTGCGACTGGGCCCCTACTGGGGCTCATCACCGCGCGGCTGAGACTGCGACCGGGGCAGCTCCTCATCGATGCCGGCCGCGGAACCGGGGGATCGGCCTCTGGCTGGCCCGCGCCCTGGCCCTGCGCCTGGACGGCTTCGACCTTTCCCCGGTCGCCGTCACCCAAGCCACCGCCCGCCGCCCCCACTTCCTCGGCAGCGACACCACCCGCGCCATTCCGCGTCGCCGACCTGCAGAACACCGCCCTGCCCGACTCCGCCGCCCACGGCATCGTCTGCATCGACGCTCTTGGCCGCGCGAACGACCGCGACCAGGCGGTCGCCGAGCTCGGCCGCGTCCTGGCCCCGGGCGGCCAGCTCGTGATGACCCGGTCCCTGCGCCCAAGCGCCACCCCCACGTGGGCCGAGCAGGCCGCAGCATCCGGTCTCATCGTGGAGCACCTGGACGAGCGGCCCAATGAACCCAAGGTGTGGGAGCGCCTCTACCGGCTCTGGATCACCCACGCCGACGAGCTGCGTCGCGAACTGGGTGTCCCGAGCCCATGCCAGGGCACTGGCGCCTGGTCTCCAGCCCGGTGTCTTCCTCGCCCGGGCCGCCCCGATGCCGCCCGACTGACCCGAGCAGCTGGCCGACGAACCTCGGCCACGACCCCGAAGCTCTCGCTGAAGAGGCCCACCAGCAGGTGCGGCAGGCCGGATGTGTGCACGAACCCGCAGCTGACGTTCCTCTCAACTCAACAGGGGAGCGCGGTTGTTCCCTGTGCCGTCAGGCCGTTGGCCAGCAGCGCCCTCCAGTTGCCGCCGGGATCGTCACATGCCCGCTTCTGGGCCAGACCCTCCAGAGGCTCTCTGTCGCCTGAGTCGGCGGCGATCCGGGCCAGGGATTCGGCCTGCGCGTGTTCTCCGGCGGCTTCCAGACGCATGGCGAGCATGCCGGGAGCCCAGGGCATGCCCGCTTGGTGGGCGCGCCACAGCAGCGGCAGTGCCGCTTCGGCGCTGCGTTTCGCTGCCAGCCGGCGCACGATTGAGGTCCCGGGAAGTGGCCGCGTGCCAGGCCAGCCGCTCAGCCGCGTCGAAGCGGCCGGTCCTCTCCCGCCCTCTGATCACGTTCCACAGCGGCTGTGTGTAGGCGCCGGCCACAGCACGCAGAGCCCACTGGTCGGCTTCCTCCGTGAGACCGGCGTCTTCCGCGTCCTCGACCATGGCCGCATACGCCTGCGCAATGCCGGCGGCAGCCGCAGCTTCCAGCAAGGATCGTGCCGCCGCCCTGTCGACGCTCCCGTCATGGCGGGCGCACTGACCGCACGCACGTCACCCCACACGGCCTCGTCGAAAGAGGAAGGTACGTGGATGGCCCGGCCCGCAAGCAGCTCACGAGCCTGCGGATAGGGGTCAGCACCTATGAAGGGACGATCGGTCATCGCGGTCCAGTGCTCCGGCCAGACGGTCGCCAGGACGAGAACGGGACCACGCTCTGGATCCTGAAGCAACGCACGAGGCCCCGCCGCCACTGGCTCCGCTTCCCTGCCGGCGCCTTCCCCGACGTACCGCCGAAGCTCGTTGAGCCAAATCGCGGTGTGCGGCGCAATGCCTTCCTCCAGCACAGCGGCCAGCGCCATGACAGGCGTCGGGTCGAGCGGATGCCACAACCGCCACCCTGCCGGAAGTTCCTGCACCGCCTCCCAGCACGCCCTGGTCTTGCCCGACGACGAACCGCCGACCAGAACGACCATCCCGCTCGAGCCGCCCTCAGCCTGCGCCACCACCTGCCGCACCACAGCGTCGTGCGTCCTGCGCACATACAGAGGCAAGACCCCCGGTGTGCCGGACGCCGCCTCGCCAGAGGGACGCACCTCCCACTCGGTACAGGCGTCCGCCAGCCGCAGTGCCGCAAGAAGCTTTCCTCGCCCCACAGGCGCAGCCAGGGACTCGGCCGGCGCGACGCGAGGGCGGGACGGACGCCCACCCCGCAGAGCCTGCCTTTCCGCCCAGGCTTCCTCCCACAGCTTCACCCACGAGATGACGGGAAGCGATGGATCGGCTCTCCGGGCGAGCACCATGAGGTGAGCGAAGAGGAACCCAACCGCTGCCCGGTTCGAAGGGACGCTCTTTCCCGTCAGCCAGTCGCCCGGTGACGACTTGCGCAGCGAGACGGGCGGAACCTGCTTCTGCCCTTGGTGGACCAGCGCGTCGAGAGTCGGCCTACCCGCCTTCCTGTGCAGATCGACGAGAACGGCTGCGAAGGCCTGGGCCGCAGTTTGCCGTTCCATCCACCACTCATCCAGAACCGGACAGCACCGGAAAACTCGCCACGCAGGCCCTGAGCAGCCTAGACGCGTCCCGGCTAGGCGAGCACGCGTCGCCGGAAACCCTCCGGACGCGGGGCAATCCTCCCGCACGCCCCGCCGCATGAACGCCAGGGCCCACCCAGGAGGAGAACAGTGTGATCACACTGCTCGAGCAGCTCAACGAGCCCATCGCCACCACTGTCATCGCCGCGCACGGCATAACGGTCGCCATCGTCGCCCTGACAGCGGTCTTCGATCCATCCCCTCAACGCCGGAAGGAGGCCCGAGCCACCCTGGCCTTGCTGCTCGGCCAGGACCGAACCAGACTGTAACGATCACAGGGTGCCCGCTGATGCCCTACATGGCCCTCGGCGGGCATCCCGCGTCCTGCACCTCATCTGAGCCGGCACAGGATCCGCCACACCGTAGGACGCCCGCCCGATGGCAGCGTGCGAGAGCTTCCCGGGCGGGCTCTTGCAGACACTCTGGCCCCACATGGAAGGGCCGGCGCGAACGAAGGACCAGCCTGCGCTGAGCCCTAGCGGCCCCTGTCCTCGACGCATCGACCACTCTGGGCGAGTTGCCGTCAGCACACCGTCACCCTCACCATGGAGGTCTCGTCCGGAGGCTGACCTATCCGGCTCATCCGGTCTCGTGCCGGGGACGAAAGGCGTGCCGATCATGGCCAGGTACTTCGAGAACTGCGCGGGCGAACTGGCCTCCGACGCACTGTCCGGTTTCGCGCGCGCCCACGCAGATCTCGTGGGATACGACGCCGCCGACGGATTCGTCAGGGCCCTGCACACCGCACCGGCCCGGCTGGTGGGCCTGCTCTCGGGTGGAGGGGCGGGTCACGAGCCCCTGCATGCCGGATACGTCGGGGCGGGGATGCTCGACGCCGCCTGCCCGGGGAGGATCTTCGCCTCTCCTCACAACCGGCAGATCTTCCGGGCGTCCCTCGCGGTGGCGAGGCCGGAAGGCGTGCTGCACGTGGTCAAGAACTACACCGGGGACCGGATCAATTTTGGTATCGCCGCCGAACGGCTCGCCGATGCGGGGATCTCCTGCGGGCGCGTCCTGGTCGATGACGACCTCGCTTCCGACTCCGAGGAGATAGCTGGCGGACGCCGTGGCACGGGTGCCACTCTGCTGGTGGAGAAGGTCCTGGGCGGTGCCGCGGACAGCGGAATGGGACTCGGCGGGCTGGTCGATCTCGGCACCAGCGTGGCGGGCCGGTGCCGGACCCTCGCAGTTGCTTCCGCCGCTCACCATGCACCGGCCGACGGCGAGCCCGCGTTCGCTCTGCCGCCCGGTGAACTCGAGTACGGCGTGGGAATCCATGGTGAGCGCGCCGACCGGACCAGGAGCCGAGAGCCGTTGGGTGTACTGGTGGAGGACATGGCCGGCGCTTTGCTGGACGCGCTGCGCCCTGGCCCCGACGAGCCGGTCGTTGCCCTGGTCAATGGCCTGGGGGCGGTCACGTCACTTGAGCTGTACGGCATATTTGGTGAACTCGCCCGGGTTCTCGAGGCGCGGCGAGTGCGGCTGGCCCGGCACCTCGTCGGCAACTACGTCACCGCTCTCGACATGCGGGGCTTCTCCCTGACCCTCATGGTCGCCGACCGGGCCGTACTGGACTTCTACGATGCGCCGGTCCGCACCCCTGCGCTGTCATGGTGAGGCCCGTATTTGCGGGATCCCGCAGGTCACCACTGGAGCAGGAGGACGACATCATGACGCACGTCGCTTTCGACGGCACGCAGGTCCGTGCCTGGATGCGTCGCTTCGCCCAGTCCGTGTATGCCACCGAGGCCGAGCTGACCGCGCTCGACCAGCGGGTGGGAGACGGCGACTTCGGCGCGAACCTCGCCGCAGGGGTCCGGGCCGCCGGTCTGCGGCTCGACCGCACAGAGGAGCCGACCGGCCCTGCGGAGACCTTGGGCGTCATGGCAGATGCCTTCCTCGACGAGATCGGGGGGACCAGCGGTCCTTTGTTCGGCCTGCTGTTCCAGGCGTTGAGCAGGGCCGCCGACTCCGGACCCCATCTGACTACGGCCTCGCTCGCCGAAGGCACCGCCCTGGGCCTGGCCGCCATCCGCCGTGTGGGGGATGCCTCACCAGGGGACAAGACACTGGTCGACGCGCTCGCTCCGGCTGCCGCCGCGTTGCTGGTGGCGAAGGGCACGCCGCCCGCTCAGGCTCTGGCCACGGCGGCGGACAGCGCCTGGCAGGGGGTGCGGGACACGGCGTCCCTGACGGCACGCATGGGCCGGGCGAGCTACCTGGGACAAAGGGCGACGGGCATCCCGGACCCCGGGGCGGTCGGCGTTGCCCTGCTCTTCGCCTCTGCCACCGGAACCGTGGACACCCTGGCGCACCATGTGACCACCGGCTGACCGCCTTCTCAGGCCAGGGCCCGGCGTCCGCGGCTGCGTCGCTCTACGCGCGGATCCGGCGCCTGGCCCATGACAACAGCTCGTCCGCGGCGAGGCTCCTGACCCACAGATCGGCCTGCTCCGCCTCCAAGCCCGGCGGGCACGGCCCGATCCCGATGACGCGAAGACCTGCCCGCCGTGCGGATTGCATGCCGGTGAGCGAATCCTCCACGGCCAGAGTCTGCTCTGGCGGTACGCCGCAGAGACGTGCGGCCTCCCTGTAGACATCGGGTTCCGGCTTCGGCCGTAGCTCCTCGCCGGCGACCACGACGTGGTCGAAGCAACGGAGGAGCCCCGCCCGCCCGAGGCATGACTCCACCATCGTCCGGGGACAGTTGCTCGCCACGGCGAGAGGGACACGGCCGACGGCCAGCCGGACCAGTGCGGCGGCTCCGGGCATGGTGACCGGGTCCTGGTCGACCAGCGCGGTGAAGGTGCTGAGGAGCTTATCCGTGAAGTCGTCCACGAGGTCCGGCTTCCCGGACTCCTCGGCCATGAGCGCCCCGCACTCGGTGAAGTGCACGCCCTTGGCCCGGTCGGCGAAGCTGGTCGGCGGCTTGACGCCAAACGCCCGAAATGTGGCATTTCGGGCCTCCTGCCAGTGTCGCTCGGTGTCCATCAGGGTCCCGTCGCAGTCGAAAACGATGGCGGACGGGGACCAGGAAAGGATGGGACGAACTGTCATGTGACTGCCGTTCTCGGAGGCTGCGCCGACCGGCTCGGCACGGGCGCAGACGGGTGCCTGGATGGGTTCATTCGGAGAAATGAGACAGGAGCGTGGGGGCTGCGCCACTCATGCGCCACGTGACATTTCCGTGCGCGTCAGGGAGGCACGACCGCCCCTTTTTGGCTACATCCGAAACATCGTAGGCATTATGTTAATTCAGCCTCTCCGGACTCCGCAATCACCATTTTGAGTGACAGAAATATTCCCGAGGAAGATGGCCGTCTCCCCCGTGCGCGGTGCTGCCTGCTCCACGGAAAGCAGGCAAATGGCCTGATGGGAAACGTCCTCCAGGTTCCGAGTCGCACCGATTGGCAGGAAGTTCGGACGCCCGGCGAAACGATTCTGCGCAGCAGGTGGCGAATTCACGGAAGTTACCCCCAAGCGCGCACGGTCAAAGAATAATAGGATCTTCCACGCGCTGTGGATGGGCACTCCGGGCGGAGACGTCAGCCTCCATCGCTACTGCTGGAACATTTGAACGAAAGTGGAACTGAAGTGCAGGACAGGGCCCGTGCCACCCGTAAAGAGCTGCTCGAATCAGCAGCACATCTATTTATCGAACGGGGATATGCAGGAACGAGTGTCAATGACATAAGTGATCACTCCGGGAAAACGAGCGGAGCGATCTATTTCCATTACTCCAGCAAGGAGAAGCTGGCACTTGCGGTGATCCATGAGCAGTTCGCCACCTGGCCACAACTCGCGGCCCCCTACTCCGCCCCCGACATCCCTCCACTGGAGAAGTTGGTCGTACTCAGCTTCGGTGTCGCACGGTTCCTCAGCGAGGACGTCGTGGCGCGCGCGGGCGCGCGCCTGTGGGCGGAACGCCGCACCATTAAGTCCCCCGTGCCGGCGCCGTTCGGCGGCTGGGTTTTGGCCGTCACCCGGCTTCTCACCCAGGCTCGCACGCGAGGTGAGCTGGCGGACGAGGTCACACCGTCGACCGCGGCCGTGACGCTCGTGTACTCCTTCTTCGGCCTCTGCACGCTGAGCGAGGAGAGGCCGGGCGGTCGGAACTGGGCGGAGCGGCTGGACCAGTGGTGGCTGTTCATGCTCAAGTCCCTGCAGGCGGAGCCGGAGCCGGCCGTTCTGCTCGAGCGCGCCCGGGGGCGGATTCCCACGCCGCCGGAGGACCTGGCTCCGCGCCGCGGCTGACGGCGTCCCGCACTCGCCGGTCTCGACGACGGCGTCCTCCGAAACGCCGACACCAATGGGGCGGGGGAGCGACCGCGGCAGGCGCTCAAATTGAGGAGCTCTTCGGCGTTGCCGTCCACATCTTCCCGTTGCAGGAGTGCAGGAGTGCAGGGGTGCAGCTACGGCGACCGCCGGGCGCTGGTGTAGTGCGCTCAGCCGGGCCTGACACAGAAGGAGTCCTCCGTCGGTGAGCCAGATCTCGATCGCCGACATGCGCGTGCGTTGCATTCCTGGCGGGGAGAGCTCCGCTGCAGGCCAGCTCCCCACGTCAGGCCTCGGCAGGCACCTTGACGGGAAAGGCCCCGCCCCCGGCATCGGATCGACAGCGTTGTCGAATTCGGTCCGCTGAGTGCTATTCGGCGGGCCGAAGGGCTGCCAGGCGGGATGTGCGTGTGCAGGCTCGCGGGGTGTCGGTCCACCGGGCGCTGGGGCGGTGGAAGTTCATCGCGATTGCGCAGCTTGTATTCGTCGTGTGGCTGATGCCCGCACCCCTCTTGCCCAGGACTGATTCATAGTTGTCGTAGCCACAGGTTGTTGCCGGTCAGGGCAGCCTGAGTAGGTCGAGGGGGCGGGAGTTGGGCGCGTAGGAGACCTCGCGCAGGCCAGCCGCGATGCTGCGGTTCCCTGCCTGACGGAGAGTGTCGGTGCGCGAGCCGCGCGCGGTCTGCGGTGTCCCGGTGCGACCCGCGTCCGGGCGGCGTGTCTGCGGGCCTTCGGGCAAGCCGAGTGCCTGGTACAGGGCCGTGGGTGGTCGCGGGCGGCGAGGGCGTGCAGGACGGTGCGGCAGAGCTGTTCGCTCCGTTACTCCGACCGCTCCGGCCAGCGCCTACCCCACTCCTTGACCACCCGGTCGCCGACGGCGAGCGACCGATACGTCCGGCTGTTCACCTCGATGCTGAGCTCCCGCCCCTCGTCGGTGCGGATGTGCATCATGTAGTGGCCCGTCGGGCCGTAGGTACCGGTCGAACTGCTCACCCCCCGGCCGGTGACCTCCCCGGTGTAGGCGTCCTTGCTCTCGCCCAACCCGTGCGCGGCGATCATCGCCAGGACCATGGCGAGCGGGCGATGGAGAGGGGCAGGACAATGGTGTTCGACATGTGTGATCCCCCTGCATCGACGACGGCACAGGTTATCCACGGCAGCGTACCGGTCTTGTGGGCGAGCCCAGAAGCCATACCCAAAGGGGCTGTTCGGCCCCGGTCCGGGGTCAGGGCTGACTCATAGTCCGGGTAGTGGGCGTCGTGCAGGTCACCGGAGGGTAACGGGACTGGCGAGGCCGTCACGAACGCAAGGAGGCTCCGGTTGACGGGGTGACCGACCAAAGTCGCCCTGCATCACCGGAGCCTCGAAGTGCCGCCAGTCTGCCATCGTCTGCCTGATCAAGTCGCCCAGCCCCGCCACACGCGAACTGTCCGTGTTGAGGGATCGGTTGACGGCTCTGCCCGACCCGCGCGACCGCCGCGGACGACGACACTCGCTGGTCTCGGTTCTCCTCACCGCCTCCTGCGCGGTCCTGGCCGGCGCCCGCTCCTACCTGGCGATCGGGCAATGGGCCCGCCACGCTCCCCAGCACACCACACCCTCGCCCGGCGGCTCGGCATACGCGCCCACGGACCGCTTGGGGTCCGCACTCCGCCGTCCGCCTCCACCCTTCGCCGCGTCCTGGTCGCATGGAGCTCGCCCACACCTTCTTGGCGACCTTTTCGAGTTCCCGGGTCTCGGCGGGGATGTTGGGGGCGTGCTTCTTGATCGTGGCGAGGGTGGAGCGGGCGAAATTGTTGCACACCGGTGCGGCGGCGGACCGGTAGCGGGTGTCCAGGTCGTCGCCGATGGCCTTGCCGTTGGTGGTGGCCCAGTTGTTCCAAGCGGTGCACGCTGTCGGCGTGAACACGGCCTGGTCGGCGTCACTGAGGTTGAGGACCTCGACCAGCACCGTGTTCTGCACCTTCTCGGGAACGGCGAAGTCCACGACCGGGAACTTCTCCACCGTGTCCAGCAGAGCCGACTGGCAGGCGGGCGACAACTCGGCCGCCTGAGCGAAGGCGGGCACGGCCACTGCCGTGGCGGGTGCGGATACCACGGAGGGGGGCGCGGTCACCGCGGAGGCGGACGTGCTGAGTACGGCGGCGGAGGCGATCGCCGTGGTGAGAGCGCCGCGTCGGACATATGAGAGAGGTTCATGACGCGTATGACGGACCGACGAACGCTCACCGGCGCTCCCGGGTTACGGCCCGCGGCCCGTGAGGTGGCCTGCTCCAGGAACCTCGTCGGTGCCGTCGCTTCGATGGAAAGCTGAACCGAGCGCCACTGTTTCCCGGCCTGATCCATCTTTCGCCTGTGTCTTCACGGCTCGTGGCACGCTTTTGCTTCTCACCCTTTTGCGAAGTCGCTGGCCGCCCCCGTCGGCGCTGGGACGGCGCCAGCGGTGGTGGGTGGCGTGGCATCGGCAGGACACGGCGCAGGTAACGGCACGGTTGACGGTTGGCGGGGGGCGATGAGGGGTGCGGCGCCGTGGCGGCGTTGGCGCCGGCTGTACTCGGTGATGGCCTGCCACAGGTCACGTCGGTCGGCGTCGGGCCAGTAGCCGGGGGTGAAGTGCAGCTCGGCGTATGCGGCGTGCCAAGGCAGGAAGTTGGAGGTGCGCTGCTCGTTGCCGGTGCGCCACAACAGGTCGACGTCCGGCATGTCAGGGTGGGGCAGGTGGCGGGTGAAGTCGTCCTCGCCGATGAGGTGGGGGTCGATGTCACCCGCGTGGGCTGCTTGGGCGAGGGCTGCGGCGGTGCGGGTGATCTCGTCGCGGCCGCCGTAGTTGATGCACACGGTCAGGGTCAGTGCGGTGCGGGTGCGGGTGCGGTGCTCCTCGCGTCGCAGGGCGTGGACAAGTTCGTCGGGGAGTTTGTCGGGGTGGCCCAGCCAGCGCTGGCGTACGTCGAGGTCGCGGATGGGGCCTTCGTCGAGGTCCCGTCGGATCGCGCCCAGGATGGTGGTGATCTCGTCGGTGTCGCGTTTCCAGTTCTCGGTGGAGAACGCGTACAGGGTCAGGTGGCGCAGGCCGATCTCGAGTGCGCCGTAGACCATCTCGTGGGCGGCGGCGGTGCCGGCGCGGTGGCCTTCTGGGCGGGGCAGGCCGCGCTGGTTCGCCCAGCGGCCGTTGCCGTCCATGATGACCGCCACGTGGGAGGGCATCTGGTCGGCGGGGATCTGCGGGGGCCGGGCGCCGTCGGGGTGCGGGGGCGGGGGCCGCAGGGCGGTGCTCTCCGCTGCCGGTCTCACAGCGCTCAGGGTGAGCGAGGGTCTCCGCGGTCCGGGGGCGGTCAGGGGCGTCAGGCTCCAGGCCAGGTGCGAGCGGAGGCGGGCGGGGGCGAGGATGCGGGTGCGAGCGACCAAGGTGGGGCGCGGGGCGCGCTCGAGCAGGACGGGTCCGGCCGCGTCGACGGCATCGAGTTGGGCGCGCATCAGGCAGGCGGCCGTGTCGAGGACGATGGCAGCGCCCGGGTGCATGCCCCTGGTCATCGTGGGCTGGGTCAGCCACTGGCGGGCCAGGGCCGCCATCTCCCCGATCAGCGCCGCTGTGGCCGGGCTCCAACGCCCCTGCCGCAGGTCGTCTTCCACGCCGGGGAAGGCGGCCAGGGCTTCGTGCGGCAGGAGCAGGCCGCCCTGGGGGAGGTCGGTGCTCAGGTCGGTGAGGATGTCGGTGAGCTGGGCGCCGTCGACGAACTGCTCGTAGTCCTCGTGCCGGTCCAGCCGGAGCGTCATCGGCGCTCCGGCCTGCTCGAACAGGTGCCGTAGCTGATCGACCCACGGCACCACTGCCTCGGTGCACCAGGCGCGCCACTGGTCCCAGTCGGCGAAGCGCCGGCCGCGGACGTCCTCACGCGTGCTGGTCATGGCGCCCTGCAGGCTGGACAGGTCCAGATGCCATCGCAGGGCGGTGTCCACCAGGGCGTGGCGGACTGGATCGGTGCTGGTGCCAGCCGCCAGGTCGTCTTGCAGGGCTCGGGTCCACGCTTCGACGCGGGCCTCACGCTCGGCCGGTTGTGCATCCCGCTGGTCGGCGAGGTCGTCCAGGACGCTTGCCGCCGCCCACAACGCCCAGCCGGCCGGGCGCAGCACGGCCGGCATCAACTGGATGAGGGCGTAGATCGCGGGATCGTGCTGTCGTGTGGTGCGCTGGCACAGCCGGTACGCCGCCCGCAGCGACGGGTCATGACGGGTGGGCGGGCGGCGGACAAGACGCTGTCGCTGTGCTGGGGCGGCATCGAGGTTGGCCGTGGTGGATTTCGTAGCGGCGCGCATGTCGGAGAACCAGGACCTCAGTGTGTTTCCGCGTCAGACGCCGCAGCCGATGGCGTGGTGGCTTGGCGCGGCGCGGGAAGGCCGACTGTGCTGCTTTGCGGCCCGGGTGGCGGGGCGGGGGTGGCCGGTGGCAGGCAGTTGCGGGTGCTGCCGCGGAAGCCCAGCAGGGCGAGAAGGGCAGCGCCGGCGAACCAGGTGAGCTGGATGGCCAGGTGCCCGGGGACGGGGCTGGCGGAGAATCCGGCCGCCGTGCTGGCCTGCATGGCCCCATACGAGGGCAGGTAGCGCATGAGCGGGTTGTCGGCCCCGGAGCTCGTGATGGGGTTCTGCAGCGCGAGGTCGATGATGCTGGTCATCACGATGGCGAACATCCCCTCGACTTCCCGGCGCAGCAGCGACCCGAAGCCGACACCGAGGGCGCCGTAAGTGAGTCCGGCACAGAACAGGGCGGCGGCGAGCAGCAAGGGCTGGCGGGGTGTCCAGACCAGGCAGGCGACGGCGGTGGCGTAGGCGGCGACCGCCGCCGAGACCAGGGCCAGGGCGGTGACCTTGGCCAGGACCAGGTGGGCGCGGGGGTAGCCGGCCATGGCCAGGCGGCGGTCGAAGCCGCTGCCGGAGAACGTGGCGGCGAACATCATGAACCCGGTGATCAGAGTGACGGCGTTCAGGGCCCCACTGATCGAGGTCAGTTCGTTGCCGGGCGGGGCCAGCGCCTCGCCGGTGGCGCGCAGCCGTATCCGGGCCGGGGTGTCGGGCATCGCGACGTACGCCAGGGTCGTCCACACGGGTACGAACAGGATCACCAGGATCATGGCGAAGCGGTTGCGGCCGTGCTCGATGAGCGTGAACCGGGTGGCAACGGCGAAGCGGGTCAGGCGGGACCTCACGCGGCCACCCCCGCCCGGTCCGCACGCAGCGTTCCGGTGTCCAGGCGCCACAGCTCGTCCAGGAGTTCGGTGTCGTAGGCGAGGTGGGAGACGACCAGGATCGAGCGTCCCGCGTCCCGCAGCCGCACCGCCAGGTCCCAGAACCTTTGGTACGTCTCCCAGTCGAAGCCCTGGTACGGCTCGTCCAGCAGCAGGACCTGCGGATCGTGCATGAGCGCCAGCGTCACGTTCAGCTTCTGCCGCGTGCCGCCGCTGAGCACACCGGCCCGCTCATCGACGTATCCGGTGAAGCCCAGTACCTCCATGATCTCCTCGGCGTAGCGCACGTTGGCCAGGCGGTAGGCCGTCTTGAAGTAGCTCAGGTGCTGCCGAACGGTCAGGGCGTCATTGAGGACCACGTGCTGCGGGCAGTAGCCGAACCGGCCGTTGTGACGGACCGTGCCGCGCGTGGGCCGCAGCTCGCCGGAGAGGATCTTCAGCAGGGTGGACTTGCCAGCACCATTCTCCCCGACGATCCCACACAGCGTCCCGGCCCGCAGCCGCAGATCAACGCCTTGCAGGACCGCGCGCTGCCGGTAGGCATGGTGCACATCCCTGACCTCCACGCCCGTCCTTCCCCCGTAGACCTGAACCGACTGTGACCGAACGGCCTAACGATCACGAGTTGGAAAGGGCACGGCATCGCACCTCACCGGGGCGTGGCTGCATCGGCGCCACGGATCCAAGAGCCGCAGGCCACGGTGCCGCGCGGCCGTCTGCTGGAGCATGGCGGCGTCCTCGGGGTGCGGGCTCAGCACGGCAGGAGCCTCGTGCGCGGTGACCGGCCCGAACACGCCCGCGCGCTCGTGCATGCCCACGCGTCGATCACACAGGGCCGCTACCTCGACAAACGGCATTGGATCTCGCTCGGACCGGGCCCCGGCATCACCGAGCGGCTGGTCACCGACGCGGTCGAGGATTCCTACGACCTGGCCGTCGAGCGGCTCCCCGGGCGCGACCGGCCCCGTACCCGATGAGCACCGTGAGCTAGCTTCCTCGCGAACAGCTGAATTCTCGCTCGTCAGCGGCCTGTGCAACGGCTCGTCCCGTTCGCGCCCGCCCGCCTGCGCCTCCCAGTGCTGGAAGAGGGCGCCAGGAGAACCCCCTTCTGGCCGCGGACGCTGATGCTCGGCCCCCATGGTCGCCCGCAGCGCCTCAGCTCCACCATCCTGCGGGGCCGGCCGGCGTCGGGACGACCAACATCGCCCGGCTCCGGTCAGCAACGGCAGGCCCGTACCGCTCCAGCACGGCTGTGGCGTCGGTGGCCGGGTCGGTGAGGAGGGGCGCGGTCGCCAGCACGGCGAGGTCGGTAACGACAGCCACACCGGCTCGTCGGGGGTGCGGGAGAGCCGGAGGTGGCCGGTGACGCAAGCTTGTCGCCGGGGACCATGTCGTGGGTGCGAACTCCACCCCGGCGGGGAGGGACGCTGCGGCCCGGTTGATCTCGGGGAACGCCCTCGGCAGGCCGGGGTACACATCATCGGGGGCCGGTCGCTGATGATGAAGATCTTCAGCTCCCGAGCTGGGGCAGATGTGGTGCGGCACCGATTCGCAGCGTTGATTCGTCTGCCCAGGGTGGATTTGCGCCGGAGACCGAGCATGTCAAGGCTGCGACGTGGGCGGCGAAGGTGCAGGCGTCGGTGACATCTTCAAGGGTCAGCTCGTCAAGTCGGCCGCCGAGATGTCCGAGGGCGGCAAGGCGGTGGAGGAGACCTGCAGTGAAGGAGTCGCCGGCGCCGACAGTGTCAACGATCACGACAGGTGGTGCTGGGACGGTGACGCGTGTGCCGTCCAGTGATACGAGTGCTCCGCGTCCGCCGAGCGTGATGACGACGAGCTGTACGCCGGCGGCGTGCCAGGTGTCGCAAGCCTCTTGGAAGCTGGCTCCGGGGGCGAGGATGCCGCAGTCCTCCTCGCTCAGGCGGAGGATGTCGGCTGCGGCGCACCAGCGGGGCAGACGTTCGTGGTACACGGAAGGCGGTACGAGCAGGGGGCGGACGTTGGGGTCGATGGACACGGTGGCCTGCTCACGGGCCTGGGCGAGGTGGTCCTCGATGCGGCTGCCGCCGGGCTGACGCACCAGGGCGAGGGAGCCGGTGTGCAGGCAGACAGCGTCGTCCTTCGTGGCTTCGGCAAGTTCGTGGTCGGTCCACTGCCAGTCGGCGGCACCGTCGGCGTAGAAGGTGTAGGTGGCCTGGCCGGTCGCGTCGAGGTCGGCGACGGCGAGAGTGCTGGGCTCACGGGCGTTCACGCTGGCGGTGAGGTCGACACCGCTGGAGTTGAGGCGGGCGCGGAAGAGGGTTCCGAAGGTGTCGTTGGAGAAGCGTCCGAGGAAGCGGGTGGGGGTGCCGAGCCGGGCGAGTGCGACGGCGGTGTTGGCGGGGCCGCCACCTGGCATGGCCCGCAGCGACAGCCCCTCGGGACCTGACTGGGCGGGGTCTTCGAATATGTCGGCGACGCACTCGCCGAGAACGGTGATGCTGCCGGGGGACCCGGATCGGGCCATGGTGACTGTCTGCCTCTCAGGGAGGGCGCGGGGTTGCCGCCTCGCGCCGTGGGCGCAGCCGGGGCCCGGGTGGACAAGACCGTGCTGCGAGGGAGGTAACTGACGGCATGCGCTGCCTTCACGGGGAAGACGGCACTTGTCGTTCGGTTGGACGGGCCGCGGACAAGACCGACACGTCCGCCTTGTCAGGGACGTGTGAGCGCGGGGTCCCGTGGCTGGCCCGCCAGAACGGATTCTTGATGGACACCGCCGGTGGCCAGGTCCCATGCTTCGACGGCGAAGTCGCTGCGCCCGGTGCCTGTTGTACGGACCTGCAGTCGCCACGGCCCGTCGGCGAGGGGATAGAACCTCAGGGTGAGGACCTGTCCGTCGCCGAGGTGGACCTCAGCGATCGAGCGGTCCACGATGACGCGCAGTTCGACGGGGGTACCCGGGCGGCTCAGGGCGGGGCAGGGGGCGGTGTACGAGCCTTTTCGTGCCCGCTGGTCCAGGGAGGCGTGGGTGCGGTCGACGATGAGCTTCCCGGACGCGGGATCGAGACCGATATCGAGGTACTCGGAGCCGTCCGCAGAGGTGACCAGGCGCAGCCCGCTCGTGCCCGAGGGGTCGGGGACCAGGGAGGCGGTGAGGTCGAAGGTGCGGCTGACCTGTCCGAGTGCGGCGGGCGCGGTTTGTGTGACGTGCCCGGTGCGGTGCAGTGCACGGGCGCCGCGCAGGGCAAGGAGTTCGCGGGCAGGGCGCTGGACGACGGTGCCGTCGGGGGTGAGGCTCACCTCGCGGGGGAGGGTGAGGACGCCTGCCCAGCCCGTTTCGTGCGCCCAGTCCTCGTCGCGTGCCTCCCAGGCCCAGCCCCACAGAAGCCAGCGGTTCGTCCCGGGCACCTTCAGCAGGGCAGGGGCGTAGATGTCGGGGCCGTGGTCCAGGGGCACGGGGGAGGCGACCGGTGTGAAGCGGCCGTCTTGTTCGCGGCCGGTGTGGACGGTGGTGTGGCTGGGGCCGTTGTGCGGGGTCCAGTCGCTGACGATCAGGATGCTCCGGTCGCCGAACGTTGCGTACTGGGGGCATTCCCAGCCGATCGGGTCGGTGCCGGGCGCGGCGTCGCTTGTGTGGAAGGGGCCGTGGTATGCCCAGGTTTCCAGATCGTCGGACTCGTACAGCAGTGCTGCGGCGCGGCCGTCGTCGAGGGCGGAGCCGACCAGCATCCGCCAGCGTTCTCCCTGCTGCCAGACGTAGGGGTCTCGGTACATGGTGGTGCCGGCGGGTGGTTCGGCAATGAGCAGGTCGGGGCGTTTGGCCCAGGTGCGGCCGTTGTCGTGTGATTGGGCGGTGGCGATGGGCTGCCACCAGCGGTCGTTGCGGTGGGCGGAGTAGAAGGCGACCATGCGGTCGTCGACGGAGACGGCGTTGCCGGAGTAGCAGCCGTCGGCGTCGTTTCCGCCCGGGGTGGGGGTGAGGGCGACGGGTAGGGGTTCCCAGTTGATGAGGTCGGGGCTGCGGAAGTGGCCCCAGTGCACGTTGGAGTGCTGCGGGCCGTGCGGGTTGTACTGGAAGAACACGTGGTAGTGCCCGTTGTGGAAGACCAGACCGTTGGGGTCGTTGATCCAGTTGCGGGGCGGTCGCAGGTGTATGGCCGGGAGGTGGGGGTCGGCAGGCAACGCGGACACACAGGGCCTTTCTCGGGGTGCGCGGAGGCACACGGTGTCAGGGGACGAGCAGAGTGAGCGGTGTGGCGCCGCTGTGCGGGTCAGCCCTTGACGCCGCTGGAGGCGATGCTGTTGACGAAGGAGCGCTGGAACGCCACGAAGAGCGCCAGGATCGGCACGGTGATCATGGAGGAGTAGGCCATGATCTGGCCCCATCCCACGTTCAGCTGGAAGAAGTAGGAGATGCCCACCATCACCGGGCGCAGTTCCTCGCTCTGCACGACCATCAGTGGCCACAGGTAGGAGTTCCAGGCCGGGAGGAAGGTCAGGATCGCGATGGTGGCAACGGCCGGCCCGGACAGGGGCATGACGATGCGGCGGTAGATGGTGAACCAGCCGGCGCCGTCCACGATGGCTGCCTCGTCCAGCTCCTTGGGGATGCTCTGGAAGTACTGGTGGAAGAAGAAGACCGAGAAGGCGTTGGCGACGAACGGCAGGATCTGCACCTGGTAGGTGTCCATCCAGCCGGTGCTCCACTGCAGGTGGAAGCCGTTGACGCTCAGCAGCGGAAGCTGGTTGACCCACCACACCAGTGGCAGTGCGAACGTCTCGAAGGGCACGATGAGGGTGGCGATGACCGCGGTCAGGACGAGTTTGCGACCGGGCCACTGCATGCGGGACAGGGCGAAGGCGGCCATGCTGTTGATCACGATGCCGAGCACCACCGTGCTGGCGGAGATCAGAACGGAGTTCAGCAGGAACCGTGCCGCGGGGACCCGTTCGAAGACGGCGGTGTAGTTGTCGAGCGACAGGGCTCCGACGGGCAGGAAGGCACGTGGGGAGTCCAGGTCGCCGAAGATCTGGTCGTCCGGCTTGAACGACGAGACGAGCATGAAGACGAGCGGGAGCGCGAAGACCAGGGCGAGGGCGATGCGGCCGGATTGACCGCCGAGGTGCTTGAGGAAGGCAGTCATGTCAGTCCTTCTCCCGGGTCAGGAAGCGCTGCACGAGGGACACGCTCAGTACGAGCACGAAGAAGATCAGCGAGATGGCCGCCGCGTAGGCGGTCTGCTGCTGGTCGTAGCCGGTGTGCACCGCCTGGTAGACGACGGTGGTGGTGGAGTCGAGGGGGCCGCCCTGCGTCATCACCCTGATCTGAGTGAAGAGGCTGAAGGCCGCGATCGTGATGGTGACGAGCACGAACGTGCGGGTGGCACGCAGTCCCGGCCAGGTGACGTGGCGGAAGCGGTGCCAGCGGGTCGCTCCGTCGAGGTCGGCGGCCTCGTACAGCTCGGCGGGGATGGTCTGCAGCCCGGCAAGCCAGATGATCATGTGGAAGCCGACGCCCTGCCACACCGACATCAGGATGATGGCGGGCATGGCGGTGGCCGGGTCGCCCAGCCAGTCCGGTCCCTCGACCTGGCCGAAGGTGAGCGTGGAGATGACGTGGTTGACCAGTCCGTCCTTCCGGTAGAGGAAGGTCCACAGGAGGGAAACCACGACCATCGAGGTGACGACCGGCAGGAAGTAGACGGTGCGGAAGAAGTTGATGCCCCGGACCTTGGCATTGACGAGCAGGGCCAGTACCAGGGCGAGCCCGGCCTGGAGCGGGACGACGACGGCGGCGAAGTAGGCCGTGTTGCGCAGGGACTTGTAGAAGGTCGGGTCCTGGAAGAGCAGGGTGAAGTTCCTCAGCCCCACGAAGCGGGCTGGGGTGGGCGAGACGAGCCTGGCGTCGGTGAACGCCAGGGCGAAGGCCAGGGCGACCGGTACAACGAGGAAGACGATCAGTAGCACGACGGCCGGGGTGGCCATGCCGAAGGCGGTGAGGCTTTCACGGCGACGGGCGTTGGTCGTTCGGGTTCGCCGGACCGGACGCAGCCGCTCGGGGGCTGCGGTCTTGGTGGGCACGGTATCTCCAGAGGGTCGGTCCGGCTCGGGCGGCGTGGTCGCGCCCGAGCCGGGCCGGGCAGGTCAGTTGGAGTAGTAGTTGTTCGTCTTCAGGTTGCTGTCGATGTCCTTCGCGGCCTGGCCCAGAGCCTTCTGCGGGTCGGCGCCGGCCAGGATGTCCTTGGCCGCCTTCTCGAACTCGGTGGAGATGTAGGGGTAGGCCGGGGTGGCGGGACGCACCGTCGCGTACTCGCGCGCGAACTCGACGAGCACGTCGAACTTGCCGCCCCGCTGGTAATCGGCGATCTGCTCGGCGGCGGCCTCGGTGGCCGGGATGGTGCTGGTGGCCTTGGCGTAGTCGGTGAAGTACTTCGTTTGGCGGGAGAACTTCAGCCACTCCTGAGCCCCGGCCTTGTTGGAGCAGGTGGAGCTCATCGCCCACTGCCAGGAGGCGCCGCCGATCTTGGGCCCTTCACCGAAGTCGACCGGCGGGATGATCGCCACGTCGTCGCCGAGCTTCTCGGCGTTCTTGGCCGCGTTCCAGCTGCCGTCCCACTGGATGGCGCTCTTGCCGGCGAGGAAGTCCTTGTTGGGGTCGGCTCCGGACTTCTTCGCCATGTAGTCCTTGGCGACCAGGGACTGGAACCAGGTGGCCCAGTCAACGGCGGCCTTGCTGTCGAGGGTGCCCGAGGCGCTCTTGTAGTCGCTGCGGTCGACCAGGTCCCCGCCGAAGCTCTGCAGCTGCGGGGAGTAGCCGTAGGGCCACCACTCGCCGGAGCCGCCGGTGCCCATCTCCAGCGGGTACTCGAACTTGCCGCTCTTCTTCAGCTTGGCCAGTGCGGTGTCGAACTCGGCCTTCGTCCAGGGCTTGTCCATGGTGGCAACACGGATTCCGTGCTCCTCCAGTACGGACTTGCGGGCGAAGAAGGCCAGCGAGACGTCGTAGAACCCGAACGCGTAGAGCTTGTCGTCGTACCGCCCGACGGTGCTGGCCAGCTGGCTGAGCACGGGCACTTCGCTGCCGGTGACGTCGATCGGGTCCAGGTAACCGCCCCATGCCCAGTTCGCCACGTTGGGGCCGTCGACGTCGAGGAGGCAGGGCAGCTTCCGGGCGGAGGCGGCCGCCACGACCGAGTTGTTGTAGTCGCTCTGCGGGAACGCCTGCAGCTTGACCTTGTACTTGTCCTGGGACCCGTTGAAGTCCTTGATGATCTTCTTGACGACGTCGAGTTCCACCGAGTTGCCGGCGTTGTGCGTCCACAGGGTCAGCGTGTCGCCGCTGGCACCAGACGTGCTCCCGCCTCCTGAGGTGCATCCGGCGACCAGCGCGGTCGCCGCCGTGAGGGCTACACTCGCAGTAGCGAGGCGTCGTGTTCTGAACAGCATGAGGTTCCTCCATCTCACTGAGGCGGGTCTTGCAGGACCCGCTCTCGGCGACCGGTTGCGACGGTCGCTGTTCTTGGTGGTCGTCCCGTCACCTGCCCGATCATCGGTGCGGGTGGCGGGACGACTGTCTTGGGTGCCGGTGTCAGCCGCTGGCGGGTGCGGCGAGCGATGCACGGCTCTGCAGGGGCATGGGCACGCGGTGCACGACGGCTTCGAGCGGGCCGGGGCGGAGGATCAGTTCCATCGCGAGGTGCCCGAGCCGGTAGTGCGGCAGTCGCAGCGTGGTGAGCGCCGGCCGCAGCACGGAGGCGATGTCCTGGTCGTCGAACGAGATGACCGATACATCGCCGGGCACGGACAGACCTGCCTCACCGAGCGCCTGGTAGGCGCCGAAGGACACCCGATCGGCCAGACACACCAGGGCGCGGGGCCGGCGGCCCGCCGCCAGCAGGGCGGACACCTCACGGTGGCCGTCGAGCGTGTCCCAGTCGCACTCGACGACGCCCTCCAGGCGTGCTCCGCCCTCCCGGAGGACCTCTTCCAGGCCCCGCATGCGCTCGTTGCCGGCGACGATTCCCTCGGGGGTGGCGGGAACGGCCTGGTGGCCGCCGACTGCCCAGATCCCCTCTGTGTGACCGGCCGCGAGCAGAGCACGGGCCGCGTCCCGTCCGGCCTCGAACTCGTCGGGGACGACGGAGGGCGCGTCGAAGCCTGGGGCAAGGCAGTTCAGCAGGACCACCCGGCGTCCGAACAGTTCCTTGGGCGGGGTCACGTACCGGGTGAACATGGACGCGTAGACCACCGCGTCGACCTGACGGTCCAGCAGGGCATGGACGAGCGACGACTCGGCGGCGCGATCGCCGCCCGCCTCGGTGATGAACACCAGGTGGTCCTTCTCCCGGGCGGCTTCCATGGCGCCGCGGATTACATCGCCAGCGAACGGCGTCGTGGTGATCCGGTCGGAGACGAATCCGATCGTCTGCGTGGACTTCGTGCGCAGGCTGCGCGCCGTGACGTTCGGGCGGTATCCCAGCTCCCGGGCGGCATCCAGAACGCGCTCGCGCGAGGCTTCGGAGATACGCATGTCGGTCCGGCCGGACAGGGCGAACGACGCGGTCGTCGGCGAGACGCCCGCCTTGCGGGCGACGTCGGCCATGGTCACGCGACGCTCGGACATCAGAGGATCAGCCCCGTTCGGCTAAATCGGATTAGCAAGATGTGACGAGATTGCTCCACCCGTCATGCACTGTCAACACCCCGGACATCTCGCCTGCATAACGATGAGCTTTTGTGTCGTTTTCGCCACCTATGGGGGTCACGAGGTCGAAATCTGTGTGCGTTAGCTCTTGCTTTAGCGGCGACGCCACGCGAACCATGCCGACCCATCACCTAAAACGGTTTGGCAGGTCGTCAGACTGTCGCGCACTTCAGGAGCTTGCATGAGGAGAAGAACAGCCCTCAGCGTCGTGTCCGCCGCTGTTGGCGGCACCGTCCTACCGCTCTCGATCGCTCCCGCCCACGCCGCTGCCACCGGACGGACCGCCCTGCGAAGCCCCGTCGCGCGCTGGGACTTCGACGAGCGCACCGGTTCCGTCGCCCGCGAGGCCGTATCCGGCTGCGCGAACCCCGTCGGCTACGTCTTCAACGACGCCCGCTACAAGCCCGACAGCGATCCTGTCCGCCGCCGCGGCGTACAGGGCCGGGCACTGTACTTCGACGGCTACTCCACCGCCGTCACCGCGGAAGGACCCGGCGAGCTCGACTTCGCCAGAGGCATGACCATCGACGTGTGGATCGCCCCCTACGCCTACGAGCACGGCATCGACGGCAAGCCCCAGGCCCTGGTCAACCAGCACGACCCGGATGCCAGGACCGGGTTTCTGCTCGGCCTGCGCCGCTTCGGCCAGATCGTCTTCCAGTTCGGATTCGGAACCCATCTGGTCGAGGTCAAGGGGGCCCCGGACCAGCCCGCCGCCAGGAACAGATGGACCCATGTCGCGGCCACCTACGACCCCTCGGCCCATCAACTGCGCCTCTACCGCGATGGACGGCTGATCGGAACGGAAACCACGCCCGGCCAGGCCCCCGTGCAGGCTTCCGGGGTGCCCCTCCTCATCGGGAAGCACAACCGCCCCACCCTGCTCAACGGCGAGTTCCACGCCAACATGTACATGGGCCTGATGGACAGCCTCGCCATTCGCCCGGGCACCCTGGACGACGCGACAGCACACCGGGAGCACGCCGCGAGAATTGCCGCGCTGCCGGGCCGCCGCGTGCCCCGCCCGGATCTGGCCCCCGACCGGGCCCGCTTCGACGGCGACCGGCACCGCCCCCAGTTCCACATGCTGCCGCCCTGGCACTGGATGAACGAGCCGCACGCGCCCGTCTATTTCAAGGGCAAGTACCACATCTTCTACCAGCATGATCCGCTCGGTCCCTTCTGGGGCCAGATCCACTGGGGCCACGCGGTCAGCACCGACATGGTGCACTGGCGCGACCTCCCGATCGCCCTCGCCCCGGCAGCGGCCTCGGCCGGCCCGGACGGCTGCTGGTCGGGCTCCGCCTACGTCGACGGCGACCGGGGACCGGTGCTCTTTTTCACCGGCGGCGACGACCGGCTTCCCTACCGCCAGCGCACCGGACTCGCCGTGTCCACCTACCAGGCCGACCGCGATACCGACCTGCTCACCTGGACGATGAAGCCCGAGCCGGTCACCGAAGCCCCGGCAGCCCTTCCGGCCGGCCCCGGAACCGCGTGGGCGGAGAACTTCCGTGACCCCTTCGTCTGGGAAGAGGACGGCACCTGGTACCAGTTGGTCGGCAGCGGCATCGTCGACTACGACGGCACTCAGGTCACCCACAAGCACGGCGGAACCGCGCTCATCTACACCGCCCGCAGGCCCGAAGGGCCGTGGACGTACCAGGGCCCACTGCACCACAACGACCTCGCCGCACTGCCGGAACCCGGAGAGGTATGGGAACTGCCCGTACTCCTCCCGCTCCCCGACCCCCGGGGCCGGCGCACCGGCAAGCACATCCTGCTGATCTGTCCGTGGTGGGAAGGCTTCAACCCGAACGCCGTCAAGCACACCTACTACTGGATCGGCACCTTCGACAAGCGGCGGCACCGCTTCGTTCCCGACCACGAAAAGCCCCGCGAGTTCGACTTCGGCGAGCACTTCACCGGCCCGTCCGGCTTCGTCACCCCCGACCGCAGATCCGTGATCTTCAGCATCACCCAGGACCGCCGCACCGAACAGCAGCACGCCCAGTCCGGATGGGCACACAACGCCGGCATGCCGGTGAGCCTCTCCCTGCGCAGGGACAACACCCTGGGCGTCGAACCGATCGACGAGGCAGCCACCCTCCGCGGCAAGAAGCTCGCCCACATCCGGCACGCCTCGCTCAAGGACGCCAACCGGCGCCTGACCGGTGTCTCCGGCGACCTACTGGACATCAGCGCCGTTATCGACCCGCGCGGCGCGCGGACGATCACTCTGGCGGTCCGCGCCTGCGCCGACAGCACCGAAGAAACCCTGCTGTCCTACGACACCGCCACCCAACGCTTCCAGATCGACCGCAGCCGCTCCAGCCTCGACCCGGATGTACGCAAGGGTATTCACGGCGGAAGCGTGAAACTGGACGGCGGGCAGCTCAGGCTGAGGGTCCTGCTCGACCGCTCGATGATCGAGGCATACGTCAACGGCAGCAACAGTCTCACCAGCCGCCTCTACCCCACCCGCCGGGACGCCACCGGCATGCGCCTGACCAGTGACGGCGGATCTGCGCACGTGGTGTCCCTGGACGTCTGGCGCATGAACGGCGCCTACGACAGATCCGTCGCCCCCGCTGCTTACGACCCGCCGCGTCCCACGGACGTCGACGTCCTGCCCAACCACGACTTCGCCACCGGCGACCTCACCGGATGGACCGTCGTCTCGGGCACGACCTTCAGCGACGCCAACGTGACCACACGCCCCGACTGGGGCTGGGGCGGCCCCTTCTACCAGGCCGAGACCGACGATGACCCGACCGGTCACCACCTGTGGGGCTTCAACCCCGACGCGGGCGGAGACGACGCCACCGGCGTCCTGCGCTCGGCCACCGTGGTCCTCGGCGGAGACGGCGTGATCGACCTGCTCGTCTCCGGCGGAGACAACCCCGACCAGCTCTACGCGGCCGTCGTCCGCGCCGGCGACGGCAAGGTTCTGGCCAAGGCCACCGGCCGCGGCGCCGAACAGTACCGCCGGGTCGTCTTCGACCTCGCCGCCCACATCGGCGACCGGATCTACATCGAGATCGTCGACCGCGCCTCGGGCGGCTGGGGCCACATCAACGTCGACGACGTCAACGTGCCCGTCAAGCGCCCCTGAGAAGCCCCCATACGACGCTGCCCCGGCGAACCGCACGACCACCAGGGGCAGCGTTCCGTCCACCCGCACACCACAACCCCCACACCGGAGGTCCGCATGCGAACGCGCTCCCCAGCGCAACATATACCAGCAACCAGGCGTACTCTGCTGCGCCTGCTGCTCGCGCTCACCATATGCCTCGGCCTGACATCACCCATGATGGCCAAGACCGCCAGCGCGAGTGAGACCACCCTGTCCAACCCCGGCTTCGAGACCGGCAACCTCAGCGGCTGGACCACAACCGGCACCGCCTTCAACGGCGCGGTCACCGACGACCCGGGATGGGGGTGGGGATGCTGCTTCAACCAGGCAGGCACCCACCACCTCTGGGGATTCGCCGGCGGAGGCGACGCAGCCATCGGCACCATTACCTCCGAGCCGTTCACCGTGAACGGCACCGGCATGGTCAGCGCCCTGATCTCCGGCGGCCGTAACGAAGCCCAGCTCTACGTCGCCCTGACCACCCTGGACGGCACTGTCCTCCACAAAGCCACAGGCACCGACGACGAGGCATACCGCCGCGTCACCTGGGACGCCCGCGCCCACCTCGGCCAACAACTGCGCATCACCGCGGTCGACCGGGCCACCGGCGGCTGGGGCCACATCAACCTCGACGACGTCCGGGTCGGCATCGACAAAGCACCCAACCCCGCCCAGGAAGGTCTGGCCGCCCACTGGGACTTCTCCGAGGGCCAGGGCACCACGACCATCGAGAAGATCAGCCAGGCCGCCGACCCCATCAGCTACGTCTTCAACGACGCGGTGGACAAGCCGGACAGCGCCCCTCTGTGGCGCACCGAACGCGAAGAGGAAGGCGTCCTCTCCGGCGCCCTCCTGTTCGACGGCTACTCCACCTGGGTCACACGCGCCGCAGCCCAGACGCAAATCCCCACCGACGGCATGACCGTCGAAGGATGGGTCGCCCCGCGCGCCTTCGAATGGGGCGACGAGGGCAAGCCCTCCGCCATCGTCAACCAGCAGGACAGGGGCGCCAAGCGCGGCTTCTCCCTCGGCGTCGGGCGCCACGGAGTGTGGGAGTTCGGCGTCGGCACCGGAGACACCTGGTACGAGACGAAGGTGCCCAAATCCGCAGCCCTGGAAGCCGGGAAGTGGGCCCACCTCGCCGCCGTGTTCGCACCGGGTGATGGTGCCATCAGGCTGTACCTGAACGGTACGCAGGTCGCACAGACCACCATTCCCACCAACGCACGCCTGGCCGAGGCCGACATCCCCCTGATCATCGGACGCCACAACCAGCCCGCGATCATCAACGGCACCTTCGCCGTGAACATGTTCAACGGCCTGATCGACGAAGTGAAGGTCCACACCAACCCGCTTACCCCCGCAGCCGTCACAGCGAGCCACGACAAGGATCTGCAGACGTTCAGCGGCGGCAGCATCCCCAAAGCCCGCATGGCCATGGACCGCGCACGCTACGAAGGCGACCGCTACCGCCCCGGCTACCACTTCACCGCCCCCAACCACTGGATGAACGAACCCCACGCCCCCATCCAGGTCAACGGCAAATACCACCTCTTCTACCAGCACAACTCCCACGGCCCCTACTGGCACAACATCGGCTGGGGGCACGCGGTCAGCGAGGACCTGGTCCACTGGAAGGACCTGCCCGACGCCCTCGTCCCCACTGCCGACAGCGTGGCCCCCGACGGCGTCTGGTCCGGCGACTCGACCCTGGACGAGAACGGGGTGCCCGTCCTGCTGTTCACGGCCGGGAACGACGCCCAGCGCCCCAACCAGGCGACCGGACTCGCCCGGCCCGTCGACCCCAGCGACCCCGACCTGGTCGAGTGGAAGATGCACCCCACCCTGGTCACCAGCCAGACCGCCGACCTCAACGTCGGCGCGGGACGCAAGGTCCGCTACGGCGACTTCCGTGACCCGTTCGTCTGGAAGGAGGGCGACACCTGGTTCCAGCTGATGGGCTCGGGCGTCCAGAACACCCTGGGCACCGACATCGGCGGCACCGCTCTCCTCTACACCTCCAAGAACCTCACCGACTGGACCTACTCGGGCCCTCTGATGGTCGGCGACGTGGCAACCCATCCCAAGACCGGCCAGGTCTGGGAGCTCCCCACCTTCCTGCCCATCGGCAAGGACGCACAGGGCCGCCAGCGCCGGGCTCTGCTGATCAACCCGGCCTTCCCCGCCGGCCCCGGCGAGTACAGCAGCAAGTTCGTCTACTACTGGGTCGGCACTTGGGACGCTGGCGCTCGACGGTGGACACCCGACACGGCCGAGCCCAAACTGATGGACTACGGCGACCACTTCACCGGCCCCAGCGGAACCGTCGACGACAAGGGACGCTCCCTCGTCTTCAGCATCGCCCAGGACCGGCGCACCGAACGCGCCCACCACGACGCCGGCTGGGCCCACAACGCCGGCCTCCCCATCGAACTGAACATGCGCCCCGACGGAGACCTCGGCTTCCGACCCGTGGAGGAGGTCGCCCGCCTCCACACCGGCGAACCGCTCCTCAACATCACCGCACCGACCTCCGTCAACGACGCCAACGCACGCCTGGCCTCCGTCAAGGGCAACATGCTCCACATCAAGCTGACCATGGAACGAGGCACCGCCGACACCTTCGGCCTCGATGTGCTCCGAAGCCCCGGAGACGAAGAACGAACCCGCCTGTTCTACGACGCCCCCGCAGGACAGCTGGGCGTCGACCGCACACGATCCGGGAACAACTCCAGCGCCGAGCCCAACTTCGGCATCCACAAAGGGCCGCTCACGCTCTCAGGCGGCAACCTCACCCTCGACGTGTTTCTCGACCGCTCGATGATCGAGGCATACGCAAACTCCCACAAGTCCATCACCACCCGGGCCTACCCCTTCCGGCAGGACTCCCTCGGCCTGCGACTGTTCGGTGACGGCAGCGTCATCAAGTCCATGACCGTCTGGAAGATGGGCAACATGACCGACTGACCCGACCACACGTACAGAGGGCACGGCCTTACTCCGCTGCCGTGCCCTCAGCCTCCTCGGCCCACAGCCCTGCCGCTGTGGGCCGAGCGTGTTTCCCGAGGTATCGGCATCCAACTGAAGCGCCTGCCTCACCAACCGGCCGTTGGCTTGCCCGGCGGCGCGCCTCTCGCCATTGCGACGCAACGCTTTGTCGAGAACGCCCGGGGGCGTCGTGCACGACACACTCTGCAAGAGGAGACGAGGCCGCCCGTGCGGACGTCGTACATCAGTGTGGGACCACAGCGGTCCCACCAGAGGGAGGGGCTAATCGGAGGTAGTAGGCAGGCCGCCAGCCCAGGGACTGTACGAAGAACGGCCCTGTCCCGTAGTCGGTGGTGACACCAGGTAGCCGTCACGGTAGGAGGATGCGGTGGCTGAGGAGGTCGAATCCGGCGCGTCCGTGCATCTGTCTCATGATCCTCTTGGTGCGGGCGTTGACGCCTTCGGTGCGGCGTGTGGTGGGGCAAGGTGATGCCGGCGTCGACGGCGGCCCGGTCGATCTCGAGGCCGTTGGTGAGACTGCGCAGGTGAGACAGGTCGACGGCGCGGGCGGTGGCGATCCACTCGGTGAGTTTGTCGTTGTTGCCCTCGGCTGGCTTCAGCAGGGCGGCGAAGCCGCGTACGAGAACGGCGAGTGCGGTCATCTCCGGGCAGGCCGCGGTGATCTCTCCCAACAGGCTCGTTTCCTTCGGGCGCAGATTTTCGGGGGCGGTGAGCGGGAGGCGGCTGGCGTGGCGCGGGGTGGTGATGGGGCGCCCTGGTTGAGGTAGCGGACCAGCAGGTTGGCGCTGCCGGTGTAGCCCAGCTCTCGGATCTCGCGCAGCAGGTGGGTGACGGGCACGGCGGGGTCGGTCCGGCGGCGTTCGCGGAGGTGGTCGCGGTAGGGGCCGACGAGGGTGGGCCGATAGGTGGGGGCGATGCGCAGGGCCTGGGATTCGAGCATCCGGGCGTAGCGTTTGACGGTGTTCACGGCCAGGCCCAGCCGGCGGGAGCAGTCGAGCAGGCCGACGCCCCGGCCGAGGAGCGGCTGGTGACAGCGTTCTTACTAGCACCCCGAGTACGCGGGCTGGACGGCCGCCGCCCGGGTCGCTCGGCACATCGGGCCGCAGCAGCTGTCGCGTCAAAATCCAAGCGCCGAGGGAGAGTTGATGCCGGAGGGCAGGGGAGACGCCGGTGCGGCCGCCGCAGTGGCGGGCGTCGACCCTCCCGTGGGGAAGCCGGGAGGGTCGGCAGGGCCCCGCCTCTGCCGAAGCAGGGCGGGGCCGTTGCGGGATCCCGGTCTCAGGGGTGGTCCGGGTGCACGCGCGATCAGCATTGGACCAGAACCAGCCAACCGACAGAGGCATTGCCGGAAACAGTTACGTTGCGGGCAGATGCCACATGGGCGACGCCCCCACCGAGTGGCGGACCCGACCCCCGGCCGGCGCAGCCGCAGCTCACGTGGAGTCGACTCCGGACGAGCGAGGCTTCGAAACGTTCCTGCGGTGAATGCCCTAATCCGTGCGGGTGACCAAGGGCTGTTCGGTACGCGGGATGCGGAGCGACCGGAGAACGCCGTCGTGATGATGAAGAACCTCCTGCGCGGTTCCGGCGCGCTCTCCCTCGCTCTCGTTCCCTCCTCGCTCCCGCACCGGCCCAGGCCGCACATGCAGCCCCGGGGTCGCGGGCGGCGGAAGGGACCACGCTCGCCGACGCCATCGGCCTGGTCAAAGTCGACACCGAGGATCGCACCGGATACGTCCGCACCGCCTTCCGCCACTGAGGCACCGACCGGAGTCGTCCATACGCTGGTCCTTGTTCCGGGGAGGACAGGACCGCTATGCCTCTGCGGCCAAGCCGCTTCCTCAGGGTGCGGTTCTCGGCGTAGAGGATCGCCGTCACGGTGGCGATGGCGGAGGTAGAGCCTGCGGCCGAGGTGTTCACGGGCGAGGAAGCCGATCTCGGTCAGCAGCCGGTCGGCTCCGCGGAGGTGGCGGTCGAGGAGGACGAAGGTGCGTCCGCCGTCGGTGGACCCGATGAACACATCGCCACGGCGGCGTGACCTGCACCTGTGCTCTCACCGAGCGCTACGGACCGAGCTCCGAGCGTGATGGCTACTGGCTCCCGGCTCCGACTGACCCCGGGCCCGTACAAGGGCTCGGGGGTCTCGCTCGAAGCCTGTCGGAGGAGGCAGCGCGCCTCCTGGCTCATGACGACGGCGGTGAGCAGGAAGCTATTGGGCGCGGCAGGTTCTGAGGTAGCTGAGGAACGATGCCTGCAGCCCGGTCACGTGGGTTTCGTGCATGAGTGCGCTGGTGACGGATCCGCCGCGTGCGGTGAGGTGGTGGAGGAACGTGGCCGCGTTCTTCGCGAGGTTCTGGTAGACCGCAATGTCTCCGAGGATCTCCCGGTCGTTGAAGGTCACGTGAAGCTTGGTATCAGGCAAGGTGTCGCCCCTTGCTTGAAGAAGGGCGAAGACCTGACTGTCCGCGTTGACGATGCCGGGACTGCCCGCGCCGATGCTCTCGAAGAAGGTGCTCTTGGTGAGCCAGGCGTAGAGGCTGAAGAGTCCGCCGTAGGAGTAGCCGAAGAGGCCGTGCCCGCTCGGGGCGGTGCCATAGTCGCGTTCGATCCGCGGGTGCAGGTCGTCGGTGAGGAAGTCCAGGAACATGTCCCCGCGGCTGTCGCTCAGTTCAGCCAGGTAGGCGTCGGCTTGTTCGCGTGTCATCGTGCCTGTTTCGATCCCCATCTCCACCGCATCGATGTACTCCTTCGCGATGGGTTCGCCGGGGGGAACGAGGTCGCGGTTGCGCAGGCTTTCCCACTGCTCCGCTTCCTCGCCCGCGTAGCCCACGCTGACCTGGACGTAGGGCTGGATCGACTGCATCGGGTCGAGTTGCGTGACGATGAGTGGGGCGGTCATGCCCACGGTCCAGTTGCCGTCGAGGACGTACACGACAGGCGCTTGCGCCGCGACAGGGTCGTAGTTCGGTGGCGTGGTGACCCAGATGCCGTAGTCGTGCCCACCGCTGGAGCGCATCTCGAAGTAGTCGGTGTGGGCGAGGCAGCCCTGCCACATGGTGCTCATCTGAGATCCTTCACGATGGGGCCGGCCCGGATGACGAGGACGGCGTTGGCGGGGGCGAGAGCGGTTTCGGGTGTTCGGGGAGGTTGCCGTTCCGCAGAACGGGGCCCGCCGACGTGCCGCGCTGGAAGCACAGGGCTGGGGCACGCGGCCGCTCCCGACGGTGACGTCGAGGTTGCTGTGACGCGCCCCGATCCATCGACGGATGCCACGCGACTGCCTGAGCAGGCCCCATGATCGATCCTCCGCCGTTGCGAGCTGACCGCGACCATGTGCGGAGCAGCACCGGACCGCCTATCATTCTTTTCCAATGGAAAAACTATAGGAGTGATTCTGTCAACTTCAGAACCCAAGGGCAGCGCGCCGCGCGAGCGGCTCCTGGCCCGGCTTCTCGATGCCTTCGGCGGGGCCCTTCCCCCGCCGGAGATGTCGCTCCGTGGGATCGCCGCCCGGACCGAGACCAGCCACGCCCTGCTGCGCTACCACTTCGGGTCGCTCCCGGGCACCCTGGCCGCCATGCTCACGGCGCAGCGGTCCCGTGACAACGAGACGCTTCTGCAGGCAGCCCAGCAAAGCACCTTCGATGATTTCGTCGCGGCGATCTGGCGTACGTATACCCGGAAGGAACAACTGTCGCGTGTCCGGGGCTTCTTCCACGTCGTCGGACTGGCCGCGTACGAACCCGAAGAATTCCGTGAGTTCGTGGAGTCGATCGGCGACCTCACCACGATGCTGTCCTCTCTCGCGGAACGCGAAGGGCTCGACACGAAGGAAGCGAGGAACGTGGCCGCCGTCACCGTTGCCGCGATACGCGGCCTCCTTCTGCAGGAAGTCCTGACTCCCGGAACCCGTCCGGAGGATGCAGTCACCTTGATCCTGCGTATGAAAAGGGGCCGGCCCGATCCACGATCACATCCGGAGCGCTAAGCAGGCGCGCCGATCCGGAACAGCGCGAAGATCACTTCGAAAACTCGGCGGCCCTTGCCGCCGCCGACGGCCACCTGCCTCCACATGCCCCCGGGATCACGCCCGACAGCCATGACATCGGCACGTGGAGGCGGCGGCACAAGGCCGTTGCCATCGCATCACCGCGCCGAACAGATGAAGATGGCGGCGAGGTGGAGCCCGCCAGACGGGGCCCACCTATTCTCGACCGGATGGCGAAGCGGCGGTGCACGGTCGACTTCGACGCCCCGAAGCACGGCGGTATGGCCCGCCAGGCGCATCCGCTGACCAGGACGTCGATGATCGCCGCGAAGACCGCCTCATCATCGATGTTCGCGACCTCGCCACCTTGCGGTCGCACCCGCGCCGGCGGCAGCAACGGCCTAGCTATCTCCCATAATCCGTCCGGAACGATCCATCCCCACCGTCCACTCCCCATGACCAGTACAAATGCCAACTGACCATGTAGGACACGGTCTTAGACGTCATCTCAATTGGATCGCCGGTCTGTCGGTAGTGGTGGCGATCGTGGTGCGGCTGGTGCCGGATGCGTTGGGGGAACTGTTCCAGCGGGTGGTGCCCGAGGTGCGTTCGCGACCACAGGGCGGTGGTCGGCGTCGATATGGCGATTGGGAGGTGCTGGCTTTGCAACCGCAGACGTGTGTCAGCGGCCAGCTCGGAATCCCCACGTACGGCCCGTTGTGATGTCACTCTTGGTTACGTCCCGGGCTCGACGTCTGACCCGACCGGTCACATGCGGATGGACGTGACCGGTTGTCGGGCCACGTCAGTGCCAGGCACGGGCGATCAACTGTCCGCGGAGTGGGCGTCGGTAAGGGCCTCGCCGAAGAGTCGTCCGGCGAGTTCCACGCAGCGCATCCGGGCAGGAGAGAAGTCGTAGGGCATCTTGGTGATCGCTGCGGCGGCACTCATCTCTGTGCCCTCCTCCCCTTTCAGGTCGGCGTCGTAGATCTCGAAGATCTTCTCCTCGACCGCGTCGAGACCAGCTGCCTCGATGGCCTGATTCAGGGCCATTTGGTGAGCGCATCGCTGTACGGCGAGCTCTTCGACGCGCGGGTCGTCGGGTTCGACGCCGTCGTCGAGAGCGGCCTCGGCCGCCTCAAGACGGTCCTCCTCGGCCCGCAGGTCGGGGTGGGTGGCCAGCACGATAAACGTACTGGCCTGGATGGCGGCGCCCAGCGGCCCGAAGATCCGTTCCGTGACCAGCAGGGTGTCCAGATCGGAGGGGCGCAACGCTCCCGGGGGCAGGTGGCTGAGCCGGTCCGTGACCAGTTCGGAGAGCAGCCCCAGCGGACTGCCCACCGCCTGCAGGCGCTGGACAGCCGCGCGCCGACGTTTGATGGCGGCCTCCTGCGCCGCCAAGGTTTCCTCCAGCCTGCTCAGGACCGACTCGATATCCGGGGCGTGGTCCAGGGCTTCGTCTCCAGCTTCGCCCCGGGCTTCGCCGAAGGCGGCCCGCATGTCGTCCAGGCTGATACCGGCATCAGCCATCTTGCGGATCCACAGCAGGCGGGTCATGTCGGCATAGCCGTAGCGGCGCCGGCCGTCCCCACCGCGCTCGGGTTCCGGCAGCAGACCGATCTCGTGGTAGTGGCGGATGGCGCGTGGAGTGATCCCGGCGAACGCAGCGGCATCACCGATCTTGACCTGCCGGGGAGGCGTGAGGGAGGGGCACATCGCAGCCAGAGCCTTTCGTGCGTGATGCCCCGACCCCACCACATGCCGCTACGGCATGTGCAACAACCCCATCCAGGTGCCACCGGAGCCAGGCCCTGGCTGCCGCCGGGACCGATCAAGAACGACGAACCATCCGGCAACGCACAGTGACCACCGGTGGCCAGGTCGCTCCCCACCAAGTGGCCGCCGCTGGGGTATTCCCACGGTTCTGATCCACTTCTTGTGGTTCGGTAACGGCGAGTGACGGTGCTCAGTCCGCGAGGAGGACCTGGCGTCGCAGGAGGTCGAATCCAGCCCGGCCGTATCCGTCCCTATTTGGTGAGTCTGCGGTAGCAGATGAGGGTGCAGGCGATGCTGGTGAAGGCCAGGAAGTGGTCGGCTTTGCGTTCGTAGCGGCGGTGCAGGCGTCGGCATCCGGCGAGCCAGGACATGGTGCGTTCGATGGTCCAACGGTGGCGGCCGAGCCGTTGCGAAGTCTCGATGCCTCGGTCGCCGGCCTCTTTCCGGCGGTCGTAGTGAGCTCTGGCGCCGGGTGAGGCGGTCAGTGCGGCGAAAGCCCAGACGTAGCCGACGTCGGCCAGGTGCTGGTTCTTGACCCGGCGGGCCATGACCGCCACGCTCTTGCCGGACGCCCGGGTGACCGGTGCGGCCCCGGCGAAGGCTTTGAGGCCCTTGGCGTCGGCGAAACGGGATCGTTCGTCGCCGATCTCGGCGAGCACCCGGGCGCCGGTGAGTGACCCGAGCCCTGGAAAACTGGTGATGATCTGTGCGTCCGGGTGCTTGTCAAATGACTCAACCGCCGCTGCAGCGAGGTCGTCCGCGCTGGTGCAGGCAATCTCCAGTTTCCGCACCAGCGTGACGGTCTGGCGGCTCATCGCCTCCTCCACCAACGGCAGTTGACGCATATGAGGGCGTCGGAAGAACTCGCGCAGCCGCTCGGCCTCCGCGTCGATGCTGCGCTGACGGCCGGCCTTCTTCAGCAGCGCCCGTAACTGGGTGCGGGTGAGCTTGGCGGCCTGCCCCGGAGTGGGGGCGGCAGTCAGAATGACCAGGGCCGCGGGGGCGCACAGCCCCTCGCGAGTGCTGAAGGCTTCCAAGGCTGCGGGGAAGTACTCGTGCAGGTGGGAGCGGAGTTTGTTGCTGGCCTGGGTGCGGTCCCGGACGGCGTCCTGCTGGGCGCGGGCCAGGACTCCAATGGCTTGGGCCAGTTCGGAATCACGCGGCAACTGCCGATGGGCCGAGGCGTCGGTCCGCAACACGTTGGCCAGGACCATGGCGTCCAGGTAATCAGATTTGCGGCGGGCGACCTGGGCTGTCGGGTCGGATGGCCACTTCGGCGGCCAGGACCTCGAGTCCCAGGCATTCGCCTACGCGGGGACCGCTGGCGAGGCGCTAAACAGCTCGATGAGATGTTGGGAGATGGAACGCGGGGGTCCACGAGCTCTCGGAAGCTGACCTGGACAATCCGCCCACGGTGGGTCCTGAGCGGTTTCCCATGGAGAACAGGGTCCTGCACGTCAACAGGGAGCTGATCCATCACGGCGCCGAGATTTCCCTGCTGCGCGACCTCTACCGCTGGCAGGACGGAGCCGTACCGGGCCGAATACAGGCCCTCCCGTACGGCCATGGCTCGGCGGTGGCCGACAGCGGCGGAGGCGAAGGCGGTGACAGCTCCAGCTCCCGGTCGCGCCGGTGGTCGTCCTGGCCTCGCTGCGGGTGGTGCGGGTGGTGCGGTGCTGGAGCACCCCGGCGGCGACGGCACCGAGCAGCGTGCCGAGGACGGCGATGACGGTGCTCAGCATGAGCCCTCCCCGGCGGTGGCGGACGGCTGCTTGACCACGGTGTCGCGCCGGTTGTCCCAGCGGGTGCAGTGTGGCCGTCGACGAACTGCGCGGCGCCGGCCGCAAGGTGGACGCCGAGGCCCTGGCGGCATCTCCCCGGACCGCAGGCACAGATGATCCCGGAGCCGGGCTGTAGCAGCCGTCATCCTCGGCTCCGCGTTCCCATACGGGCGGCCCCGGGGACACAGACCGGCGGCCGTCACAGCGCCCTGTGGCCAGTAGCCACAGGAGACAACGGGGCCTCTAACACGGTACCTCGCCACCGCATCGCCACTGGGTGCCCCGGTCCGTGTAGGCGTTGGCGCGGGGAGACCACGCGTGGCCGGCCCACTCCTGCCCGCCGGCACCGTGAACACGATCTGCGGTACGGCCGCACCTGGCGGTGGCCGCGTACGTTTACGTGGTCGGCCACGCGAGTGGTCGGCGCCCCCCGAAGCGAGCCGAGGTGGCTACCCTCGCTGCCGCGTCACGAATACTTGGCTAGCCACATGATTGCTGTTACCTTAATTATGTGGCCAGCCACGTTTTGGCGGTCGAAGTGAATGGAGTCATCGTGAAGGCAATCGTTTTCGACCAGTTCGGCGGCCCGGACGTGCTGCACGAGGCGGACATCGAGGTCCCGCAGCCCGGTCCCGGCCAGGTCCGGGTCCGTGTGAAGGCCGCCGGGCTGAATGCGCTGGACGGCAAGATTCGCGCCGGGATGCTGGAGGCCGTCCGCCCGACGGTCTTCCCCGCCGTCCCCGGTGGTGAGCTGGTCGGTGTGGTGGACGCCGTGGGCGAGGGCGTGAGCGACGTGCAGGTCGGCGATGAGGTGCTGGGCTGGTCGGACACCGGCTCGTACGCCCAGTACGCGCTGGCCACCACCGTGGCCCCCAAGCCCGCCGGCCTCGACTGGCAGCACGCGGTCGCGCTGCCAGTGGCCGGCGAGACGGCCGAGCGGGTCCTGAACCTGCTGGGGGTCGCCGCCGGGGAGACCGTGCTGATGCACGGCGCGTCCGGAGCGGTGGGAACCCTCGCGGTCCAGCTCGCCACGGCCCGCGGAGCACGCGTGATTGCCACCGCGGGCCCCTCCAACCAGGACTACCTCACCTTGCTCGGCGCCACCGCGACCGTGTACGGCGAGGACCTGGTCGAGCGGGTGCGGGCGCTGGCCCCCGACGGCGTGGACGCTGTGTTCGACCTGGCCGGGAAGGGCGCCCTGGAGGACTCCATCACGTTGCGGGGCGGCACCGAGCGCATCGTCACCATCGCCGACTTCGGTGCACGGCAGCTGGGCATCACCTTCTCCCAGGGGTCCCAGGAACGCTCGACCGCCCGCTTGGCCGCCCTGGCCCAGGACGCCGCTGCCGGCAAGCTCGTCACCACCGTCACCGCCTACCCGCTCGACCAGGCGGCCACGGCCCAGCAGGTCAGCGACGCCGGGCACGTGCGGGGCAAGCTTGTCCTGACCGTCGACTGAGCACCCCCGCCACCACCTGCCCACGACCACCCGCTGCCTTTTCGGTGACCGGCCGGTCACCGCCCTATCGAAGGACCCCCCTCATGCTGGATTCCCTGTGGACGCCGACCACTCTTGGCGGCATATCTCTGCCGCACCGCCTGGTCATGGCCCCCATGACCCGTGACCGTTCCACACCTGAAGGCGTACCGACCGAGCTGAACGCCGAGTACTACGCCCAGCGGGCCTCGCACGCGCTGATCATCACCGAGGGAACCCAGCCCTCCGCCGACGGCCAGGGCTACCTCCTGACCCCCGGCATCCACAACGACGAGCAGATCGCAGGGTGGCGCAAGGTCACCGACGCCGTGCACGCGGCCGACGGCCGGTTGGCCATCCAGCTGATGCACACCGGACGCATCGCCCACCCCGACAACACCCCCCACGGGCACCAGCCGGTCGCCCCTTCGGCGATCCGCCCCCAAGGCGAGATGTTCACCGCGTCCGGGCCCCAAGAGATGCCGACCCCCCGTGCCCTGTCGACGCAGGAAGTCGCGGCGACCGTCGAGGACTTCCGCCGCGCCGCAGCGGCCGCCGTCGCGGCAGGCGCCGACGGCGTGGAGATCCACGGCGCCAACGGCTACCTGGTGCACCAGTTCCTGTCCGACAACACCAATCAGCGCACCGATGGCTACGGCGGCTCGATCGAGGGCCGTATCCGCTTCGCCGTCGAGGTCGCCGCCGCGGTGGCCGACGAGATCGGCCCGGAGCGTGCCGGTATCCGTATCTCCCCCGCGAACCCCTTCAACGACATCGCCGAGTCCGACACCGCTGAGCTGTATCCGGCGCTCCTGGAAGCCCTGCGCCCCCTCGGCCTGGCCTACCTCCACGTGATGCACGCCGGCGACGAGGCCCTCCTCGACGTCCTGCGCGCGCAGTGGCCGACCACACTGATCCTCAACCGGGGCGGCACCGACCTGCCCACCCGCGCGAAGGACATCGACAACGGCACGGCCGACCTCGTCTCCGTTGGCGCCCTCGCGCTCGCCAACCCTGACCTGGTCGAGCGCCTCCGCACCGGCGCGGAGCTCAACACCCCCGACCCGGCCACCTTCTACGGCGGCGGAGCGGCCGGCTACACCGACTACCCCACCCACACCGGCTGAGGAATCGCACCATGCCCACCCCCGAACCCCGCACCCCCACGACGGCCGGCGCAGGACCGATGAGCTACGCGATCTTCCAACTCGCCCGCGCCCACCGCGCCTACGCCGCCACCCTGCTGCGCGAAATGGACCTGTATCCCGGACAGGAACTGCTGCTGATGCACCTTCTCGACCGGGACGGCCAGACCCAGTCCGAGCTGCTCGAATGCCTCGGAGTGGACCACTCCACCATCTCCAAGGCGCTACGCCGCATGCAGGACGCCGGCCTGGTCATCCGCGAGCCGGCCGCACATGACCGGCGCGTCATGGTGGTCCACCTCACCGACAAGGGCCGGGCCATGCGCGAACCCATAGCCGCCCTGTGGCAGGCCCTGGAGGAGACCTCCGCCCGGAATCTGTCGGAGCAGCAGGCGGAGTCCTTCGTCGAGACCGCGTACGCCATCACCGAGGCGATCAGCAGCCGCGCGCTGCCGGAAGAAGAGTCCGCGTGACTGTCCGGTGTGCACCCCCCGCCCGCCTACGCCACACCACACATTGAGGGGCACGCGGGCTGTTCCGGCGCCATCGGACGAGGCACGTTTCGGCGGCGAGGCGCTCTGCGGATCCGCCCCCGCGGCCCGCCGCCATGATCCCCATGACATGCAGGCGCGCCTTACGCCTGCAGCCACCGCCCGTCAGCCTGATGGAAAGTGAGACTTCCCATGCCTGCCACCGACCCCACCACCCTCCCGGTCCTCGTCGTCGGGGCGACCGGCTCCCTGGGGAGCAAGGTCGTCGACGAACTCCTGGCGCGTGGCAAGAACGTCCGCGCCCTGGTGAGGCCGACCAGCAACGCCGGCCGGCTCGAAAGCCGTGGCGTTCAGATCGCCCGCGGCGACATGCTCGACGTCGACTCGCTCGTGGCCGCCATGAACGGAGCCGACGCCGTCATCACCACCGCCGCCGGCTACACCCGCGGCGGCAAGAACGCCAACGACGTCGACACCATCGGCAACGCCAACCTCGCCGAGGCCGCCCACCGCTCCGGCATCCGGCGGTTCGTCCTGACCAGCATCCTTACCAGCGACCAGACGCCCGATGTCCCGCACTTCTGGCACAAGAAGCTCGCTGAGGACAAGCTCGAACAGCTCGGCGTCCCGTTCGTCGCCCTGCGCCCGGGAGCCTTCCTCGACCAGGTCGCGAGCATGGCCGGCGACCCGGTCGACAAGGGCCGCATGATGTGGTTCGGCAAGGCCACCGTCCCGCTGACCTTCGTCCACACCACCGATCTTGCGGCGTACCTGGCGGCCGCGGTCGACGCCGAGGCCGAGGCCGGTGAGCGGATCGACATCGGCTGGGACCGTCCGGTCAGCATGCGGGAGGTGGCCGACGTGATGGGCCGCCGGGCCGGAAAGAAGATCAAGGTGTGGGCCGTTCCGACCGCCGTCGCCCGCGCCGCAGGAGCCGTCACCGGCCGCTTCATGCCCTTGATCAAGGACATGGCCGCGATGTTCCGCTGGTTCGGGACCGGACGCTACGTCGCCGACCCCCGCCGCCAGGAGCAGCTGTTCGGGCCCGTCCCCACGGCCGAGGACGCCCTCGCCCGGTACACCGACGAGCTGCGCACCGCACAGCACCCCTGACAGGACCGCGTCCCCTCCTCGCCCCCGCGGCGGCCCGACCAGGACGCCTCGGGCCTATTCCTTCGGGCCGGACCACCCGTATCGGTTCCGGCCGAGCTGAGTGGCTGACGGGCGGGATCTCAGGGCTTCTCCGTCCTGGATGGGGGACACCAGGTGAAGCGCCGCGAACGTGGGGCTTCACCAGATGTCCCCTATCGACAACCAGATGTCCGCACCTGACTGAGCGATTCGCCGGATTTCGGCAGAGGATCGGTAGGTACCGCGGCGAGAACTTCGCCGCGGGCCGGAGCGGGCCCCCCGCAGGGCCGTACTCGACAGGTAAGGAGCCGGCATGGACAGGCACGCAGCATCCGCGGGCGCCACCTCTGTGACGATGCGCGCGGTCGTCGTCACTCAGCCCGGCGGCCTGGATGCCCTCGAGGTCACCACAGTGCCGATGCCCGAGCCGCGGCCCGGATGGGTGCGCATCAAGGTGAAGGCGTTCGGCGTCAACGAGTCCGAGGTCACCACCCGAGCGGGCGAGTCGGACCCTGAGGTCACCTACCCGCGGATCCCGGGCATCGAGGGCGTCGGTGTGGTCGACCAGGCCGACGAGGGCAGCGGGCTGCGCCCGGGCCAGCAGGTGGCGACCATGATGGGCGGCATGGGCCGGTCCTTCGACGGCTCGTACGCGCAGTATGTGACCGTCCCTGCGGGGCAGGTCATCCCGTTCGAGACCGATCTGCCGTGGGAGGTGGTCGGTGCGCTGCCGGAGATGTTCCAGACCGCCTACGGCTCCCTCGCCACGGGCCTCGGTCTGCAGGCGGGGCAGACGCTGCTGATCCGCGGCGGCACCTCCACGGTCGGGCTGAGCGCGGCCACGATCGCGAAGGACCTCGGCGCCACCGTGCTGTCCACCACCCGCAGCCCCAGGAGGGCCGGGGAACTGCGGGACGCGGGTGTCGACCATCCTCTGGTCGACAACGGCACCATCGCCGGCCAGGTGCGCGAGCTGATGCCAGACGGCGTCGACGCCGCACTGGAACTGGTGGGCGGCTCAACCCTCGCCGACACCTTCCGCACCGTCCGCCGCCACGGCACCGTCTGCTTCACCGGAGCCCTGGCGGGCCAGTGGACGATCCCCGACTTCAGCCCGTTCATGATCCCCAGCGGGGTGCGGCTGACCGCCTACGCGGGCGAGGCCACAGACCTGCCCGCCGAGGTGTTCCAGCGGCAACTGCAGGCCATCGCCGCCGGGCGGCTCACGGTCTCGGTCGCGAAGGTATACCACGGCCTGGAGCAGGTGCGCGCCGCCCAGGCCGACGTCGAGACCGGCACGACACCGGGCAAGCACGTCGTGCTGCTCGACGACTGAAGAGACACACACCATTCCGCGCCGGTCAGGTCAGAGCCGGTCGGCCGCGGCATGCGCGAAAGGAAGCGCCATGGGCGTCAACAAGGAAGAAGTCAGTAAGACCATCATCGAGCTGGAGAAGTCCTTCAACGAGCGGTGGAGCGTCGGCGACAACCGCGGCTACCTCGACGCGTTCGCCGACGAGGTCAGCTATTTCGACCCGATCCTCAAGAACATAGTGGTCGGCCGGGACAAGGTCATCGCATGGATCGACTCCATCTACTCCAACCCGCACATCGTTCGCAGCGAGTACCTCGACCCGCAGGTTCACATAAGCGACGAAGGTGACTTCGCTGTCCTGGCATACAACCTGAACACCTACGTCCTCGACGAGAACGGCAAGGAGAAGCAGTTGCGCGCCTGGAACGCCACACACGGGTACCGCCTCATGGACAACCAGTGGCGCATCGTGCACTCCAACTGGGCCTTCTCCGAGACCGTGACGGAGAAATTCGCTTCCTGACCGACGGGGCCGTGGAACGCATCGGCAGCCCAGCGCCGATGTGAGCAGCCGCTCCGGCTGGACCAGGCAGGCCTGCGGGCCACGCCTGGAAACAAAAGAAGCCGACATGAACGAAAGATGGGAAGCCATGACCCCCGAAGACATCGCATCGCTTGTCGAATTCGAGAAGTCCATTCAGTGGCAATGGAGCAGCGGAGACCGCTGAAGCTCGCTTCCTGACAGGGAGGACCCGAAGCGCCGCGTCCTCTCCGGAGGCGGTGGGGCGGGTGACACGATCACCCGTCGGGCGCCACCACGCATAGCGAAAGGACCAGCCGGTGGGCAAGCCATCGAAGGGGGCCACGGGCTCCGGACCGGCCCCGGCACCGGACGCGATCACGGTGCGCGGGGCACGCGTCCACAACCTCAAGGACATCGACGTCTCGGTGCCGCTGGGCAAGCTCGTCGCGATCGCCGGAGTGTCCGGCTCGGGCAAGTCCTCGCTCGCCCTCGGCGTGCTCTACGCCGAAGGGTCCCGCCGCTATCTGGAGGCGCTGTCCACCTACACGCGGCGCCGCCTCACCCAGGCGGCCCACGCAGCCGTGGACAGTGTCGAGCATGTGCCGGCAGCGCTCGCGCTGCGCCAGCGGCCCGGCATTCCCGGGGTGCGCAGCACGTTCGGGACCTCCACCGAACTCCTCAACAGCCTGCGCCTGCTCTTCTCCCGGCTCGGACACCATCGGTGCCCCAACGGGCACCGCCTGGAACCGACCATGGACGTCGCCCTGGACCTGCCCCTGACCTGCCCCGAGTGCCAGGTGGTGTTCGGGCCGCCGGGCGCGGAGTCGTACGCGTTCAACAGCGACGGCGCCTGCCCGCGCTGCGCGGGAACCGGGACCGTGCGGGAGGTCGACGAGGACACCCTCGTACCCGATCCCTCACGCACCATCGACGAGGGCGCCGTCGTTCCGTGGCAGATGTTCGGCCTTGCAGCGGTGCCGAAGGTGGCCGCCGAACTCGGCGTGCGGACCGACGTGCCGTTCTCGAAGCTGACGAAGAAGGAGCGCCGCATCGTCTTCGAGGGCGAGCCGGTCAAGCGCGTCATCCTGTACCCGGCCAGGAACGGCAAGCTCTTCGAGCTGAACGCCAGCTACCGCAACGCCCGCCAGACGGTCGAGGAGGCATTGAAGAAGGCCACCACCAAGAAGGGGCTCGACCGTGTCGACAGGTTCCTGTCCGTCCAGACCTGCCCGGACTGCCACGGCACCCGGTTGAGCGAGCAGGCCCGCTCCAGCCTCGTCGACGGCATCAACCTCGCCGACGCCACCGCCAAGACCCTCGACGACGTCACCACGTGGGTGCAGGCAATCCCAGCTACCGTGCCGAAACCGATGGCCCCCATGGCGCAGAGCATCGTCTCCCAGATGGCCGCCACCGCCCAGCGGCTCATCGAACTCGGCCTGGGCTACCTCACCCTCGACCGCGCCTCAGCCACCCTGTCCACCGGCGAACGCCAGCGCGTCGCCCTGTCCCGCGCGGTCCGCAACCGCACCACCGGTGTCCTGTACGTCCTGGACGAGCCCTCGATCGGCCTGCACCCCGCCAACGTCGACGGCCTCCTCGGCGTCATCCGCAGCCTGCTCGCGGACGGCAACTCGGTGATCGTCGTCGACCACGACATCCAGATCCTGCGCCAAGCAGACCACCTCATCGAGATCGGCCCCGGCTCCGGCCGCGACGGCGGCACCGTCATCGCCGAAGGCACCCTCAAGAACGTGGGACGCAGCAAGGCATCCCTGATCGCCGGTTTCCTCACCGGCCACGAAGAGATCCTCGCCCGCCCCCGGCCCGACGCCAACGACGTGTTCACCACGGGCCGCATCCACCTGCGCACCGGGCCCCTGCACACCGTCCACGCCCTCGACCTGAACATCCCGCGCGGCCGGCTCACCGCCGTCACCGGTGTCTCCGGCTCCGGCAAGACCACCCTCGTCCTGGAGAGCCTGGTCCCGGCCCTGAAGGCGCACGCCGCAGAACAGCCGCTCCCCGGACACGTCCAGAAGATCACCCCGGACGGCATCACCCGCGTCAACGTTGTCGACGCCTCCCCCATCGGCATCAACGTGCGCTCCACCGTCGCCACCTACAGCGGCGTCCTCGACGACCTTCGCCGCGCGTACGCCGCCACCCCCGCGGCGAAGGAACGCGACCTGAAGGCCGGGGATTTGTCCTACAACACGGGCAGCCTGCGCTGCCCCACCTGCGAAGGCACCGGCCAGATCGAACTCGACGTCCAGTTCCTTCCCGACGTCGACATCCTCTGCCCCGACTGCGAAGGCTCCCGCTACGCTCCCGCAGCCGACGCCATCCGCCGGATGCCGCGTGGAGGCGAGGCGGACGACGGGCTGACCCTGCCGCAACTGCTGGCGTGCACCGTCACCCAGGCCATCGAGCACAACGGCGACCTGAACAAGGTCCGCTCCCGCCTGCAGACCCTCGTCGACCTGGGCCTGGGCTACCTCACCCTCGGTGAGGCAACCCCAGCCCTGTCCGGCGGCGAGGCACAGCGACTCAAGCTCGCCACCGAACTCGACCGCGACCAGCACGACGCCCTGTTCGTCCTGGACGAACCCAGCGTCGGCCTGCACCCGCTCGACGTCCGCGTCCTCCTCGGCGTACTGCAGCGGCTGGTCGACAACGGGGCCACCGTCGTCTTCATCGAGCACGACCTCGACATGATCGCCAACGCCGATCACGTGATCGACCTCGGCCCCGGCGGTGGCATGGACGGCGGACGCATCACCGCCACCGGCACCCCCGGCCAGATCGCGGAAAGCCCCGACAGCGTCACCGGCCGCTACCTGCGTGACGTGCTCGCACCCTCAGGCCGGCCGGGCCGGCGGTGACGGCCGTACCCGTCGTCCCCGCCCTGACCGCCAGCCAGGAGAGGCCTGCGCCCGGCCCGGCCTCAGGTACCGGACTTCGCTTCGCGGGCCGCGAAGGCGGCCGGGGTGAGATCGGTGTGGTTACGGAAGAAGCGGCCGAAGTTCGCGGGATCGGTGAACCCGAGATGGACGGCCACAGCCCGGGCATCCCAACCGGCACCTCCCAGCAGGCGCCGGGCTTCGAGCAGCCGCCGCTCGTCGATGACCTCACGCACCCCCTTGCCGGTGGCGTCCCGGGCCGCGCGGCTGAGGGTGCGAACCGAACAGTCGAGCAGCCCGGCGTAGTCCGCGGCCCGGTGCAGTTCCCGGAAGTGCAGCTCCAGGGTGTTCACGAACCGTGCGTACGTGTCCCCGCGGCCCGTGCCGCCCGCCGCCGCGCCGGCGGGGGTGACATCAGGGGAGTTGGCAAGGCGCAGCAGCAGCGATTCAAGCAGGCTGCGCCGCAGGGCGTGGTGGACATCGAGCCGGCGCCGCCCCAGCGCACGGTGCTCGTCCAGGAGCTGGAGCGCCGTCTGCCGCAGCCAGCCCGCGTCATCAGGGTGCGGACTCAGTACGGCAGGGGCCTCGTGCGCGGTGAGCGGGGCCAGCAGGCGGGCGGCGTCAGACGTCAGCACGTCCGGCTCGAACAGGATGAACAAGCCACGGGCGGCACCCGGCGGATGCCAGCACTGAGCGTGCCCGGGACGTACCCACAGCCACTGGCCGCAGGCAATGGTCCGCGTGGCGTGGTCGACATCGTGGAGCAGTTCACCCTCGGTGACCAGAATCAGGTAGTGGAAGGTGGCACGGCCCGGACGGGGCGGATTCCACGGCCAGTCGTCGTGCTCGGCAAAGAAGTCTTCGACGGTGCTCACCTCAAGGCCGTACGGAGTGCCGACCGGGGGCTGGAAGCCGTACAGCGGAACCACGGCCTGCCCGCTGCGTCCGACGCGTGGAGAAGAACATCTGGAGTGTCGCTTGTCGACCATCACGTGTCCGTATCTTACTGCCCGTTTTGCCCGCCCTAGATAAGGATGGGGTGCGCCATCCGCTTCCGTGGCCCCGCCCGCCACCACCGGAGTAAGGAAGGAACCTTCATGAACAGATCGACCCTGCAGATGTTCGCCGCCGAGTGCGCGGAGGAACTTCCCGAAGCCCAGCTGGAGCACCCCTTCGGCCCGAACTGGGAGGTCTTCAAAGTACGAGGCAAGGTGTTCATGCTGATGACCGAGGGCCCCAGGCACCCCGTCGTGATCCTCGAGGCGGACCCGGTGAGGCCCACGCTCTCCGAGTCGCTGCAGCCGCTGGGGGCCGAAGGTGTCATGGCCAAGCGCGGCACCGCCGGGTACCCCTTCGGCCGCAGGGCCTGGGTGAAGGTCAGACATGCGGATACAGTCGAGGCCCGGGTCGTCGGGTTCACCGGTACGCGACGGCGGCCGCGGAACCTCGCCCTCGTCCCGGCCGGAGCGGCCCGGCCCCGCCTGTCCGCACGTCTCGACCCCGTCCTGGCGGCCCGCGTCGGCACCGCCCTGCTCGGTGCACTGGCCACCGGGCAGCGGCCCGCGCACGGAGAGCCCTGCACGGGGCTTGAGACCGACCTGGTGGTGGAAGTCCTCGCCGGAACCGGCCGCCACGGCACCCTGACCGTGGTCCGGCTTCGCTGACGCCGTCGGCCCTGAGACGAGAAGGCTCAGTCTGCCCTACCTGCGAGCAGCACCCGGAAAATGATCTTCCGGAGGAAATCTAGATTCTTTGCCCTCGCTCAACTATCCGCAATGACTCCTACTTGCTCCTCTGACGGACCATCAATCAGCGCGTTGGCGCCGTTGTTGGCACTGCCGAGTGCCTCCTCGCGACTAAGCTCATGGTGCAGCTTCTACCTCGAACTGACCGATGGAACCGGTGCCCGGCGGCATGTGCTCTGTCCGGGCATCGTCACATCGGTGAGGGCGCTGGAGGAGATGCGATATCTACGACCGCAGCCACCGGCAACACGCCGGAACCGCCGGACGACGACCCGGAGGAACCGGGCGACGCCGGCACGGCCACGGGAGAGACGGAGCGTCACAGCAGTGGAGGCAGCAACAAGCGGCCCTTTCGTAAGGCAGCTACTCGAACAGCCGTCAGAGTCGGCGAGGCCATCGCAGGTGCGAGCGCCGTGTGGGCTCTGGACAAGCTGTTCGACCATCTCTGAACAGCAAAACGGCCCGGGGGCAACCGGGCCGCTTGCCACTGCGTGACGTGAGATGAACGGTCGTCCGACTCCACTGTTGTACGGCGGTGGGGTCGGGCGGCCTTCTCGTTTGGTCGCGGCAGCCGGTTCCTGCTGTGCAGACCCAGCCGATCGCTGCCGAGAAATCATGATTCATGATTCCGGACCCAAGTTGGCAACAACGCACTACCTAGTGCGCTGGCTGGCTCACCGGCCAGAGCGGAACAGCTGCCGGGGCGGGCAAAGTCGATGGTGATGCGTGGGCTGATCCGCATGCACCGTTCGACTCGACGACCGTCGCATCCGTGTGGTCAGAACAAAAAGCTGACCAGCCATGGCGTGCGGCGACCCTCCCGTGGGGAGGCCGGGAGGGGCGGCACGCCCCGCCTGTGCCAAGGCAGGGAGGCGGGGCCGTTGCGGGATCCCGGTCTCGGGGGTGGTCCGGGTGCTCGCGTGATCAGCATGGCACCGAAACCAGCCAATCAACAGGGGTGTGACCGAAAACAGTTGTTCCGCAAGTAGATGCCGCGTTACTGCCGTGACGTGATCTCAGGGAAAGCCGACGGGTGCACACCCGTGTCCGTGGGGCCGCCCACGATGGCGGACCCGGCCCCCGGACGGTGAGGCAGCAGCCCGCGCGGAACTCCTGGCAGCAGCCAGGCGCCAGGTCTCCGCGACCTGACCAACAGCGCGCCGCCCGATCCCTGGCCACGGTTCGGGGCGGCTGCCGGTGAGCGAGGCTTCGAAACGTTCCTGCGGTGAATGCCCTAATCCGTGCGGGCGGATGTCGATGCCCCCGCGCATGAGGCCGGCGAGAGCGTCGGTGCGGACCGGCTGCGGCAGGCCGTCGACGACGAGGTGCACGGCCGTGTCGAGGGCGCTGCTCTAGGTGCAGGGCTGAGGACGAGGCCGGGGGTGCCGGCGTCGTGCTGGTCGGCGATCGCAGTGCGGAGCTGGCTCGTGTACGAGCGGGGCAGTGTGGGGGCTGCCAGGGGGGCGTGTCGATACGATTCATGACGGACCTGCCTCTTCGTCGCAGTTGTGGGCGGGTCCACCCCGGTCCATGTGGCGGGGGCGTCCGTCGTGCTCCAGATGCGGTGGTCGGCGTCCCGGGCGAGCCTGGATTGAAAGGTATCCGGCACTCCCCGGGAGAATCATGATCGTCAAGATGCTGCACAAAAAGGGCCTGAAGTCCGAGCACGCCTACGCTGCGGCGTTCGTCTCGATCGGCCTATCCGTCGTCTCGTGGTGTGGGTCGATGAAGGTGGAGCCGATGGGGGTGGCGCGTGCTGACCGGTGGGGGATTTTCGTCGGTGAGTGGGCGCCCACATTCTTCGGGCTGGGGCTGGCCCTGGCGAACTACGAGGAGGCCCACGAGTCTCTCCACGTCGTATCGGACTGACGGCGCGGATGCCCCTGGCCGTTACGGTCAGGGGCTTCGCGGGCGCCAGGGTGCACGACCGTAGACTCGAATTTGCGTCCGAAGGGTTTTCGTGTCTCGATCTGCTCCGCTTCCTGGAACGCGTACAGGAACGGGACCTCGCACGGACCCGCCAGTGGTTCGCCGCCGAGGAGCAGCGCCAGGCCGCGACCCCCGTCCCGCCAGCCGCGCCCCCGCCGCCTCCGGACTGGGGCGTCGAGCAGGGCACGGGCGTACGGGATCAGGGTCGTCACCGTGGATCAGGGCGAGTGCTGGATCGTCGACAAGCACATGCGGGCCGTGAGCCGGGACGAGGCGCTGCGCCTGCTCGGCAACGGCTCGGGGCAGGCGTGCGACGTGTACCAGCCGGACACCGCGCTCGGGGTGCTGCCCGCAGGCCCGGTGCAGGCAGGGGGGATGCAGCATCCGCCGATCGTCGTGCACCAGCTGTCGCCTACGGGCGGCCGACGGGTCACGGTGGGCGGCCGCAGCCCTGGTCGAGGTGCCGCTGCCACGGGCGGCGGCCGGCTGGCGCTGGCTGTGGATCTCGCTGTGGCTGAGGCCGGATGCCAACACCTGTGCTGACGGTGCCTTTTGTCACACGTTCGGCCGCGGCGAGGATAAGCTCCAGTTGGTCCCGGGCTGGCCGTACGCGGTGGTGGCCGCGCTGGAGACCGGCCGCACCTCGTGGACGGCGGTGCTGGACGCGGTCCGCCTGGAGCCCTGGGGCGGACGTCGCCGCCGTGACCACGGTCCAGATCCGCGAGGTCGTCGAGCGACTGGTGGACGCTGGGCAGTCGCAGCCGGGTGACCCGGAGGTCCTGGTGGCTCTGGATGCCGGCTACGACGCACCGCGCATCGCTCACTTGCTGGACGGTCTGCCGGTGCAGATCCTCGGCCGTCTCCGTTCGGACCGCGTGATGCGGCGCCCGACACCGCCGCGCGTCTACGATCCGAAGGGCGGCCGACCGCCCAAGCACGGCGGCGAGTTCGCCTTCGGCGACCCTGCCACCTGGGGCACCGAGCAGGCCGTGACCTCAATGGACACCCGCCTCTACGGCAAGGCGACCGCGCAGGCATGGGACCGGCTGCACCCGCGTCTGACCCGCCGGGCGGCCTGGCTCGACTATGACGGGCCACTGCCCATCATCGAGGGCACTGTCGTCCGCCTGGTGGTCGAGAAGCTGCCCAGCGGCGGGGTGAACAAGCCCGTCTGGCTGTGGTGGTCCAAGACCGGGGCCACCTCCGAGGACAGGGATCGCTGCTGGCAGTTTTTCCTCCGCCGCTTCGACCTGGAGCACACGTTTCGCCTGTGGTCGCACCGGCCATCGCCCGGAAGGCCGCCGACACATGCTTCGCGCCGGTCTCCGGTGCCGCCGGCCCCGCATCCGCCTGCGTATGCAGCAGGTGGATGATGTCGGAAGGTCACTCCTCCCCGGAGAACCGTTCCCAGGCCGACTGTCGGGTGATGCCGAGCGCCTCACCGATTCTGGCCCAGGTCACGCCGCGCCGTCGCAACTCCACGACCCAGAGGCGCACATCGGACTCAACCTGATCGGCGATTGCCGCGATCCGGGGAAGCCGTTGCAACATCCCGGCATCGGTGAGGTCGCCCCGCATCGGTATCCGCAGATCGGTCTGCCCGGGGCGGTGCTCAGCGACGATCGAGGCGGCCAGATCGACACACTCGGTGCAGATGTTCACGCCGGGGCCGGCGATCAGTTTGGTCACCTCTGCCTCGGCTTTGGCGCAGAAGGAGCAGGCCCGGCCGTCGCGGTCCGCTGCGTCGGCGAGCATGTCAACTCTCCATTCACCACCAGCCCGCCTGTCAGGCTTTCCTGACGGGCACTTTACAGATGTCAGGATTCACCTGACAAGCAGAGCGTACCGGCGACCCGACCGAATCCGCTCCGCTCGTGGAGAAGGCGGCAGAGATCGAGGGGCATCCGCTCATGCGCGTACGTAACAACGTGTCATGGCGCGATCCAGCAGACCGAGCCCACAGGCCGCCCAACCCAACCGTCGACGAGGCGCTGCCCGGTGTCCGGGATTTCTGGAGGAATCGCCTCCGCGGTCAGGTCCGCGTCAACTTTCATTTATCACTTCGGGATGGTGACACGTCAGCGACCTTCCCGGCATGAGCGAGGGTGCCGCGTCGGCGGCACCTCGTCGGGCGTGGCACCCTGCCTGGCGCTTTGACTGCGCCTGCCGCTGCCCGGCGCGCCGGCCTGCGCCAGAGGCCTGGACCGGAATGTCCGGAAGCCAGTGGTCGAGACCAATAACGAACTCTGAGGGCCCTTTTTGTGCCCTTGCATGACGGGCCGTCAGGACCGATCCTGCAATCTCTTCACCGACGGTGACCGCGGAGACAGGTCGCCCGGGACTACGTGAACGGAGAAGTACGTGAGTCCAGCGAGAACAGTTCTGCGCAGAATCGTTGTCATGGCCGGTGCGCTGATGACGGCGGCGGCAATCACGCTGACAGGAGCCTCCCCGGCCACGGCCGTGGATTACTACTACGAGATGCCGTACCCGGCGGGCGAGGCGTACACCATCACGCAGGGCCCGGAAGGCACGTACTCGCACGTCGGTCCCTACAACGAGTACGCCTGGGACATCGGGCTCCCGGCGAACTACGAGGTGTCGGCCGCACAAGCCGGCACGATCCTCATATCCGACTGGTCGCCGTACGCCGGCAACGGCATCGAGGTCATCATCCGGCACTCGAACGGCCAGTGCACCCACTACGCACACCTGAACAAGGCCATCTACAACACCGGTGACTGGGTCCCCCAGGGGCGGGTCGTCGGCTGGTCGGGAAGCACCGGAAACTCCACCGCGCCCCACCTGCACTTCCAGGTGATCAACTGCAACACCCGCGTGGGCCTGCCCGCCACGCTGCAGGGCTGGACGCCCTACACCGGAACCCGCCCGGTCAGCGTGAACTCGTACGCCTGATCTTCGGCACCCCCGCTCATCGTCTGGGTACGCCCGAACCGTCTGGTCCGGGCGCACTCACCACATGGGAAATGAACGTGTCAGGTCGCCGCCCCACACGGGACCGCCAGGCCGTTTCTGGGGTGGCAGGACGACAACCGACACCACGCTCGGAGTGGAGCTCCTCGACGATCCTGCGACCGTTCTCGCCGCCTGCCGCGCCCGGGATGCGGCCTGGCCCCTTTCCGCGCCGTCTGCCGCTCTGTGGGCGCAGGTACGTGTCGGTGTGAGCACCGAATTCCAGAGCGCCAGGGGGCCCTCGGTGCGCGCCTGAACGAACTGCGCGAGAGGGCGGGGCTCAACGGCAAAGACTTCGCTGAGCGGCTCGGCTGCCAGCCGTCGAAGGTGTCCCGGCTCCAGAACGGCCGGCAGACGGCCACGCCCGAGGACCTGCAAGCGTGGGCGGCGGCCGTCGGCTCCCCTGACGTCGCCGCGGAGCTGCAGGCACGTCTGCGTGGGCTGTAGTCCCACCAACGGCACTGGCGTCGACCAGCTGGCCGCGGGGCACGGCCCCGTGCAGGACCGGTACGTCGTCGAGTACCGCCGGACCTCGACGGTACGCGGATACGAGACGTCCGTGATCCCGGCTGTTCCAGACGCCGGACTATGCCCGTCATCTCCTGGTGCGGAACGCCACGCTGATGCGCTCGCCCCGTGACACGGATACGGCCGTTGCCGCCCGCATGCCCTTCAGGAGGTGCTGTACGAGGCGGGCAGACTCTTCCGCGTCCTCGTCTGGGAAGGCGCCCTTCACGCCCTGGTATGCCCGCGGGAGGTGATGGCCGGCCGGCTCGACCGACTCGTCGGGCTGATCGGCATGAGCACAGTGGAGTTCGGCATCGTCCCGCTCGGCGCGCCCTTGTCCCTCACTCCGAAGCACGGTTTCTGGATCTTCGACGAGGAGCGCGTCGTCGAGACGATCAACACGGAGTTGTCATTCGACTCGGCTGATGACCTGATCCTGTACGGGCGGGTGTGGGACGGCCTGAACGAAGCCGCCGTGCATGGCGCCCAGGCGCACCGCATCATCGCCCGAGCGAGGCACGTGATGGCCCAGTCTTGAGCGCCCCGGGTCAGCCCTCGGCCGGGCTGCCGCAATCCCGCGCAATCGTTAGGACCGCCCACCACAACCGCTCTTACGGTCCACTCATGGCCACAAACACGAGCGCCACCGCCTTCGTTTCCGCCGACTGGTGCCACCGGCACAAGGGACCGTCCGGAACCGCCGCCCTGGTCGACGTCATCGAGCAGACATCCGGCCCCGGGGCGGGCCTGTACGCGTGTACTCCGTGCCGGGAGCAGCGTGGCCTGGTGCCGTTGGTCGAGCAGCCGCGGGACATCGCCTACCGGGCCTATCCGCTGCACACCACGGTCTGCGCCGACTGCGGCCGGTCCGGTCGGTTTCCCGCACAGCACCGAGGGTGGGACCGCGATGCTGGCCACGTCGAGCGACTGGGTGATCGAGCACGACCGCACCGCTGTCGATGTGCAACTGGGCTTCTACGAGTCGTACCTGTCCCAGGCCGGCCGTAGCGATGAAGGCCGAGCTCGCGGCGATCCAGACGGACAAGGCGCTGCACACTGCCGACTGGCAGCATCCTTCCGGTCGGCGCTTACTTGCGCAGCCAGGTAGTCGGACTGGTTGCCGTGTGTGTCCACCCGCTGGCCGGAGGGCAGCACGGCCCACCGCTGGACCTGCGGGCGGCCCGCGAGACCCGGCAGGAGGAGGGCCGCCGATGCGGTGGCCGTCCGGCGAGCGCCGGGGGTGGCGGTCGACGTGGGTGTGGCCGGAGGGCCTGGAGTGCGTACGTTGCGGGACAGCGGAGCGCCCACAGGAAGCGCGACGCGGCCCGTATTGGTGGTTATTGAGGTCCGTCCGGGGTGCGGGAGGGGTGCAGGGCCCGGTTGAGTGCGGTCATGCGGTAGTTGGTGTTGCGGGTGCTGAGTTCGGCGTCGGGGGCGAGTAGTTCGCCGGCGTGGATGCCCCCTGGGCAGGCGTGGAGTTCGACGGGGACGCCGGCCTGCATGAGCCGGTTGGCGTAGTTGAGGTCTTCGTCGCGGAAGAGGCCGAGGCCGCCGACGTATAGGTACGTGGGCGGCAGTCCGCTGAGGTCATCGGCCCGGGCGGGGGCGGCGTAGGGGCTGACGTGGTCGGTGCCGAGCCTGTCGCCCAGGAGGGACTGCCAGCCCTGGAGGTTGGCGGCGCGGTCCCAGATGCCGATGTCGGTGATCTCGTGGCTGGACGGTGTCGTGTTGCGGTCGTCGAGCATCGGGTAGGGCAGCATCTGGAAGGCCAGGTGAGGGTGCCTGCGGTCGCGGGCGAGCAGGGCGACGCCGACGGCCAGGCCGCCGCCCGCGCTGCCGCCGTAGAGGGCCAGCCTGCCGGGGTCGATGCCGAGCGCGGAGGCATTGCGGGCCATCCACAGCAGTGCGGCGTAGCGGTCCTCGACGGGGGCGGGGTCGGGGTGTACGGGCGCCAGGCGGTATTCGACGGAGACGACGACCGCGTCGACCGCCTCGACGAGGGGCAGCACCTGCCGGTGGTCGGTCAGGACGCTGCCGGTGATCATGCCGCCGCCGTGGAGTACAGGGTGCCCGGGAGGGTGCCGGTTTCCGTGCTGTCTGCGGGGCGGTGGATCCGTATGTTCACCTCCGGGCCGCCGGCCGGTCCGGGCACGGTGAGGTCTTCGTACCGCACCCGGTCATTGGGCCGCAGCGCCGCAAGTGCCGCCCGGTTCATCTCCCCGTACAGCTCACGCTGGCGCGGGATGTCGAAGTTGATGAGACCGCCAGGTCCGGTCAGCGTGTGCAGATCCGCAGACCCTGGTGGATCTGGGGGTCGATGCGGTCGGTCGTGCTCGGGTCGGACATGCGGGTGAGCCTTTCCTCTCGAGGGCTGAGGTGCAGTAACGTAAAACCCTCACGTGTACGTGAGGGTCAATCGGAAATGGCGTGAGGTGGAGCACATGAAGATCGGCGAGCTCTCGCGGATGACCGGCGTCAGCGTGCGCGCACTGCGCTACTACGAGGAGGAGAAGCTGATCCGTCCCACCCGTAGCAGCAACGGCTATCGCGACTTCTGCGACGGCGCCGACGAGGTGGTACGGCAGATCCGCGGTCTGATCGAGTGCGGGCTGCCCACCCGGATCATCCGCGACATCCTGCCGTACCTGGACGGCCCGTCGGATCTGCTGCCGCCGGTCCCCTGCGCGCAGATGCTCGACCAGGTGGCCGCCGAGCGTGAGCACCTCGACAGCCGCATCCGATGCCTGACCCGTAATCGCAACGCCGTCGACGCCTATCTGCGGGCCGCCCGGAAGGCCGCCCGCGCGACGGAGGACGCATGAGCCGGGGTAGCCGGAACCGAGATTTGACTCTGACGTAGACGTGAGGGTTCTAGCCTCCGGGCATGAGCTCTGCCACTCACTTCCCGCTTGCCGAGAATCCCCCTTCCACCAATGCGAACTGGCCCCTGAGCGGGCTGCTGGTGCTCGCCGGCTCCGCGTTCGTCACCATCCTCACCGAGGCTCTGCCGGCAGGACTGCTGCCCGCGATGAGCGCCGACCTGCGCGTCACCGAGGCACGTGCGGGGCTGCTGATCACCGTCTACGCACTGGCCGCGGCTCTCACCGCGATTCCGATGACCGCCTGGACCCTAATCCTGCCCCGCCGCACCCTGTTGCTGGCGCTCCTTCTCGGCTTCGCCGCCACCAACGTCGTGACAGCGATATCCACCGGCTTCGCCCTGACACTTGCCGCGCGGGTCGTCTCCGGGGTCTTTGCCGGCCTGCTGTGGGCCATGATTCCGGCATACGCCGCTCGGCTGGCCCCGCAGCGCAGCGGCAAGGCGATCGCCACCGCGCTGGCCGGCATGACGGTCGGGCTGTCGCTCGGCATCCCGGCCGGCACCGCGCTCGGCGGACTCATCGGCTGGCGCGCCACCTTCGGGCTGCTCACCGTACTGGCTGTGGCCTTGGCCGCCGCCGCGCTGTGGCGTCTGCCGCAGCTGCCCGGCGAGGCGGCAAGCCGCGGCACGGGGCTGATGCGCACCATCCGTACGCCCGGCATCCCCGCCATCAACATCGCGTCGCTCCTGATGGTCCTCGGCTTCTACGTGCTCTACACCTACATCGCCCCCTTCGTGGAACAGGCAGGGATGGGGGTCGGCACCGGCACCGTGCTGTTCCTGTTCGGCCTCGGCTCCATGGGGGGTGTCTTGATCGCCGGAGCCACCGCGGACCGTCGGCTGCGCGTCGCCACGATCGGCCTGCTGGCTCTAGCCGCCGGATGCCTGGCGGTATTCGGCGCGGTCGGGCACAGCACCGTGGCCGTGGTGCTCGGTGCGGTGTTCTGGGGCGTGACACACGGCGGCATTCCGACGCTGACACAGACCGCGGGGGTCAAGGCTGCCCCGCTCGATCCCGACACCGCCAACTCCCTCTGGGTCACCGGCTGGAACATCGGCATGGCCGGCGGCTCCCTGCTCGGCGGTGCCGTCCTGGACGGCGCCGGCTCGGGAGCACTGCCATGGACGGCCTCCGCCCTGCTCGCCGCCGCCGTGCTGACGGCCGTGCTCGCCCGACGCGATGGTTTCCCGTCCCCCAGCCGCATGTACTCCCGCGACCGCGACCGCGCACAGCGGGGCTCTGCCGTCGCTGTCGCGCCCGGGGAATGAGGCGGGGTACGGGCCCGGCCGACCATGGCGGTGGGAGGGCACACGGCGCGATTCGGCGCTTGAGACCGAGATGTACCCGTCGTGAACACCGGCTTTTGGCCCAGGGGGCCGGTTCGGAAATGCGAGTTCCTTGCCTACGACACCGCACTGACCAAGGGCTGGCCGATCGCGACGGGGATCATCGAGGGGGCGTGCAGACATCTCGTCGGTGACCGTCTCGATATCACTGGATCAAGATGGGACCTGGCCGGCGCCGAGACCGTACGCAAACTCCGCGCCCTGCACAGCAACGGCGACCTCGACGACTACTTCGCCTACCACGGAGCAGGAACACCGGCGCGTCCACCCAAGCCCGCTACCAGGACAACTTCAGACTCGGAGCTTGATCAACAAATCCCTGGTCAGAGCGACACCCATCGTCGATGATGATTCGTGTGTGCGCCGGGCGGCTGACAGCAGCCGCGTACCTGGTCGCCGTCTCCTGATTGAGGTCAGGAACTGCTGGTCAGCGCACTGGTACCTGCTGGTGTGAGTCGGATAGGACCAGGGACATGGTCTGTTCGGTGAGGGGTTCGAGGGAGATGTCGAAGAGCCGGGCGACCTGCTGGAGCCGGGCGATGACCTTGCGGACCCCGAGGTTGTTGCCGGTGGCCCATTCGATGTGCAGCCAGTCCCGGTAGAGGACTTCGGAGGTCTCGTCGACGTCCAGGCCGCGCAGCACCGCGTGCCGGGCCGCGTCCATGTCGGGGTTGTCGCCTTCGGTGAGCCAGGCGGCGAGGGTGTGCGTGACGTCGACGACGCGGGCGATGACTTCCTGCTGGATGGAGTCGGCCCACGGGTAGTCCCGGCCTTCGACAGGCTTGCCGCGGACCAGGCCCAGCGCGTTTTCGAGGTCGGGGATGCCCGTGCCGGGGCCTGCGGCCAGGCCGCGGGTGGCGACCGCTACAAGCAAGTGGATTACGTAGTACCGCTGGTGGAGGCCCTCGGCCTCCGATTGCTGGACGTGGTGGACGAAGTGCTGCATGCAAATACGGCGGCGGACTGGGCGATCGGCAAGCTCGGCGAGATCCGGCGAAAAACTCGAGCAAGCCGTCACTGGTCGGCCCGACTCCCATGTGCCCGCGCGGGTGCTGCAGCGCCCGACCGGTATGCCCGAACATCCCGGAAGGCAGCCTCTGCCGGTCAACTGGGCCATGCACTTCGGTCAGGCCGCCCTCCTGGGCGTCCTGCGCTCCGTCATGGCGAATGCCGGACTGCGCGGACCGGTCGCCTCGGCGAAGTTCACCGTCGTGCGGTTCCCGCTCTTCGACCACGACGAGCAGGACTACGACATGCTGTACGCCTCCAAACTCGAACTGTTCACGGCGGTCAACGCGGGTGAGAACGTCTCCTTCGAGGCCCGCACCGCAAGCGGCCCCTGCGCGACGCCACAGCCTCTCCCGCCCTGAAGCGTATGTAGGTTGGCCATCGCGGACCCGCCGTCCGGGCCGGTCCTGAAGGCACCCGCTGATCGCATCCGTCCGAAGGAGCTGAGTGACCCTCTGACACCAGTAGCGGCTGAGGTCTCATACCCGGCGCAACGCCCGCTACCGGGGCTGATTGCCCCCGTTGTCCTCGAACAGGTCTTGGGTACGGCGCAGCAGCGCCTCCCGTACGTGGTCCGGTGACAGGATCCGTAGCGTGGTACCCAGGCTGAGGAGGTATGTGACGAGCTGGTCGGCGTCGTTGCCGCCGATTTCGACGATGGTGGCATCGGGGCCGTCCGGGTCATGAGTGCCGATCGTGGGCGGGACCAGCCGTAGCGCTTGGTCCATGGGGTGCGCTAGCCGGACTGTGACGTAGAGCGGGTACACGACACCCGCGATGGCTCGAGAGACGAGGAGCGCCGGGTCGGGCGGGTCGACAAGTTCGACGGTATGTCCGGTCGGCTGTACCTGTACCACCCGGTCGGCCCGGAATGTCCGCCACTGGTCCCGGGCCACGTCCCGGGCGACGAAGTACCACCGGTGGCCTGTGTGTACCAGGCGGTAGGGGTCGATGTCCCGAGCAGTGGCCTTCCCCGCATGGTCGCGGTACGAAAGACGGGCGCGCTCGCCACGACGGCAGGCGGTGGCCAGTTCCAGCAGCACGCCGGGCGAGATCTGACGTCCCTCGGGCCTGGGAGTGTGTTCGAAGATCACGTTCATCTCCCCCAGCCGGTCCGCGATCCGGGGCGGTAGGACCTGCCGAAGTTTCACCAGCGCCGACAGCGCGGCCTGGTCGCTGCCCAGGACGCCGCTGAGCGCGGCCTCTCGCAGCGCGACGGCCACGGCAAGCGCCTCTTCGTCGTCGAGGATCAGCGGTGGCACCCGGGTACCACCGCTGAGGCGGTAGCCGCCCCAGGGCCCGGGGTCGGATTCGATGCCGTAGCCGAGTTCCCGCAGCCGGACGATGTCTCGCCGGACCGTGCGGTCGGTGACCGCCATTCGTTCGGCCAGCTCGCGGCAGGTCCACGTCGGTCGAGTGGACAGCAGCGAGACCAGTCGCAGCAGGCGGGCGGAGGTGCTGATCACATCCCGAAGTGTTCCCCATGACCAGGACCGGAACTGTCCTGGTCCCGTCATAGCGTTCCGCCCATGAGTACCGAACCCAAATCTGGACCCGCGATCCGCTTGCTGTCTGTCGACTTCGATTGCCCGGACCCCGCCGAGCTGGCCCGCTTCTACGGCGCCGCGCTCGGCTTGCCCGTCGTCTACTCCAGCGACGACTTCATCTTGCTCGGCCGGGAGGGTTCACCTGGACTGGGCTTCATCCGGGTGGCCGACTACCGGCGTCCGACCTGGCCGGACCCGTCCCAGGGCAAGCAGGCTCACATGGAAATGGGCGTCGACGATCTGGACGCCGCCCACACACGGATGCTGGCACTGGGCGCCATGGAACCCCCTGTCCAACCGCACCCCGATCAGCGGAGGGTCCTGCTGGACCCCGCAGGCCACCCCTTCTGTATCTCCACGCAGGACTGAGCATCAGCGGTCGGCCGACGACCACGGCCGCGCGCCCACGCAAGGTGCGAACTCATCGTTGTCCTCAGTAAGAGTGCGGCGGAAAAGGCGCTAGCGAGCAGGAACCCCTGGTCAACGGTCCGTGGCTCCGACGCAGCTTGCCGCCGCAGTACTTACCGGACTTACTGCGGCGGACCCTTACCGTGATCATCGCGACCTGCGGCGGGCCATTTCCGGCCTCGGGGGCGAGGTATATGCATTTACTGAAACAGTGCCGGAAGGGCAGGGCGGGCACAGCAATCGAACCAGTGACAGACATCGGGAGTGGGGGGCGTTCCGGTCGCCGCGCGCCCGCGTCGTCCCCCTGTCTGCCCCGCAGGCCACGGCCGGTGGTCACCTCTGCCACCGTGCTCACCCGGCCCGCCGCTCGGCACCGATCTGGGCCTGGAAGCCACCCTGTGCCACACGCAGCTCAGCCCCGGCGACCGTGTGGTCCTCCACACCAGTGCCGGCGCAGTTCGCCGCGCTGCCCGAAGAAGATCTTCCGGGCCAGGCGGTGGCAGGCCCCGGTGATGTTGAGCTGCTTACCAAGCACGCGGCGGTATCCGGTCCTGGAGACGAACTGGCGCAGGTGCAGAATCTTGAAGATCGCCCGCAGTGGGCGAACGCGTCCCCAGGGCGGTCGGGCACCCGGCCGCTCCGATCTTCCCCCGAGGCCAACCCGCTCCGGACCTCTCCTTCAGGGCGATCCGGCGACCAGGTTCGCTGCCTTGGTACGCCGAGAAACTGGGAACCCGCGGGCTTCCTGCTGGGATGTGCTACACCCTGGCGGCGGGCTGCGGGGGCGATCACCAGGGCGTCCTCGGCGCTCTGCCTGCCGCGGGTCCCGCGTCGAAGTTGTGGAACCTACCGGTTGTCGGCTTCGAGCCGGTCGACGATGTCGGGGAGCCACTGTGCCCCGGCGGAGGCGACCACCGTGTGTCCGGTGCCCCAGTCCGCTCGCGCCCGGTCGGCGAAGCGGCCCTCGGTGATGCCCGCGAGCAGGCGGAACGGTGTCGGCCTCATGGCGGCGCGCAGCGCGTAGCCGCACAGCGACTTCGCCACCCGCAGGACAGCCCCGTCGTCGCCGGTGGTGTCCGGGGCGCCGGCCAGGGCGTCGATCGAGCCGCCGAGGCTGAGGGAGGCGTGACGTACCGCCTCGGCGAGGTCCTTGACGGCCCATGCCTGGTGCAGCCACGCCTGGCGCGCGGCCGCGCCCGCGGGGATGGTGTCGCGCGGGTCGGGCAGCGGCGGGACGGGCAGGTCGTGGTGTCCTGGTGCGCGCACCAGGATGGGCCGCTGGGTGCGGTAGGAGGGGCCTTGCATGATGAGGTCCATCGCGTGCGACCCCAGAGGGGCCGGCAGGGTTCGGGGTGTTCAGGGGTGGGTGAAGAAATGAGCGATGCCGTCGCCGGTGCCGGGCTGTACCGGAGTGGATGCGCTATAGCAGGCGGGGATCAGTTGCTGACGGGGGGCCGTTCCAACTTCCGAGGCCCCCGGGAGATCGCCCGAGCTGGCGTGTTGCCCAGTGAACATGGGACACCAGGACGAGGAAGATCGAGCCCGGCCCACCATCGCCGACCCTCGCTCGTGGTCTCGACACCCACATCGCGCGGCCCGAGAGAGGCCAGCGTCCGCATATGCTGCGCTTCCCTCAGGACCTGGTCGTCGTCGCCCACCGGCATGTCCTGCCGGTGGCTGATCACGAGCACGAGGACCTGGCTACGGTCCTCGTCATCCGCCAGGTGCACGGAAAGCCGTCGGCCCCCGTCCTCCGCCGCCGCGCGGAACAGCAACTCCACCACCGCCTGAACCTGATGCCCCGTGACCTTGTATCCCCACCGGGTCACGGCGTCTTCTGCCACGCGCCCCGCGCGGCCGGCGACCGTTGCACTGGCCTCATAGGGCCAGTTGCGGGAGCGGCGGCCGCGGATGGCTACCGGGCTCGCCGCGCCCTGTCCATCCTCCGACCTCGGACGTGAGAGTTCCACGGCATTCGTCGGTGGCGATGGAGTCATCGGGGGCGTCGGGTCTGGGCGGGGAGCTTCGACTGGCTTCTTCGGTGGCGGCGGAGTCTTCGGGGGATAGTCGGGGCGGTGCGGTGCCACGGGTGCCTCCCGGAACAGGACGAACAGCCATCGTAGGTCCGACGGAGCACAAGCCGCAGCCCGTTCAGCACGGTGGCCAGGCACCAGCCCGTAGATACGCTCGTCGCAGGGACAAGGTGCCAGTTTCAATCCGCTCCGGTGGGGTGCTCTTGCACATTCCCCAGTCGGCAGTTTGACAGCCAATCAGCGAAGAATCCCGCTCCCTGGGGAGCGGGGTCGTCCGTGCCCCACGAAGCCGATCGCGGGGCACCGTTCTGTTGTCGAGCAGAACAGGAGACAATTATGCACGCTCTGCCTCAAGACCACACCGGTGTGCGAATTGCGCGTCTACGCCGAGAACGCCACCTCACACAGCAAGCCCTGGCCGACCTCTCCGGAGTCCCGTACAACACGCTGACCAAGATCGAACAGGGCAGGTTGGAGTCCACCCCGCACTCCGTCGCCTGCTTTGCCCGCGCCATGCGCGTCGAGGTCTCGACCATCGTTGGGCAGCCGTACAAGGACGACCTGCGCGCTGATGAACTGGATGGACTGATAGCGCCGATTCGGTGGGCGCTGGACGCTGGCATGGTCGTTGCCTCGGGCGGCCCTGCTGGGGGCCGGGGGCGGGCGCTCGCGCTGGTGACGGTGCTCCTCCTCACGTGGCCACCCGGCGAACCGGCGCCGTGCGCGGGGCGAGCCGTACGGATGTCACCCATCTGCCGTGGCACGCGTGCCGGGACGTGCGTATGCGCAGGGGTGTGCGAGGAACTCCCGGAAACACGGTGCCGGGCGCGGCCCTCCACGCGAGGTCCGGGCCCGGCACGTGTCCGCTTTTCAGCGGGTGCTGTCTTGTGGGATGGGCCGCAACGGCATGAGCGGTGAGTGCCGGCCCCTCCCGGCCGCACGCGGGCGGCCGTCCTCTGGTCGCGCCCGAGGCAGCAAGCTCGTCGGTGCGTGAGTTAGAACTTGACGCAGACCGGGCCCTGGTTGAAGTTCACCAGGCCGTACTGCGTGACGGCCGCGTTGCAGGAGAAGTTCATCCCGCCGCCGTTGTTGTGCCCCTCCTGCTCGTAGGAGGAACCGAAGTCGACACAGACGGGGCCCTGGTTGAAGTTCACCGCGCCGAGCTGCGTGGTGAAGTCGTTGCACTGCGCGTAGAGCGTCGGCTCCTGGCCAAGCTCGGAGTAGTCGTTGGCCGAGGCGATTCCGGGGCCGGTCATCAGCGCGGCAGCGGCCAGAGCAACGGCCGCGAAGGTCTTACGGAAAGACGGCATGCTTTTCCTTCCAGGAAGCGGAGGTTAGGGACGCAGTGAACTTCACCAGTGCCCGGTTTCCTCAACCGGCCGGGACACGCTGGTTGATACGAACAGGCGTCACAATGCGCTCGCTTGGCGGTGCGCTGACTCGCACTCCCGGCCGGATGAGAGTGGCTTGCCGAGCAAAGGCCCGTGCGACGGGGAGGGGGTTGGCGGGCTCCCCGTGCCCCGCCCGTGGCGGACTGTCGGCGTCTCCGGCGGGTGTGGGGTCTGCCAGAACACGGATCGTCTTGTGTTCGGGACGCCCGGGGATCGCTCTCCGGGGGTGGCACCAGCCGGTGGGCTTGATCCGCTTTGACGGACATTCGAGATCTGGGGTTCAGACCGTCGTGCGCGGCGACCTGGCCCACGACGACACCACGGTGACCGCCGTGGACCTGGAGGCCAAGATCCCGACCGCCACGGTCGAGGACTGCGTCGACCTGTCGAAGTGGAAGGCGGAGCGCACCCCGTCGGGCGAGTTGATCCCCCTGCCCACCGAACAGCCGCTGCGCTACATCGCCATCGCTCCACCGTCGCGGTGGAGCGATCGTCGTCCCATCGCTCCACCCCGCCCGTGGGGCGCCTGTGGCTTATAAACAAATA
>NZ_JBHXRD010000035.1:76878-82844 GCF_042717325.1 Streptomyces sp. NPDC058637 | reverse complement strand
GAATTCCACCGGCCCGGCGTCTTCGTGTGTTCCTCAGCGCCCGCTGACCCGCCCGTGCAGCAGCAGGGACAGGGCCGAGTGGACGTCGTCGATGGTCCGCTCCGGCTGGAAGGCCTGCCAGTCGAGGGCCGCCACCAGCACCATCCCGACGAGCGCGGCGGCCGTCAGCTGGATGTCGATCTCCTCGCTGAGCTCTCCGTCGGCGACGCCGTCCCGGAGGACTTCCTCGACCACGGCGACGGCCTCCTGGCGCAGCACCAGGAGGGTGGACTGCCATGCGCGGTTGGTGCGCCAGAGCTCGGCGACGTACAGCTGGGTGAAGGCCGGGTAGCGGTCGATGAAGCCGAGACCGGCCCTGATCATCGCGTCCAGGGCCTCCACCCGGGTGCCGTCGCGCCCGTCGGTCTCCTCCACGGCGGAACGGAGCGAAGCGGTGAGCAGTCCGACGCCGTGCCGCAGCAACTCCTCGAAGAGTTCGGTCTTGCTCCTGAAGTTGTAGTAGACCGTGCCCTTGGCCACTCCGGCACGCTCGGCGATCTCGTCCACGGTGGTCGCGGAGAAGCCCTTCTCGGCGATGAGGGTCACCGCCGCCTCGTAGAGCTTCTGCCGGGTGGCCTGGCGGCGCGTGGTGCTACTGCTGTCCATGCCGACGATTCTCACAGGTCCGGGCGCGCTCACAGACTGAGCTCCGGGTGCAGCCGGTCCAGGGTCCACACCTGCTTGCGGCGGGCGGACAGCGCGGTCAGCGCCAGGGCGCCCGCGGTGAAGGCCGCCAGGACGGCACAGGCCTGCCAGACCGGCCCGAGGCCGCCGCCCGTGATCAGTCGGCGCAGTCCGTCCACGACGTACGTCATGGGCAGGAAGGGATGGATCGCGCCGAAGAATCCCGGGCTGGTCTGCACCGGGTAGGTGCCCCCGGCCGAGGTCAGCTGGAGCATCAGCACCGCGAGGACGAGGATGCGTCCAGCCGCGCCGAAGCGGGCGTTCAGCCACTGTACGATCGCGGCGAAACAGCAGGTCACCAGGGCGAGGAAGCCGATCGTGCCCGCCGCGTGCGTCATCTGGAGGCCGAGCCGCCAGTGCAGCACGGACATCAGGGCGACGACCTGGAGCAGGCCGATGGCGGCGACCGGCAGCCAGCCCGCGAAGGCGATGCGCCAGGCCGGTGCCCCGGCCGCGAGGGCCCGCCGGTTGAGCGGCTGGATCAGCATGTACGCGACCATCGCGCCGACCCAGAGCGAGAGCGGGATGAAGTACGGGGCGAAACCCGTGCCGTAGTTGGGTGCCGCGTGCAGCGACGAGGAGGCCAGTCGCACGGGGTCGGCCATGACACCGGTCCGGTCGTCGCGGGCCTTCTCGTCGTAGTCGGGGATCTTGCCGACGCCGTCGTTCAGTCCCTGTGCGAGCGTCGCGGAGCCGTCGCCGAGCCGGAACAGCCCGCTGTCGAGGCTCTTGGCGCCCTTCCTGAGCTTCCCGAGTCCCGTGTCCAGGTTCCCGGCGCCGGTCTTCGCGGTGCCCAGTCCGGTGTGGAGCGTGTCGGCGCCCTTGGCGACCTTGTGGGCACCGGTGTTGAGCGCGTTGATCTTCGCGACGGCGGACTCCAGGTCCGTGTCCAGGTCCGGTGAGCGCTTCGCGAGGGCGTCGGCCTGCTTCCGCAGGGTCGTCAGCTGGGTGCGCAGCTTCGTCAGGTCGCCGTTCTGCTCGGTGACCAGCGCGTTCACGTCGTCGGCGACCTTCGCGACATCGGCCGCCGCGGTCATGGCGCGCTTCAGCTGGGGGCAGACCCCGGGGTCCGGCAGTGGCTGTTCCTCGCAGCGGACGCGATGGACCTCCGCCAGGTCGTCGGAGGCCGTGTGGGCGGCGGCGGAGGCGGTGGGCGCCGTCTCGACCAGCAGGTCGAGGTTGTCCCGTACGGCCTTCGAGGAGTCGGAGACCAGCCGGGCGGTGTCCCCGATCGCCTTGCCGTTGTCCTTCAGGAACGGGCGTACGTCGGCGGCGGCCCCGCCGACCTTGTCGGCGAGAGCCCGGGTGCCGTCGGCGACCTGCCGCGACCCCGTCTCCAGGTCGCTCGCACCCTTGTCGAGCCTGATGATCCCGCTGGAGAGCGTGCCGCTGCCCGACTCGGCCTCCTTGAGCCCGTCCACGAGGTCCTTGGACCCCTTCTTCGCCTTGGTGACACCGTTCCTGAGGTCGTCGGCGCCCGCGGCGGCCTCGGCCGTCGCGTCGTGCAGGCCGGAGAAGTTGATGAATATCCGGTCGAGGAAGCCGCGTGAGGCCTTCGTCGAGGCGGCGCTGCGGACCTCGGCGAACACCGTCCGCGAGATCTGTCCGACGATGTAGTTGTTCGCGTCGTTCGTGCGGACCTGGAGGGCGCCGGTCTCGGGGGAGTCACCCGCGCTGGACGCGATCCGTTCGCTGAAATCGGCGGGCATGGTCAGCGAGAGGTAGTACGTCCCGTCCTCGACACCCCTCTCGGCCTCGGCGGGACCGACCTCGTGCCAGTCGAAGACCTTGGAGTCGAGCAGCCGGCCGGTGATGTCGTCACCCGCCGCGAGGCGCTCGCCCTCGGAGCTCGCGCCCTCGTCCTCGTTGACGAGCGCCACGGGGATCCTGTCGAGCCGCCCGTACGGATCCCAGAACGACCAGAGGTACAGGGCGCCGTACAGCAGGGGCAGCAGCAGGAGCGCCACCAGCGCGGCACGCGGCATCCGCCCCCTGCCGAACCGCCTGAGCTCAAGCGCGGCCAGTCTCGGCGATCGCATCGGCCGTCTCCTCCTCGGTCGTGTCGTCGTCCGCCGCGGTGGCGTCCGTCCCGTCCTTCACCGGCGGCCCGGTGCGTACGGTGAGCGCGTCCCCGGGGGCCTCGCTGCACACGGCGAGCACCGTCGTCCCGTCGTCCGCGAGACCCCGCAGCAGCTTCCAGGCCTCGGCACGGTCCGCGCCGGAGAGCTTGAGGTCGGTGTCGTCCACGGCGAGCAGCCGCGGACGGCCCATCAGCGCGAGGGCCACGGAGAGCCGCAGGGACTCGACGCGCTCCAGGTCCCGTACGGAGGTCCGTTCGGCCTTGGGCAGGGTGACGGGGTCCAGCCCCGCGGCGTCCAGGGCGGTGTCGATCACCGCCCGCGCGGTGGCCGTCCGTTCGGCGCGCGGGCGCAGCAGGGAGCGCACCGAACCGTCGAAGCGGCGCCGCAGCAGGGCCCGTTCCCGCAGGTGCTCCGCGACCGTGAAGGCCGGATCGAGCTCGTTGACACCGGGGACCGGTCCCAGCGCGCTGATTCCGCGGACGGCGGCGAGCTCGCCGGGCACGCGGTGCCCGCCGACCTCCGCGTGGCCCCGGGTGGGACGCATCCGGCCGGTGAGCGCGAGCAGCAGACAGGTGCGGCCCGAGCCGGACGGCCCCTCGATCGCCACCAGCGATCCGGGATCCGCGGTGAAGTCGACGCCCCGGAAGGCCCAGCCGCGGGACCCCTCCAGTCCGAAGTCCTCGGCGCTCAACGCCGCCCCGTGCGGGTTGTCCACGACGACCCCACCCCTCTGTCCGACTGCCGGGTCCTTTGCACTGACCAGTCAGTGCAAAAAAATACCCGAACTCGCGCCCGATGTGAAACACCCGGCCTCCCCGTGTGGCCGTGTGGGAAGAACGCCTGGTCAGAGGGTATTTCTGAGGGATTGTCAGTGGTGTCCGTCACGATGGATGCATACGGCCACGGAGCCGTCACACGACGACAGGAGGTTCGTCATGGCCAGCTCGTCCGCAGCCGCCGCCCCGCGGCGCCGCGCAGGCAGCCCTGCCCCCTCACTGACCGGTCCGGCAACCGACGTCCACCCCGTACCGCGCCGCACCACGGCGCCGCCCGCCGCTCTCGATCTGCTCGCCCAGGCCCGCACCGGCCTTGACGAGGCCGCCGTACTCGACGTGCCCAACGAGCGGTACGCCACCGCTCACCTGGCCGCACTGCGCACCGCGGCGGCCGTGCTCGCCGCCCGTGGCCGGCCCGAAACCAGCAGGCGCCGCCGGGAGAGGATCCGCAGCGCGTGGGAAGTCCTCCCGGAGACAGCGCCAGAACTCACCGAGTGGAGCGCCCTGTTCGCCTCCGGCGCCGCGCGCCGCGCCCGTGCGGAGGCGGGCATACCCGGTGCGGCCACCGGCCGCGACGCCGATGACCTGCTGCGGGACGCGGCCATGTTCCTGCGCCTGGTCGAACGACTCCTGGTGCTCCAGCCGGTCCTGCCGCAGCCACGGAGGGACCGGCCCCGGTAGGGGACAGGGCGACCGGCCCCCCGTGTCGTGGCCCGACGCGGGGGGACCGGGACGGTGGTGCGAGGCAATAGGGTGGAGAGCACCCGTATCACCACCCCGTATCACCTGCACTGTTCACGCTCCGCCGTCCGTGGCGGCACCGTGCCGAGGAGTCAACTGCCGTGTCGGACCAGCTGCGCCCCCGTGCCTCCCTCCGTACCGCTGTGGTCTGGGAGGTCCTCAAGGACGCTCTCGACCGCCGGGTCAAGGCGACCGGCAGGGACACCCTGGACGTGCTGGACACCGGTGGTGGCACCGGGAACTTCGCGGTGCCCGTCGCCCGGCTCGGCCACCGGGTCACCGTGGTCGACCCCAGCCCCAACGCCCTGTTCGCCCTGGAGCGCCGTGCCGCCGAGGCCGAGGTCGCCGACCGGGTCCGCGGGGTCCAGGGCGACATCCTGGGCCTGTTCGAGGTCGTGGACCGCGCCGGCTACGACGCGGTCCTGTGCCACGGCGTCCTGGAGTACGTGGACGACCCCGCCGAGGGCGTACGGAACGCGGTCGACGCGCTCCGCCCGTCCGGCGCACTCAGCCTGCTCGGTGCCGGGCTCGGCGGCGCGGTCCTGGCCCGGGCGCTCGCCGGCCACTTCACCGAGGCCCGGCAGGCGCTGACAGACCCGGCCGGACGCTGGGGCGAGGGCGACCCCGTGCCCCGCAGGTTCACCGCCGAGCAGCTGACCGAGCTGGTCACCGCCGCGGGCATCGAGGTCGGCGCGGTCCACGGCGTACGGGTCTTCGCGGACCTCGTGCCGGGTGTTCTGGTGGACACCGAGCCCGGTGCCACGGAGGCACTCCTCCGACTGGAGGCGGCCGTAGCGGAACTGCCGGCCTTCCACTCGGTGGCGACCCAGCTGCACGTTCTGGGCGAGAAGCGCGCCTGAGCCACCGCCGCGGGCGGCCGGAGCACGGCTGATCAGCAGCGCAGCCGCAGACGGAGTACCGCCCGGAACACCCGATCGGCGCGCGAGCCCCGTATGATCGGGTGACACCATCCGGCATGACGGATCGGAGGTCGGGGAATCTACGCCTCAGCAGCCGAGCCGAAATGGCGGTCCGGACTGGCTATGGCTAGAGGGCGGGTTTCACGGGGGCGAATCCCTGCCTATCCTGGAAGGGCCGCATACCGGTCGCCCCCCGCGGCCGACGACGAGGAGGACTCCGTGCCGCTCTCGGAGCACGAGCAGCGAATGCTCGAGCAGATGGAGCGAGCGCTGTACGCCGAAGATCCCAAGTTCGCTACAGCGCTTGAGGGAAGCGGGCTGCGCAGGTACACCCGGCGACGGGTCTACCAGGCGGTGGCCGGTTTTCTGGTGGGTATCGCGCTCCTCATGGCCGGAATGGTCGCCCAGGAGATCTGGATCAGCGTGGTGGGATTCCTCGTCATGCTGGGCTGTGCCGTGCTCGCGGTCACCGGGTGGCGCAAAGCGCCCAAGCCCGGTGAGCAGCAGCAACCGGCAGGGAGCGGGGGCGGAGGCGAACGCCGACACCCCAGGGAACGCCGGTCGATGATGAACCGGATCGAGCAGCGGTGGCAGCGCCGCCGCGACGAACAGGGCCAGTGAACGCACCGTTCCCCGGTCGGTGCGGGGCAGTCCCGCCCGGTGCCGGCACGCGGTCGCGTGCACCGAGAACTTGATGCTGGACCTCATGCGTGAGGGGCGGTCGC
>NZ_JBHXRD010000035.1:32793-76868 GCF_042717325.1 Streptomyces sp. NPDC058637 | reverse complement strand
GCCCCGCCGTGTGCCGGCCGGGGGTCCGTGCCCTCGCGATTTCTTGGGTGCAGCTGTTGGGGGGGGGGGGCCGCCCGTCCCCCCCCCCCCACACGCATGTCCGCCCCGAACCCCTCCGGAACCCGTCCCGAAGAGGGGCAGGGGCAGGCCCACCCGGATGGAGCAGGCCACCACGAGAGCCTGACCACCGGGAACGGTTACGGTGCCGGGGGGAGCGGCCGCGGTACCGGCGCCGATGCGCGCGCCGTGACGAACGGGCCACCGGGCCCGGCCCGTGTGTGGTCCCGCCCCCGGACCGGTCCCGGGGCACCCCGCGACGAACCGGCCGCCCCGGAACCGGCCCCTCGCGGGGCGGGCCACCAAGTGCGGGCCACCGACCGGGCCGCCGACCGGGCCGCCGACCGGGCCGCCACCGGGCACGGTCCCACGCACGCGGACGGCCTGCCCGAAATCGGCGCCGCGACGGGCGGCTGCCCGACCGGGCCCCTGTGCCACGGCGCCGGCCGCCCCGAAACCGGTCCCTGACGGCGGGCCGACGAAGCCGCCCCGCCCCGCGCGGCAGGCGCGGGACAGAGACGGGACGGGGCGGGGCGGGCGTGGTGTCAGCCCTCCTGGCGGGACGGGCGGCGCAGGCGGACGGGCAGGCGGTCGCGGATCGGACGGCCGGCCCACCGCGCGGTGAGCGCCGCGCGGCGCTCCGAGACCGCCCAGACCACCCGAACGGCCGAACGCGGCGCGATCGTCGCCCGCAGCCGTCCCGTGCGACCGGTGGCGGCGCGCAGCCCCGCCCGTACGGTCAGCACATCCTCGGACAGGCCCGTGGCAGCGCGGGGCTCGGGCGCGTACAGCACCTGCTCCACCGCCCCCGCCACCCGATGCGCCGCGGCCGCCGCCGCGCCGTCGAGCTTCCCCAGCCGGACGACCCGCGCCGCCGCCTTCCGCGGGGTCTGCGACTCGTCCGGCCCGATGCCGTGGTCCCAGGCCGTATCGGTGATCTCCCGCCACGCCGCCAGGACCCGGGCCGTGGCATCGGCGGGCGTCCGGCCCCCCGAGTGGCCCAGTCGCCGGGAACCCGCCCGCAGCCGCCAGAACATCGGCAGCAGCGGGAGCGACAGCACCGCCAGGGCACCGAGCCCGACCAGGAACACCGTTCTCACCGTGGTCCACGGACCGCCGGAGCCCACCGGCACGGGAGCCGCCGACGCACCGCACTCACCCTGGCGCCGCATCTGCTCCGGGCAGGACTCCGAGACGGAGGGCGCGGCCGTGGGCGCCGCGGAGATGCCCTCCGACGGCTGCGCCGGACTGCTCGGCCCCTCCGAGGGAGCCTCCGGCCGCGTGTACGACGGGGTCGTGCCCCGGGACGGGGTCGGCTCGAAACGGGTCCAGCCCACACCCTCGAAGTACAGCTCGGGCCAGGCGTGCGCATCCCGCAGCCCGACCGACAGCGAACCGTCCGCCTGGACCGTGCCCGGGGTGAAGCCCACAGCCACCCGGGCCGGTATGCCCAGCGTCCTGGCCATCGCGGCCATCGTGAACGAGAAGTGGACGCAGAAGCCCTCCTTGTCCCGGAGGAAGCGCTCGATCGCCGCGGTGCCGGTCCCCGACGTCACCGTCGTGTCGTAACGGAAACCGCCCTCGGAGGCGAACCAGTCCTGCAGCCTGACCGCTCGCTCGTAGTCGTCGGTGGCCCCCTCCGTCACGCTCTCGGCGGTCTCCGGGACCACGTCGGGCAGCGAATCCGGGACCCGTGTGTACTCACGTGCCAGTTCCGAGCGCGGTGCCATCGCGTTCGCGAGCTGCCCGGAGGTCGGCTCCACCACCAGGCTGCTGACCTCGTACCGGGCGCCACGCGTCGTCTGGCCGTCGTCGCCGACGAGCGTGCGCCCCTCGGGCTCGAACCGCCAGCGGCCCTCGACGTCCACCTCGCTCGCCGGGTACGGGAGCGGCAGATACGTCTGCTGGTACGAGGGCGACGCGGAGATGTTCGTCCTGATCTCGGTGACGGAGACATCCGTACTCAGGCCGGCCGGCTGCGGAAGCCTGTCCGGCACATCCCTCAGCCGGCGGGTCGACGGCCGCCACTCGCTCCCGTCGAACCGGTCCAGGGCCAGGATCCGCAGATACATGTCCTGCGGGTTCGTGGCGTTGGTGCGGAACGACATCACCTCCCGGTTCTCCGGCTGGTTCAGATTGTTCTGGAGCGACACCAGCGGGTTCACCGCGGAGATCGTGCCCCCGCCGCCACCCCTGCCGCCGCCGCCCGTGCCGCTCAGCAGCCCGCCGTCCAGGGCCGGCAGCGCGGCGGGAACCACCAGCGCTATGCCCAGCGCCACCGCACCGATACGCCGGCCGGTACGGACCGGGGCGAGAGCGTGCCCGGACGGTCCTTCGAAGCCGGACGCCAGACCACCCGAGGAACGCGAGACACCGCCGAAGACCCGCCCCCACCGCGACAGCCGGTCCCTGCCCTCGGCCAGCAGCAGGAGCAGATAGCCGCACGCCGCGAGGAGGAACCAGAGCCGGCCCGCCCCTCCGTCGGAGAGCCCGGCCGCGACCGAGTAGAGCGCGAGCAGCGGCAGACCCGCGGGCGCCGCCGTACGGAACGTCACCGCGAGGACGTCCACCGCGAGTCCTATCAGCAGCACCCCGCCGATCAGCATCAGCTGGATGCCGTCCGTCGCCGGCGCCGGAGTGTCGTACCTGCTGACGTCGTCGGCACCCGAGGTGAGCAGCTCCGCGAGCCGCTGGACCGCCTGCGGGCCGGGCAGCACGCCGAACAGCGCGTGTTCCCTGGCGAACGACACGGTCAGCAGCAGCAGGGTGACCAGCAGCTGGAGGGAGACCGTCAGGGTCCGGGCCAGCGGAACCCGGCGGGCGAGAGCCCCCACCCCGCCCTGGATCGCCAGCAGGAAAGCCGCCCGCAGGATCCACTTCGACGGCTCGACCAGGGGCAGCAGGGCCCCCGACGCCATCATCGTCGCCGCGAAGGCGCACAGCGCCAGCCGAGTACGCCCGCTCATGACCATCCCCCGGAGAAACCTGTCGTCGCACCGGCCGTGCCGGGCTGTCCCACGGAGCGCTCCTGGCCCGCCTGCTGCCACAGCTGGGAGAGGGCGGCCCCCGGCGGAACCGCCATGGCCGTCCAGCCGGCCTCGCGCAGCAGCCGCAACCGGTCGGCGGCCGGCGCCGGAGAAACGCCGTCCCCGCCGCGCGCCCAGTCGGCACCGTCCAGCACGAACGCGACCGCCGCGCCGCTGCGCTGCCGCATCCGGGCCGCCACCGCCGTCTGCTCCTCGTCGAGATCACCGAAGAACGCGACCAGCAGCCCCTCGCTGTTCCCGCGCAGCACCTCGTACGCGCGGGAGAGACCACCCCCGTCGGAATGGTCGACGACCGCCAGGGTGTCCATCATCAGGCCCGCAGCCTCCGCCGACTCCTGCGTCGACCCGGCGAAGCCGTCGGCGCTCTCGCCCGGCACGGAACCACCGTCGTCCGTCAGCAGCCGTACGGCGAAGCCCCGCTCCAGCATGTGCACCAGCGCGGAAGCCGCACCCGACACCGCCCACTCGAACGCCGAATCCGGCCCGGCCCCCTGGTACGCCACCCGCCGGGTGTCCAGCAGCACCGTGCACCTGGCCCGCTGCGGCTGCTCCTCACGGCGCACCATCAGCTCGCCGTGGCGCGCGGTGGAACGCCAGTGCACCCGGCGCAGGTCGTCCCCGTGCCGGTAGCCGCGCGGAATGATGTCGTCCTCGCCGGCCAGGGCGAGCGAACGCTGCCTGCCGTCGCCGTACCCGGACGCCTCGCCCGCCAGCCGCAGCGTCGGAAGCGTCTCGGTGCGGGGGATGACGACCAGGGTGTCGTAAGCGCTGAAGGAACGGGTCAGCTCACACATCCCGAACGGATCGCTCAGCCGCAGCTGCAACGGCCCCAGCGGGTAACGCCCACGCAGGTCCGACCGGACCCGGTAGGACACCTCACGCCGGCCGCCCGCCTCCACCCGGTCCAGCACGAACCGGGGCCGCGGGCCCAGCACGTACGGCACCCGGTCCTGCAGCATCAGCAGACCCGTGGGCAGCCGGGACACGTTGTCCATCCGCAGATGGACCCGCGCCTCCGACCCCGCGGGCACCCGCGACGGCGACAGCCGCCGGCTGCCCGCGACCCGGTAGCGGGTGCGGTAGAGCACCGTCACACAGACGAGGGGAAGCACCGCCAGGAGCAGCCCGACCCGCAGCAGGTCGCCCTGGCCCAGCGCATAGGCGCAGACCGCGGCGGCGACGCCGGCGGCGAGGAAGGACCGCCCCCGTGTCGTCAGACCGCTCAGCGCGGCCCGCAGGCCGCCCTTGTCGTCGCCGTTGTCCACGGGGCCGGGCGCTCCGGCCGCCATCACAGCCGCCGTGCGCCGGGCTGCCGGCCGTGGACCGGGCGGCCGGCCTGGTGCTGCGGCTGCGCGGGGGCGGCCCCGTCGCCCGTGGTGGGCACGGGCGTGCGCTGCAGGATCTCCAGCACGACCTGCTCGGCGGTACGGCGGTTGAGCTGTGCCTGCGCCGTGGGCAGCAGCCGGTGCGCGAGCACCGCCACCGCGAGTGCCTGGACGTCGTCCGGCAGCGCGTAGTCACGCCCGCCGAGGGCTGCCGACGCCTTGGCCGCACGCAGCAGATGCAGCGTCGCACGCGGCGAGGCACCGAGTCTGAGGTCCGGGTGATGACGGGTCGCCCCCACCAGGTCCACCGCGTACCGCCGTACGGATTCGGCCACATGGACCATGCGCACCGCGTCGATCAGCTTCACGATGTCGTGGGCGTGCGCCACCGGCTGCAGGTCGTCCAGCGGCGAGACCCCGCCGTGCACGTCGAGCATCTGGAGCTCGGCCTCCGCACTGGGATAGCCGATCGACACACGGGCCATGAACCGGTCCCGCTGAGCTTCGGGCAACGGATACGTGCCCTCCATCTCCACCGGGTTCTGCGTGGCGACGACCATGAACGGACTGGGCAGTCGGTAGGTCTCGCCGTCGATCGTGACCTGGCGCTCCTCCATCGACTCCAGCAGTGCCGACTGGGTCTTCGGCGACGCGCGGTTGATCTCGTCGCCGATCACGATCTGGGCGAAGATCGCCCCGGGCTTGAACTCGAAGTCCCGGCGCTGCTGATCGAAGATCGAAACCCCGGTGATGTCCGAGGGCAGCAGGTCGGGCGTGAACTGGATGCGCCGCACCGAACAGTCGATGGACCGCGCCAGCGCCTTGGCCAGCATCGTCTTGCCTACCCCGGGCACATCCTCGATCAGCAGATGCCCCTCGGCGAGCAGTACGGTCAGCGAAAGCCGTACGACCTCAGGCTTGCCCTCGATCACACCCTCCACCGACCTGCGCACCCGCTCCGCTGTGGTGGTCAGATCTGTGAGGCTCGCTCGATCGTCATAGGTCGTCACCCGGCCCTCCTCGGCCCTTTTGCGCACGGGCCGACGCACAGAAATGCCCGGTCCGCCCCGAAATACGGACGCTCTCCGGAGGACCCGGAGACCGTCACACCCACATTCTTGTTGCCGTTACCGCTTCGTGTCACTCGCCTGTGGACAACCAAGAGCGAAATGCCGGGTGTGGGCCGTATGTCGATCGAAAGCCGAGAGGGCGGAGCTACGGGAAGGTACTTCAGGACACGGGAAGGATCTCGCGCAGCCGTCCGGTCGTCACGTCGAAGACGAAGCCGCGGATGTCATCCGTGTGCAGGAGGAACGGCGAGGTGCGCACGCGCTGCATCGACTGGCGTACGTCCTGGTCGGCGTCCTTGTACGCCTCCACCGCCCAGACCGGACGCTGTCCGACCTCGTGCTCCAGCTCCTGCCGGAACTCCTCGGTGATGCTTTCGAGGCCGCAGTTCGTGTGGTGGATGAGAATGACGCTGCGGGTGCCGAGCGCCCGCTGGCTGATGGTCAGCGAACGGATGACGTCGTCGGTGACCACGCCGCCCGCGTTGCGGATGGTGTGGCAGTCGCCCAGCTCCAGGCCGAGCGCGTCGTGGAGGTCGAGACGGGCGTCCATGCAGGCGACCACGGCGACACGGAGCACCGGACGCGCGTCCATGCCGGGGTCGCGGAACTCGCCCGCGTAGGCGGCGTTCGCCTCGACGAGCCGGTCGGTGACCGTCCCGCCGGATCGGGCCGCACCTGCGACGGGAGTGGTTTCGGCGGAGGACTGCGCGGAAGTCGACATGGCTAAGACGTTAGCTCTCACCGCGGCTCCTGGCGCCCTGTGGAGGGGGACAAAGAACATCAACAAGACTTGTTGTGAGGTACTCCACAAGCCTCACGGTCCTGCGTCCGGCCGGGTGAGGGTCCCTGCCCGTGCGAGTGGTGCGACGCGCTGCCCGGTTCGTTGATCAGGAATCGATCGAATGGCAGGGTGGACTAAAGTGACGCGAAGTTACCGACACGCCTGCACATTGTGCACAGTTTGCATGTTTTCGAATTCCCCGTGATGTGCGGCGTACATGCGGCCCGGCCCTCTCCCGCTCGTCGGTCGGCCGACGCCCCTTCCCCGGCGTCGGCGGACCTCCCCTTCCGAGCGGGCGGGGACCAGACCGCACGTGCGGCCACGCGGGACAGAGCCTGAGAGGGCGCATTGAGCCAGACCCGACATGTCCCGGTGATGCTCCAGCGATGCCTGGACCTGCTGGCCCCGGCTCTGGAGGCGACAGGACCGCAGCCACCGGTGGTCGTGGACTGCACCCTCGGTCTCGGCGGCCACAGCGAGGCCCTGCTGACCTCCTTCCCCGACGTCCGGCTGATCGCGCTGGACCGCGACAAGGAGGCGCTGCGGCTGTCCGGCGAGCGCCTCGCCCCGTACGGCGACCGGGCCACCCTGGTGCACGCCGTCTACGACGAACTGCCCGAGGTACTCGACCGGCTGGGCGTCCCCAAGGTCCAGGGGATCCTGTTCGACCTGGGTGTCTCCTCCATGCAGCTGGACGAGGCCGACAGGGGGTTCGCGTACGCCCAGGACGCACCGCTCGACATGCGCATGGACCAGACGACCGGCATCGGCGCGGCCGAGGTGCTCAACACCTACCCGCCGGGCGAGCTCGTGCGGATCCTGCGCGCGTACGGCGAGGAGAAGCAGGCCAAGCGGATCGTCTCCGCCGTCGTACGCGAACGCGAGAAGGAACCCTTCAGCAACAGCGCCCGTCTGGTCGAGCTGATCCGCGACTCCCTGCCGCAGGCGGCCAAGCGCACCGGCGGCAATCCGGCCAAGCGGACCTTCCAGGCCCTGCGCATCGAGGTCAACGGCGAACTCGCCGTCCTGGAGCGGGCCGTCCCGGCCGCCGTGCGGACCCTCGCCGTCGGCGGCCGGATCGCCGTCCTCTCGTACCACTCGCTGGAGGACCGGCTGGTCAAGCAGGTCTTCGCGGCCGGTGCGGCCAACACGGCGCCGCCCGGACTGCCCGTCGTCCCCGAGCGCTACCAGCCCCGTCTGAAGCTGCTGACCCGCGGCGCCGAACTGCCCACCGAGGAGGAGGTCGCCGAGAACCGGCGGGCCGCCCCCGCCCGGCTGCGCGGCGCACAGCGGATCCGCGAGGAGGAGCGGTGAGCGCGCCCCGCCGGGCGGCCGGCCGGGGGCCGGGAAGGGCGGGGGAGCAGCGGTGACCGGGACGGCCGAGCAGATGAAGGGGCGGGCCGGCCGGCTCGCGCGGCTGATGCCCTCGGGGCCGAACACCGCCGCCCGCACCCCCTTCGTCCTGCTGGTCGTGCTGCTCCTCGCCGGTGGCCTGATCTCGCTGCTGCTGCTGAACTCGGCGCTCAACGAGGGGTCCTTCAGGCTGAGCAAGCTGAAGAGGGAGACCACCGAACTCACCGACGAGCAACAGGCCCTGCAGCGCGACGTCGACAGCTACTCCCAGCCGGACGCGCTGGAGCGACGCGCCCGCCGGCTCGGCATGGTGCCCGGCGGCAACCCCGCCTTCCTGAACCCGGACGGCAGCGTCCGCGGGGTGCCCGAGCGGGCCGCCGCCGAGCCGTCCCCGGTGCCCGCCCCCGAGCCTGCGGCGAGCACCACCCCCGACCCGGCCTCCTCCGCGCCGCCCACGACCTCCACCACCCCGCCCCCGACGAGCCCCGGCAGGTGACGCAGTGCCGTCCAAGGAACCGCCGCGCCGCCGTGCCCCCGGCCCCGCGCGCCCCCGGAACGGCGCGAGCGGTTCCGGGCGGCCACGGCCCTCCGCACGCCGGGAGTCCGGGAGACCCCGGTCCTCGCCGGGCCGGCCGCGCAAGGGGTCCTCGCGCGGCGGCCCCCCGCAGTCCATCCGGCTCGGCAACCCGCGCCCGCGACTCCGCCTGATCAGCCTCTGCCTGACGCTCGTCATGCTGGCCTTCGTCGTCCGCCTCCTCCAGGTCCAGGCGGTCGACGCCAGCGCGTACTCGGCGAAGGCCGAGAAGAACCGCTACCTCGAGTACACGATCGCCGCCGAACGCGGCGAGATCACCGACCGTGGCGGGATCGCCCTGGCCACCAGCGTCGACGCGCACGACATCACGGCCGACCCGAAGATGTTCACCCCCGAGGACAGCAAGGCCCCGGACGCGCCGCAGCAGGCGGCGGCGCTGCTGGCCCCGATCCTCGGCAAGGACGTGGCGGAGCTGACGAAGAAGCTCTCGACGCCCGACAGCCGCTACACCGTGCTGGCCCGGCGGCAGACCCCGCAGGTCTGGAAGCAGATCAAGGACCTCAAGTCCGTCTTCGCCGAGAAGGCCGCCGAGGACAGGGCGGCCGGCGGCCCGGGCGCCGACGTGCTGGCCGGTGTGCTCCAGGAGACCACCACCAAGCGGGTCTACCCCAACGGTGATCTCGCCGCCGGGATACTGGGCTTCGTCAACGCCGAGGGCAAGGGCGGCGGCGGCCTGGAAGCACAGCTGAACGGGCAGCTCCAGGGCGAGGACGGCAAGATCAGGTACGCCCAGGCCGGCGGCCGTCCGGTACCGACCGCCGGATCCAAGGAGATCCCGGCCGTCGAGGGCACCGACATCGAGCTGACCATCGACCGCGACATCCAGTGGGCGGCCCAGCGGGCCATCGCCGACCAGGTCGAGGAGTCGGAGGCGGACCGCGGTTACGTGATCGTCCAGAACACGAGGACCGGCGAGGTGCTGGCCATGGCCAACTCCCCCGGCTACGACCCGAACGACCTCTCGCAGGTCAATTCGGCCGCCCTGGGCAACGCGGCGCTCCAGGACGTGTACGAGCCGGGCTCCACCAGCAAGGTCATGTCCATGGCCGCGGTGCTGGAGGAGGGGGTCGCGACCCCCGGCACGCACGTCACCGTCCCCAACCGGCTGCACCGCGGGGACCGGGCGTTCAGGGACGACATCGACCACCCCACCTGGTACCTCACGCTCAACGGGGTCCTCGCCAAGTCGAGCAACATCGGCACCATCCTGGCCACCGGGCAGCTCGGGAAGACGCAGTCGGAGGCCAACGAGGTCCTGTACTCCTACCTCCGCAAGTTCGGCCTCGGCAGCACCACCGGGCTCGACTACCCCGGCGAGTCGCCGGGCATCCTCGCCAAGCCCCAGGACTGGTCGACCTCCCAGCAGTACACGATCCCGTTCGGCCAGGGACTCTCGCTCAACGCCATGCAGGCCGCGTCGGTCTACCAGACCATCGCCAACGGCGGCGTCCGGATCGAGCCGACCCTCGTCCGCGGCACCAAGGGCGCCGACGGCCGGTACACGGCGTCCGAAGCCCCCGAACGCACCCGTGTGGTCAGCGAGAAGACCGCCACGACGCTGGCGAAGATGCTGGAGTCCGTGGTCGACGACCGGGAGGGCACCGGGACCAAGGCCCACATCCAGGGCTACCGGGTCGCGGGCAAGACCGGGACGGCCAACCGCGTCGATCCCGTACGGGGCATCTACAAGGGCTACACGGCGTCCTTCGCGGGCTTCGCCCCGGCCGACGATCCGCAGGTCGCCGTCTACTGTGCGATCCAGAACCCCACCAAGGGCAGCTACTTCGGCGGACAGATCTGCGGCCCGATCTACAAGAAGGTCATGGAGTTCGCCCTGAAGACCCTCCAGACCGCGCCCTCCGGCAGCGACCCCGCCCGGCTGCCGGTGTCCTTCGACCCCGGCGAGTGACCCGGAAAGCGCGCAGTGACCACCATCACCCCTGATCCCGGGAACCGGAACGAGAAGTACCGCAACCCCAACCCCTCGCTTCGCGAGAGGCCGGGTCGGCCCGGTACGCTCACCGCCGTGCCCCACGCTGATCAGTTCCAAACCACTCAGAAGGACGCGCTTGTGACCTATCCGGGAGCGCCCCGACCGGACCGGCTGCGGCCGACCTCCCTCGGAGAGCTGGCAGCCAGGCTCGGTGCCGGACCGCAGGATTCCGGTGAGGTCACCGGAATCACCCACGACTCCCGGGCCGTGCGCCCCGGAGACGTGTACGCGGCCCTGCCCGGCGCCCGCTTCCACGGTGCCGACTTCGCCGCCCAGGCCGCCGGCCTGGGCGCCGCCGCGATCCTCACCGACCCGGCGGGCGCCGGACGCGCCGCCGCCACCGGCCTTCCGGTCCTGGTCACCGAGGACCCGCGCGGCCGGATGGGCGGCATCGCCGCCGAGATCTACGGGCGGCCCGGCATCGGCCTCCTGCAGATCGGCATCACCGGAACCTCGGGCAAGACCACCACGGCCTACCTGGTCGAGGGCGGCCTGCGCGGCGCCGGACGCAGCACCGGGCTGATCGGCACCGTCGAGACGCGGATCGGCGACGAGCGCATCAAGTCGGAGCGCACGACGCCGGAAGCTACCGACCTCCAGGCCCTGTTCGCCGTCATGCGTGAACGCGGCGTCGAGGCGGTCGCCATGGAGGTCTCCAGCCACGCCCTGGTGCTCGGCCGCGTCGACGGCTGCGTCTTCGACGTCGCCGTGTTCAACAACCTCAGCCCGGAACACATGGAGTTCCACTCCGGGATGGAGGACTACTTCCAGGCGAAGGCACAGCTGTTCACCCCGCAGCGCAGCAAGCTCGGGGTCGTCAACTTCGACGACGAGTACGGCCGCAGGCTGGTCGACGAGGCGTCCGTCCCGGTCGTCACCTTCTCCGCCGAGGGCCACCCGGACGCCGACTGGCGGGCCGAGGGCGTCGAAGTCGGCCCCCGGGACAGCGGTTTCACCGTGATCGGCCCCAAGGGTGAGCGGATCGCCGCCACGGCCCCGCTGCCCGGCCCGTTCAACGTCGCCAACACCCTCGCCGCGATCGTCACCCTGGCCGTCGCCGGGGTCGACCCGCAGACCGCCGCCGACGGCGTCGCGTCCGTCCCCGGTGTGCCGGGACGGCTGGAACGCGTCGACGCCGGACAGCCGTACCTCGCGGTCGTCGACTACGCGCACAAGACCGACGCCGTCGAATCCGTCCTGCGCTCCCTGCAGAAGGTCACCGAGGGCCGGGTGCACGTCGTGCTCGGCTGCGGCGGCGACCGTGACACGACCAAGCGCGGCCCGATGGGCGCCGCCGCGGCCCGGCTCGCCGACACCGCCGTACTGACCTCGGACAACCCCCGCTCCGAGGACCCCCTGGCGATCCTCGCCGCCATGCTCGCGGGCGCCGCCGAGGTGCCCGTCCACGAGCGCGGCGACGTGCTCGTCGACGCGGACCGGGCCGCGGCCGTCGCCGCTGCCGTCGCCCGCGCCCAGCCCGGCGACACCGTGCTGGTGGCCGGAAAGGGACACGAACAGGGACAGGACATCCACGGGGTGGTACGCCCCTTCGACGACCGCGAGGTCCTGCGCGGGGCCATCGAGCGCTCCCTGGGGCGCACGAGCGCCGTGCACGCCCCCGAGGACCGCGCACACACCCACGAGAACAACAGTCAGGGATGACCAAGTGATCGCCCTTTCCCTCGCCGAGATCGCCGAAATCGTCGGCGGGCAGCCGCACGACATACCGGACCGGTCCGTCACCGTCACCGGCCCCGTCGTCATCGACTCCCGAGAAGTGCGGCAGGGCTCGCTGTTCGCCGCGTTCGCCGGCGAGCGCGTCGACGGCCACGACTACGCGCGCCGCGCCGTCGAGGCGGGAGCGGCAGCCGTGCTCGCCGCCCGCCCCGTCGGTGTCCCGGCGATCGTCGTCGACGACGTCGTGGGGGCACTCGGCGCCCTCGCCCGCGCCGTCGTCGAACGCCTCGGCACCACCGTCGTCGCGCTCACCGGCTCGGCGGGCAAGACGTCCACCAAGGACCTCATCGCCCAACTGCTGGAGCGCAAGGCGCCCACCGTCTGGACACCGGGGTCCCTCAACAACGAGATCGGCCTGCCGCTCACCGCGCTGCGCGCCACCGCCGAGACCCGTCACCTCGTGCTGGAGATGGGCGCGCGGGGGGTCGGCCACATCCACTACCTCGCCGAGCTGACCCCGCCGAGGATCGGCCTGGTCCTCAACGTCGGCAGCGCCCACCTCGGTGAGTTCGGCAGCCGCGAGGCGATCGCCCAGGCCAAGGGCGAGCTCGTGGAGGTCCTTCCCGAGGACGGCCTCGCCGTGCTCAACGCCGACGATCCGCTCGTCCGGGCCATGGCGTCCCGCACAGAAGCCCGGGTGCTCCTCTTCGGAGAGGCCCCGGATGCGGACGTACGGGGAGAGAACGTCCGGCTCACCGACGACGGCCGCCCCGCTTTCGCGCTCCACACACCTACCGGGTGCAGCGACGTGACCTTGCGCCTGTACGGTGAGCACCACGTGTCGAACGCGCTCGCCGCGGCCGCCGTCGCCCATGAGTTGGGCATGTCCGTGACTGAGATCGCCGAGGCGCTCTCCGAGGCGGGCACCCTCTCCCGCTGGCGCATGGAGGTCACCGAGCGTCCGGACGGTGTGACGGTCGTCAATGACGCCTACAACGCGAACCCCGAATCCATGAGAGCCGCACTCCGTGCGCTGGCTGCCATGGGCAAGGCCTCACGGGCGGGAGGGGGACGTACGTGGGCGGTGCTCGGTCAGATGGCCGAGCTCGGCGACGCGTCGCTCGCCGAGCACGACGCTGTCGGACGGCTCGCCGTCCGGCTCAACGTCAGCAAGCTCGTCGCTGTCGGAGGAAGAGAAGCCTCCTGGCTGCAACTGGGCGCATATAACGAGGGTTCGTGGGGTGAGGAGTCGGTGCACGTGTCCGACGCACAGGCGGCCGTCGACCTGTTGCGCAGTGAACTGCGCCCGGGAGACGTCGTGCTGGTGAAGGCGTCCCGGTCGGTCGGCCTGGAGAGGGTCGCCCTGGCACTGCTGGGGAACGCGACCGAGGGCGAGGTCACCGTCCGATGAGGCAGATCCTCTTCGCGGGAGCCATAGGGCTCTTCCTGACCCTGGTCGGCACTCCGCTGCTGATCAAACTTCTGGCCCGCAAGGGCTACGGGCAGTTCATCCGGGACGACGGCCCGCGTACCCACGGCAGCAAGCAGGGCACGCCCACCATGGGTGGTATCGCCTTCATCCTGGCGACGATCATCGCGTACCTGCTCGCGCACCTGATCACCGGCGAGGACATCCGGTTCTCCGGCGTCCTCGTCCTGTTCCTCATGGCCGGGATGGGCCTCGTCGGCTTCCTCGACGACTACATCAAGATCGTCAAGCAGCGCTCGCTCGGTCTGCGCGCCAAGGCGAAGATGGCCGGGCAGCTGATCGTCGGCATCGCGTTCGCCGTGCTCTCGCTCCAGTTCGCCGACCTCCGGGGCAACACCCCGGCGTCCACCCGGCTCTCCTTCGTGGAGGACTTCGGCTGGTCCATCGGACCGGTGCTGTTCGTCGTCTGGGCGCTGTTCATGATCCTCGCCATGTCCAACGGCGTGAACCTGACGGACGGTCTGGACGGCCTGGCCACCGGCGCCTCGGTGATGGTCTTCGGCGCGTACACCTTCATCGGGCTGTGGCAGTTCCAGGAGTCCTGCGCCAACGCGACCACGCTGACCAACCCCCAGGCGTGTTTCGAGGTACGCGATCCACTCGACCTCGCGGTCGTCGCCTCCGCGCTGATGGGCTCCTGCTTCGGCTTCCTGTGGTGGAACACCTCGCCCGCGAAGATCTTCATGGGCGACACCGGTTCGCTGGCCCTCGGCGGCGCCCTCGCCGGCCTCGCGATCTGCTCCCGCACCGAGTTCCTGATGGCCATCCTCGGCGGCCTCTTCGTGATGATCACCATGTCCGTGGTCATCCAGGTCGGTTCGTTCAAGATGACCGGCAAACGGGTCTTCCGCATGGCGCCGCTCCAGCACCACTTCGAACTCAAGGGGTGGTCCGAAGTCCTTGTCGTGGTCCGCTTCTGGATCATCCAGGGCATGTGCGTGATCGTCGGACTCGGTCTCTTCTACGCGGGATGGGCAGCCAGGAAGTGAGCAACGTGGACTGGCGGGGCAAGCACGTCACGGTCGCCGGGCTCGGCGTCAGCGGTATCCCCGCGGCCCGCGCCCTGCACGAGCGGGGGGCCCTCGTCACCGTCGTCAACGACGGCGACGACGAGCGCTCCCGCGCCCAGGCCGCCGAACTGGAGGCGCACGGCATCACCGTGCGCCTCGGCGACGGGGCCACCCTGCCCGGGTCCACCGAGCTCGTCGTCACGGCTCCCGGCTGGAAGCCCGACAAGCCGCTCTTCCTGGCAGCCGCCGAGGCGGGCGTCCCCGTCTGGGGCGACGTCGAACTCGCATGGCGGCTGCGGGGGCAGGACGGCAGGGAACCAGCACCCTGGCTCGCGGTCACCGGAACCAACGGCAAGACCACGACCGTACGGATGCTCGCCTCGATCCTCTCGGCGGCCGGCCTGCGCACCGCGGCGGTCGGCAACATCGGGGTGTCCCTGCTGGACGCGGTGCTCGGCGACGAGACCTACGACGTACTCGCCGTCGAGCTGTCCAGCTACCAGCTGCACTGGGCGCCCTCGCTGCGCGCCCACTCCGCGGCCGTCCTCAACCTGGCCCCGGACCACCTCGACTGGCACGGCTCCATGGCCGGTTACGCGGCCGACAAGGGCCGGATCTACGAGGGCAACAGCGTCGCCTGCGTCTACAACGCGCAGGACGGTGCGACCGAGGACCTGGTGCGCGGGGCCGACGTCGAGGAGGGCTGCCGGGCGATCGGGTTCACCCTCGGTACGCCGGGTCCCTCTCAGCTCGGAGTGGTCGACGGCATCCTCGTCGACCGGGCCTTCGTGACCAACCGGCAGAAGCAGGCCCAGGAGCTCGCCGAGGTCGGCGACGTCGATCCGCCGGCCCCGCACAACATCGCCAACGCCCTGGCCGCGGCGGCGCTCGCCCGCGCCTACGGCGTACCGCCGACGGCCGTACGCGACGGGCTGCGGGCCTTCCGCCCCGACGCCCACCGCATCGAACACGTCGCGGACGTCGCCGGGGTCACGTACATCGACGACTCCAAGGCCACCAACACCCACGCCGCCGAGGCATCCCTCGCGTCCTACGACCCGATCGTCTGGATCGCCGGCGGCCTCGCCAAGGGCGCCACCTTCGACGAGCTGGTGACCGGGGCCGCGAAGCGGCTCAGGGGCGTCGTGCTGATCGGCGCCGACCGCGCGCTGATCCGCGAAGCCCTGGCGCGACACGCCCCCGAGGTACCGGTGGTCGACCTCGACCGGACCGACACTGGGGCGATGTCCGCGGCGGTCGGGGAGGCGGCACGGCTCGCCCGGCCGGGCGACACCGTACTGCTGGCACCGGCCTGCGCCTCGATGGACATGTTCGTCAACTACAACAAGCGGGGCGAGGCGTTCGCGGACGCGGTCCGCCAACTCGCCGACGACAGCGCCTGACGGGCCGGGCCTCCGCGCCGTACCGTCCCGGAGTACCGGGACACCGACGGCACCGCCGAGGTCCTGCGGGCCCCGGCGACAGTCCCGGGCACGAGCAGTGGAGGGGACAGCGACAATGCCGGCCGACGAGAGCCCAGCCGCGCGCGGAGCGGATCGCTCACGGGCGGGAGCGGCGATCAGCCGGGCGTTCACCCCGCCCCTGCTCGCAGGCCCGCTCCCGGCAGGCCCCGCGGGCAGCCCCGGGCCCCCGGGGCTCGTCCTGCGGAGCCGCCCGGCCACCGGCTCCCGAAGGCCCCCCTCGCCCCGCGGCGGTGGCGGCCGGAGCTCCGCACCCAGGCCGCCCCGCGGCGCCGGGGTGCGCAGGGTGTACGAGCGGGCACGAAGGGCCTGGGACCGGCCTCTGACCGCCTACTACCTGATCCTCGGGTCCAGCCTCCTGATCACCGTGCTCGGGCTCGTGATGGTCTACTCCGCCTCGATGATCAAGGCCCTGGAGCTCGCGAAGCCCGGCACCTACTTCTTCCGCAAGCAGTTCCTCGCCGCGGTGATCGGCGCAGGGCTGATGCTGCTCGCCTCCAGGATGCCGGTCAAGCTCCACCGGGCGCTCGCCTACCCGCTGCTCACGGGCACGGTCTTCCTGATGGTGCTGGTCCAGGTCCCCGGGATAGGGATGTCGGTCAACGGCAACCAGAACTGGATCTACCTGGGCGGCCCCTTCCAGCTCCAGCCGAGCGAATTCGGCAAGCTCGCCCTCGTCCTGTGGGGCGCCGACCTGATCGCCCGCAAACAGGACAAACGGCTGCTCGCGCAGTGGAAGCACATGCTGGTGCCTCTCGTGCCGGTCGCCTTCATGCTGCTCGGGCTGATCATGCTCGGCGGCGACATGGGAACGGCGATCATCCTCACCGCGATCCTGTTCGGCCTGCTCTGGCTGGCCGGCGCTCCCACCAGGCTCTTCGCCGGGGTTCTCGCCTTCGCGGGCCTCATCGGCTTCCTGCTCATCAAGACCAGCCCCAACCGGATGTCGCGGCTCGGCTGCATCGGCGCGTCCGAACCCGGCCCGGGCGACTCGTGCTGGCAGGCCGTGCACGGAATCTACGCCCTGGCGTCCGGTGGATGGTTCGGTTCCGGTCTGGGCGCGAGTGTGGAAAAATGGGGGCAACTGCCTGAACCCCACACCGACTTCATCTTCGCCATCACCGGGGAGGAGCTGGGTCTGGCGGGGACGCTGTCGGTGCTCGCCCTGTTCGCGGCTCTAGGCTATGCGGGTATCCGCGTGGCCGGACGCACGGAGGACCCCTTCGTCAGGTACGCAGCGGGAGGCGTGACCACCTGGATCACGGCGCAGGCCGTGATCAACATCGGTGCGGTGCTCGGCCTGTTGCCGATCGCCGGTGTCCCGCTCCCGCTGTTCTCCTACGGAGGATCGGCCCTGCTGCCGACCATGTTCGCGGTCGGGCTCATGATCGCCTTCGCGCGAGAGGATCCCGCCGCGAAAGCGGCCCTGGCCATGCGGAGGCCCGGGGTCAGATGGAAGACGATGAGACGGCGCGTCACGAAGCGTCCGTCCGGAGAGCGGTGAATTTCGGTGCATGTCGTACTCGCCGGCGGGGGGACCGCCGGCCACATCGAGCCCGCGCTTGCCCTCGCAGACGCCCTGCGCAGGCAGGACCCGACCGTGGGAATCACTGCCCTCGGCACGGAACGCGGACTCGAGACCAGGCTCGTACCCGAGCGGGGGTACGAACTGGCGCTGATCCCCGCCGTACCGCTGCCCCGTAAGCCCACACCCGAGCTGATCACCGTCCCGGGCCGGCTGCGCGGCACCATCAAGGCGGCCGAGCAGATCCTGGAGCGCACCAAGGCGGACTGCGTGGTCGGCTTCGGCGGCTACGTCGCCCTGCCCGGTTACCTCGCCGCCAAGCGCGCCGGGGTCCCGATCGTCGTCCACGAGGCCAACGCCCGGCCGGGCCTGGCCAACAAGATCGGTTCGCGGTACGCCCACGGGGTCGCCGTCTCCACCCCCGACAGCAAGCTGCGAGGTGCCCGCTACATCGGTATCCCGCTGCGCCGCACCATCGCCACCCTCGACCGGGCCCGGGTCCGCCCGGAGGCGCGTGCCGCCTTCGGCCTCGACCCCAACCTGCCGACGCTGCTGGTCTCCGGCGGCTCGCAGGGCGCCCGCCACCTCAACGAGGTGGTCCAGCGGGTCGCACCGCTGCTGCAGCGGTCCGGTATCCAGATCCTGCACGTGGTCGGACCGAAGAACGAATTGCCGCGCATCGACAACATGCCCGGGATGCCGCCCTACATCCCGGTACCGTACGTGGACCGGATGGATCTCGCGTACGCCGCGGCCGACATGATGCTCTGCCGCGCGGGCGCGATGACCGTCGCGGAGCTCACCGCCGTCGGGCTGCCGGCCGCCTTCGTCCCGCTGCCCATCGGCAACGGTGAACAGCGGCTCAACGCCCAGCCGGTGATCAACGCCGGCGGCGGCCTGCTGGTGGACGACGCGGCGCTCACCCCCGAGTGGGTGCAGGGCAACGTCCTTCCGGTGCTGGCGGATCCGCACCGGCTGTACGAGATGTCCCGGGCAGCCGCGGAGTTCGGGCGACGGGACGCCGACGACCTGCTCGTCGGCATGGTGTACGAGGCGATTGCCGCACGCCGCCAGGCGTGAGGCGGTGCGGACCCGGGGCGAGCGCCCCGGGTCCGGCGAAGGAGCGAGCGTGGCCGGACCGACGACCGCCCAGCGCGGCGCAGCCAAGCAGGCCGACACCCCGGCCCGCCCGCCGCACATCGGCCCCGAGGGGCGTCGGCTGACCGGCCGTGTGCGCATGGTCCTGGTCGCGGTCGCCGTGGCCCTGATCGCCGCGGCGACGGTCTGGGTGTTCTACGGATCCTCCTGGCTGCGGGTCGAGCAGGTGACGACCAGCGGCACCGACGTCCTGACCCGGGCGGAGGTGGAGGCCGCCGCGGCGGTTCCGGTCGGTTCTCCGCTGGTCTCCGTGGACATCGAGGCCATGGAGGACAGGTTGCGCCAGAAGCTGCCCCGTATCGACTCCGTGGATGTCGTACGGTCATGGCCACACGGTATCGGCCTTAAAGTGACCGAACGACGGCCGGTCCTGTTGGTGGAAAAGGGTGCGAAGTTCATCGAAGTGGACGCGAAGGGCGTGCGCTTCGCCACGGTGGACAAAGCGCCCCGGCACGTACCTCTTCTCGAGTTGGACTCCGACCGGTCGGCGAGTCTGCGACGCTTCGGCAGTGACCGTCTGTTGCGGGAGGCGGTCGACGTGGCGGGCGACCTCCCCGAGAAGCTGTCCCGGCAGACCGAGACCGTGCGGATCACCTCGTACGACTCCGTCGTCCTGGAACTGACCGGGGAGCGGACCGTTATGTGGGGCAGTGGTGAAGAAGGGCCCGTGAAGGCGCGGGTCCTGACCGCTCTCATGAAAGCCTCGCCCAAAGCGGGGCACTTCGACGTGAGCGCACCCACCGCCCCGGCGGCATCGAAGAGTTGACGCGTATTCGGCCTGGCCAGCACCCTGGTTGGTCAGCGCTACGGGTGATCACATAGGGTGAAAAGAAAAACGGGAGGTTCGGCGTGTTCGTTGAACGTGCGCCACTTGTCGACTTAGTGTCCTGTTCGGAAGAGTCCAAGAAGCGGACACACTGGTAACCCTGAACTTGAACGTTAGGGTTTGGGTCGGCGTTCGGACCGTCCCAATCGGCATCCGTCGTCGCGGCGGGACTACCGCGAAGCGACGACACGTAACTCGAGGCGAGAGGCCTTCGACGTGGCAGCACCGCAGAACTACCTCGCAGTCATCAAGGTCATCGGTGTCGGCGGCGGTGGTGTCAATGCCATCAACCGAATGATCGAGGTCGGCCTCAAGGGCGTCGAGTTCATCGCGATCAACACCGATGCGCAGGCACTGCTGATGAGCGACGCCGACGTCAAGCTCGACGTCGGCCGTGAACTCACCCGTGGCCTCGGCGCCGGGGCGAACCCCGCCGTCGGCCGCAAGGCCGCCGAGGACCACCGTGAGGAGATCGAGGAGGTCCTCAAGGGGGCCGACATGGTCTTCGTCACCGCCGGAGAGGGCGGCGGCACCGGCACCGGCGGCGCACCCGTCGTCGCCAACATCGCCCGCTCGCTCGGCGCCCTGACGATCGGTGTGGTCACCCGCCCGTTCACCTTCGAGGGCCGGCGACGCGCGAACCAGGCGGAGGACGGCATCGCCGAGCTCCGCGAAGAGGTCGACACCCTCATCGTCATTCCCAACGACCGGCTGCTGTCCATCTCGGACCGCCAGGTCAGCGTGCTCGACGCGTTCAAGTCGGCCGACCAGGTGCTGCTCTCGGGTGTCCAGGGCATCACCGACCTCATCACGACCCCGGGCCTGATCAACCTCGACTTCGCCGACGTCAAGTCGGTCATGTCCGAGGCCGGATCGGCGCTCATGGGCATCGGATCGGCCCGCGGCGACGACCGCGCGGTGGCCGCCGCGGAGATGGCGATCTCCTCGCCGCTCCTGGAGGCGTCCATCGACGGCGCCCGCGGGGTGCTGCTCTCCATCTCCGGCGGCAGCGACCTCGGTCTCTTCGAGATCAACGAGGCCGCGCAGCTGGTGAGCGAGGCCGCCCACCCGGAGGCCAACATCATCTTCGGCGCGGTCATCGACGACGCGCTGGGCGACGAGGTGCGGGTCACCGTGATCGCGGCGGGCTTCGACGGCGGACAGCCGCCGGCCCGTCGGGAGACCGTCCTCGGGGCGGGCGCCAAGCGCGAGGAGCCGGCTCCGTCGGCCCGGGCCGCCGAGCCGGCGCGCCAGACCAGCACGCTGGGCTCCGTGCCCCCGCGTGAGGAGACGCACGCGCCGGCCGAGCCGGTGCCGGCGGCGAACGAGAGCTCGCTGCCTCCGGTCTCCCCTCCGCACGTCCCGACGGCACGTCCCTACCAGGACTCCCAGGCCGAAGAGCTGGACGTACCGGACTTCTTGAAGTGATAGGTCCGCAGCACGCGGTGAAGACCGCGGGGTCTTCGGCGGGCGGCGCCCATTTCGCCTTCACCGACAGGTGGGGCGGAGTGAGCGCCGCTCCGTACGAGGAGCTCAACCTCGGCGGCGCGGTCGGCGACGACCCCGCCGCCGTCCGCGCGAACCGCGAACGCGCCGCGACCGGGCTCGGCCTGGACCCGGCGCGGGTCGTCTGGATGAACCAGGTCCACGGGCGCGAGGTGGCCGTCGTCGACGGCCCCTGGGGCGACGCGGGTGAAATCCCCGCCGTGGACGCGGTGGTGACCACCCGGCGCGGACTCCCGCTCGCGGTGCTCACCGCCGACTGCACCCCCGTACTGCTCGCCGACCCGGCGGCCGGAGTCGTCGCTGCCGCCCACGCGGGCCGGCCGGGACTCGTCGCGGGGGTCGTACCGGCCGCAGTCGAGGCCATGATCGCTCTGGGCGCCGAACCGTCCCGGATCGTCGCGCACACCGGGCCGGCCGTCTGCGGACGGTGCTACGAGGTGCCGGAGCGGATGCGCGCCGAGGTCTCCCGTACGGTCCCGGCCTCGTGGTCGGAGACCAGCTGGGGGACTCCGGCGGTGGACGTCACCGCCGGAGTGCACGCCCAGCTCGACGCCCTCGGGGTCGGCGACCGGCACAGCTCGTCGTTCTGCACCCTGGAATCGGGCGACCACTTCTCGTACCGCCGCGACCGCACCACGGGTCGGCTCGCCGGATATGTCTGGTTGGACTGATAGGGCATGACGGAACGTAGGGCGCAGCTCGCCGCGAACCTGGCACAGGTGGAGGAACGCATCGCGTCCGCCTGCGCGGCGGCGGGCCGCGAACGGGAGGAAGTGACCCTCATCGTGGTCACCAAGACGTATCCCGCGAGCGATGTGCGGATTCTGCACGGACTCGGTGTGCGCCATGTCGCGGAGAACCGGGACCAGGACGCGGCACCCAAGGTCGCGGCATGTGCGGATCTGTCGCTCACATGGCACTTTGTCGGACAGTTGCAGACGAACAAGGTCCGTTCCGTGGCGGGTTATGCCGATGTCGTGCAGTCCGTGGACCGGATCCGGCTCGTTTCCGCTCTCTCGGCGGCGGCGGTGAAGGGCGGACGTGAACTCGGCTGCCTCATCCAGGTCGCACTGGACGCGGAGAGCGGCGAGCGCGGTGACCGGGGCGGGGTCGCACCGGACGCGATCGAGGAGTTGGCCGCGGCGGTGGAGGCGGCACCCGGGCTCCGGCTCGGCGGCCTGATGACCGTCGCCCCGCTCGCGGGGCCGTACGCGGGCCGCCAACGGGCCGCGTTCGACCGCCTGGTGGAATTCTCATCCCGCCTGCGCGGGAACCATCCGGCTGCGAACATGGTCTCCGCGGGGATGAGTGCGGATCTCGAGGACGCGGTGGCGGCCGGAGCGACACATGTACGCGTCGGTACGGCGGTACTCGGAGTCCGACCCAGGCTCGGGTAACGTCGCGAAGCAAGTCGGACCACAGCAGAAAATATGGTCATTCCCGCTCCAGGCGGGCAGGCCGGAGTGGATCTCGGGCACTTGGTGACACGAATGCCGATCCACCACAGAGCGGAGGACTCGGAGCATGGCCGGCGCGATGCGCAAGATGGCGGTCTACCTCGGCCTCGTGGAGGACGATGGGTACGACGGTCCGGGGTTCGACCCCGATGACGAATTCGAACCCGAGCCGGAGCCCGAGCGGGACCGGCGGCGGCACCAGCCCGCGCATCAGGTGGAGCGGGAAAGGGACGAACCGGTACGAGTGGTGCAGCCGCCGGCGCAGCGTGAGCCGGTTCAGCTCCCGGCGGAAAGCGGACGACCCGCCCGAATCGCCCCCGTGGCATCCATCACACCTGACCGCCCGAACTTGGAGAAGAACGCACCGGTGATCATGCCCAAGGTCGTGTCCGAGCGGGAGCCCTACCGCATCACCACACTGCACCCCAGGACCTATAACGAGGCCCGTACCATCGGGGAACACTTCCGTGAGGGCACTCCGGTGATCATGAACCTCACGGAGATGGATGACACGGACGCGAAGCGACTTGTCGACTTCGCCGCAGGACTTGTCTTCGGTCTCCATGGCAGCATTGAGCGGGTGACGCAGAAGGTGTTCCTGTTGTCGCCTGCTAACGTCGATGTCACGGCGGAGGACAAGGCCCGCATCGCAGAGGGCGGGTTCTTCAACCAGAGCTGAGAACACGACACCAGGAACAACCCGGCCGCGAGGCCGGTGCCGGCCGGGAGGCCGGAGTAAACGAGAGCCAGGGGAGAGGGAAGCGCGAGACATGGGCGTCGCACTGGATGTGGTCTATATCGCGCTGATGTGTTTCCTCATCGTGCTGATCTTCCGGCTGGTCATGGACTACGTCTTCCAGTTCGCACGTTCATGGCAGCCAGGCAAGGCGATGGTGGTCGTTCTCGAGGGCACTTACACTGTCACCGATCCACCGTTGAAGCTTCTGCGGCGGTTCATACCGCCGTTGCGTCTCGGGGGCGTGGCACTTGACCTGTCCTTCTTCGTTCTGATGATCATCGTCTACGTGCTGCTCAGCATCGTGAACAAGCTTGCGAGCAGCGTGTGAGCGATACGGTCTTGCCGACTGCCGACGACTACGTAGAGGTGAAGAAGAGATGCCGCTGACCCCCGAGGACGTGCGGAACAAGCAGTTCACGACCGTCCGCCTCCGAGAAGGCTATGACGAGGACGAGGTCGATGCCTTCCTCGACGAGGTCGAATCGGAACTGACCCGCCTGCTCCGTGAGAACGAGGACCTGCGCGCCAAGCTGGCCGCTGCCACGCGCGCGGCCGCGCAGAACCAGCAACAGCAGGGTATGCGCAAACCGCCGGAGCAGCAGGACAGGCCGGGCGCCCCTGTGCCCGCCGCCATATCTGGTCCGCCGGTACAGCAGCAGCAGCCCCCGCAGATGGGCCCCCCCCAGCTGCCCGGTGGAGCTCCGCAGCTGCCTGCCGGTCCCAGCGGCCATGGCCCCCAGGGCGGCCACGGTCCCGGTTCGCAGGGCCAGCACGGCACCGGCCCGATGCAGGGCGGTCCCATGGGCGGCCCGATGCAGGGTGGCCCGATGCAGGGCGGTCCGATGCAGGGTGGCCCCATGGGTGGTCACGCCCAGCAGCAGCAGATGCAGCAGATGCAGCAGCCGCAGATGCAGCAGCAGGGTCAGGGCCCCGGTGGCGACAGTGCCGCCCGTGTCCTCTCCCTTGCCCAGCAGACCGCCGACCAGGCGATCGCGGAGGCCCGCTCCGAGGCCAACAAGATCGTCGGCGAGGCGCGCAGCCGTGCCGAGGGTCTTGAGCGTGACGCGCGTGCCAAGGCGGACGCGCTGGAGCGGGACGCGCAGGAGAAGCACCGCGTGGCGATGGGCTCGCTGGAGTCGGCCCGCGCGACGCTGGAGCGCAAGGTCGAGGACCTGCGTGGCTTCGAGCGCGAGTACCGGACCCGTCTGAAGTCCTACCTGGAGAGCCAGCTGCGTCAGCTGGAGACCCAGGCCGACGACTCGCTGGCTCCGCCGCGTGCCCCGGCCGCCGCTTCGCTGCCGCCGTCGCCCTCGCTGGCTCCGGCCGGTGCGGGTGCGATGGGACACACCATGGGTTCGAACCACGGTGGTCACGGCAACCAGCAGATGGGCGGCAACCCGTCCATGGGTGGCGGACCGTCGTACGGCGGCCAGCAGCAGATGTCGCCCGCGATGACGCAGCCGATGGCGCCGGTGCGGCCGCAGGCTCCGCAGCCGATGCAGCAGGCGCCCTCGCCGATGCGTGGGTTCCTGATCGACGAGGACGACAACTGAGCGGTTCGCGCTCGCTGAGCGCGTAGCCGTCGGCAGGCAGAGGGCCGGGCCCCGGGGATTTCCCTGGGGCCCGGCCCTTTTGCATGCGGTCCGGGCGGGTGGGGTGGGCGGTGGGGGCCGCTGCGCGGGGCTTGTCCCCTGCCCGCCCCTTCCCGTAACCGGGGGCTCCGCCACCGGGCCCCCGCTCCTCAAACGCCGGAGGGGCTGGGTGGGCCGCGCTGGGTGGGCCGTGCCGGAGGGGCCGGGTGGGGGCTGGATGAGCCCGCGCGAGAGGATGGGGGTGGCCGCCGGAAGGGGCTGGGCGGGGCCGCGCCTGGTGGGGGCAGGTGGGCGTATCGGGAAGGTCAGGGCCAGGGGATGGGCCCGCGCCGGGAGGGCGGGGGGGAAGGCGCCGGGAGGGCTGGGAGGGCCGGGAGGGCGCCGTACCAGGGCGCGGGTTGGGGACGGGCCGCCGGTGGGTGAGGGTGAGCGTTGGGCGGATACCGGTCACCGGGCCTGAGGGAAGAGGGCGCGGCCCCTCCCGCGAGGGAGGTGCCGGTGGGGAACGGGAGCGGCCCGCCCATCCGGCTGGACGGGCGGGCCGCTCGGGTGGTGCGGGTCAGTGCTGTGCCTTGCGGAGGCGGAACGTGAGGGCCAGGCCCTCGTCCTCGAACGGGGTGCCGTACGTGTCGTCGGCCTCGCCCCGGGCGTAGTCCACGGCCAGGACCTCTTCCGCGATCAGGGGCGCGTGTTCGGTCAGGGCCTCGGTCGTGGCGGGGGACGTCGAGGTCCAGCGGACCGCGATCCGGTCCGCCACGTCCAGGCCGCTGTTCTTGCGGGCCTCCTGGATCAGGCGGATCGCGTCACGGGCCAGCCCCGCCGCCCGGAGCCGCGGGGTGATCTCCAGGTCCAGGGCGACCGTCGCGCCCGAGTCGGACGCCACCGACCAGCCCTCGCGCGGGGTCTCCGTGACGATGACCTCGTCGGGGGAGAGCGTGACCTGCTCGCCGTCGACCTCGACCGACGCCGTGCCCTCGCGCAGGGCCAGGGAGAGCGCCGCCGCGTCCGCGTTCGCGACCGCCTTGGCCACCGCCTGCACCCCCTTGCCGAAGCGCTTGCCCAGCGCGCGGAAGTTCGCCTTCGCGGTGGTGTCGACCAGCGAACCGCCGACCTCCGAGAGCGAGGCCAGGGAGGAGACGTTCAGCTCCTCCGTGATCTGGGCGCGGAGGTCGGCCGGGAGGGACTCGAAGCCGGACGCGGCGACCAGGGCCCGGGACAGCGGCTGGCGGGTCTTCACGCCGGACTCGGCACGCGTGGCGCGGCCGAGCTCGACCAGGCGGCGCACGAGCGCCATCTGCGAGGAGAGCGCCGGGTCGATCGCCGCCGGGTCCGCCTTCGGCCAGGCCGAGAGGTGCACCGACTCGGGGGCGTCCGGGGTGACCGGGGCGACCAGGTCCTGCCAGACCCGCTCGGTGATGAACGGGGTCAGCGGGGCCATCAGCCGGGTGACCGTCTCGACGACCTCGTGCAGTGTGCGCAGCGCCGCCTTGTCGCCCTGCCAGAAGCGGCGGCGGGAGCGGCGCACGTACCAGTTGGACAGGTCGTCGACGAACGCCGAGAGCAGCTTGCCGGCGCGCTGGGTGTCGTAGCTGTCCAGGGCCTCGGTCATCTGGTCCACGAGGGCGTTCAGCTCGCTCAGCAGCCAGCGGTCCAGGACCGTGCGCTCCGACGGCGCGGGGTCGGCTCCGGAGGGCGCCCAGGCCGACGTACGGGCGTACAGGGCCTGGAAGGCGACCGTGTTCCAGTACGTGAGGAGTGTCTTGCGGACGACCTCCTGGATGGTGCCGTGGCCGACCCGGCGCGCCGCCCACGGGGAGCCGCCCGCCGCCATGAACCAGCGCACCGCGTCGGCGCCGTGCTGGTCCATGAGGGGGATGGGCTGGAGGACGTTCCCCAGGTGCTTGGACATCTTGCGGCCGTCCTCGGCGAGGATGTGGCCGAGGCAGACCACGTTCTCGTAACTCGACCTGTCGAAGACGAGCGTGCCGACCGCCATCAGCGTGTAGAACCAGCCGCGGGTCTGGTCGATGGCCTCCGAGATGAACTGCGCCGGGTAGCGGCTCTCGAAGATCTCCTTGTTCTTGTACGGGTAGCCCCACTGCGCGAACGGCATCGAACCCGAGTCGTACCAGGCGTCGATGACCTCCGGGACGCGGTACGCCTCCAGCTGGCAGTTCTCCCGCGTGCAGGTGAACGTGATCTCGTCGATGAACGGGCGGTGCGGGTCCAGCTCCGACTGGTCGGTGCCGGTGAGCTCGCCCAGCTCGGCCCGGGAGCCGACACACGTCAGGTGGTTGTCCTCGCAGCGCCAGATGGGCAGCGGAGTGCCCCAGTAACGGTTGCGGGACAGCGCCCAGTCGACGTTGTTGTTCAGCCAGTCGCCGAAGCGGCCGTGCTTGACCGAGTCCGGGAACCAGTTGGTCTTCTCGTTCTCCTGCAGCAGCCGGTCCTTGACCGCCGTCGTGCGGATGTACCAGGACGGCTGCGCGTAGTACAGCAGCGCGGTGTGGCAGCGCCAGCAGTGCGGGTAGCTGTGCTCGTAGGGCACGTGGCGGAAGAGCTTGCCGCGGGCGGCCAGGTCCGCGGTGAGTGCCTCGTCCGCCTTCTTGAAGAAGACGCCGCCGACCAGCGGAAGGTCCTCCTCGAAGGTTCCGTCGGGGCGGACCGGGTTGACGACGGGCAGGCCGTAGGAGCGGCAGACGACCAGGTCGTCGGCGCCGAAGGCGGGGGACTGGTGGACCAGACCCGTACCGTCCTCGGTCGTGACGTACTCGGCGTTGACGACGTAGTGCGCCTCGGCCGGGAAATCGACCAGGGTGAACGGGCGCTCGTACGTCCAGCGCTCCATCTCGGCGCCGGTGAACGACCGGCCGGCGGCCTCCCAGCCCTCGCCCAGCGCCTTCTCCAGGAGGGGCTCGGCGACGACCAGCTTCTCCTCGCCGTTCGTCGCGACGACGTACGTGACGTCGGGGTGCGCGGCGACCGCCGTGTTGGAGACCAGGGTCCAGGGGGTCGTCGTCCAGACCAGCAGCGCGGCCTCGCCGGCCAGCGGGCCCGAGGTGAGCGGGAAGCGGACGAAGACCGAGGGGTCGACGACCGTCTCGTAACCCTGGGCCAGCTCGTGGTCCGAGAGCCCGGTGCCGCAGCGGGGGCACCAGGGGGCGACGCGGTGGTCCTGGACCAGCAGGTCCTTGTCGAAGATCTCCTTCAGCGACCACCACACGGAGTCGACGTACTCCGGGTCCATCGTGCGGTACGCGTCGTCCAGGTCGACCCAGTAGCCCATGCGGGTCGTGAGCTCGGTGAACGCGTCGGTGTGGCGGGTGACGGACTCACGGCACCTCGCGTTGAACTCGGCGATGCCGTACGCCTCGATGTCCTTCTTGCCGTTGAAGCCCAGCTCCTTCTCCACCGCGAGCTCGACCGGCAGGCCGTGACAGTCCCAGCCGGCCTTACGGCCGACGTGGTAGCCCTGCATGGTGCGGAAGCGTGGGAAGACGTCCTTGAAGACGCGGGCCTCGATGTGGTGGGCGCCCGGCATGCCGTTGGCGGTGGGCGGGCCTTCGTAGAAGACCCACTCGGGGCGGCCCTCGGACTGTTCGAGGCTCTTGGCGAAGACCTTGTTGTCGCGCCAGAAGTCGAGCACGGCGTGCTCGAGGGCGGGCAGGTCGACCTGGGCGGGTACCTGGCGGTACTGCGGCGATGTCATGTGCGGGCTTCCTCCGGCGGACGTCTTCCACTTCCGTCGGAGGGACGAGAACCGGCAGGCTCCCGCGGTACCACCCTCCTTGGCCCCGGGCATACGCCCTTGGCCCCCTCATTGGGGTCGCGACACCGGTTCTACTGCCTTGTGCCCATGGGCTGAGCCCACTGTCCAAAGCTTTCTTCCGGCAGCTCCGGGGTGATCTTCACGACGCGCTCGCCCCCGGGCTCCCACCGTCCCCGGGTCGCTGCCGGCTGCGTACGACGCTACTCGTCCCATCCATGCCTCTCGCTGCGGCCAGTGTACGGGCCCGCACGGGCGACGGCCGACCGGTTCATCCGCGGGGCGCCGGGTGACCCGGATGGCCGGACGCGGCGGCCGGAGTCCCAGGTGTCCGGGCGGGCGGATTACCTGGCGGGGAGCTGGGCACAACGGTTGCAGGTACGCCACCACGCGATCACGGGGAGGGCCGAACGGCGGCGTGCCCCGTTGCCGCGGGGCTGGGGTCGATTTATCGTCCCAGCACGATTCGCGTGCAAGATCACAATATGTGAAGGGGCCGCGGCCATGGTGGCGAAGAAGACCGCCGTAACGAGAACGGCGTCCGAGAGGTCCACGGCCGCGGCTGCCGGGGAGACGGCCGGGAGCGATGAGGCCGTCACGGCCCGGGCCCCGGACGCGGCGGAGGAGCCGGCCGGGAACACGGCGAAGAGCACCGCCGCCGGGAAGGCGGCGGAGGAGAAGACGGCGGCACACCCGCCGGACGAGCAGGAACGGGCCGATCGGGATCCGGCGCACCACGGGCCGGCGAAGAAGAGCACGGCGAAGAAGAGCGCAGCCAAGAAGGCTTCGAAGAAGGCCACGGGGGCGGCCCAGGCCGCCGAGCAGACAGGAGCCCACACGGTGGTAGCCAAGAAGAGCGCCGGCCGGACCACGGCAGCAGGAAAGGGCGGTGCGACAGCCGTGCCGCAGGCCCGTGGGGCCGCCGCGACGGCCACGGGGGAGCTCGCGGTCAGGCCCGGGGAAGATCCCTGGACCCCGGAAGAGGTCACCGAGGCCCGGACGGTGCTGACCAGCGAGGTCATGCGGCTGCGCAGCGAGCTGGAGGCCTCGGGCGCGGCGCTGGCCGGGCTGATGCGGGACTCCGGGGACGGCGCCGGGGACGACGACGCGGACACCGGCACCAAGAACATCACCCGCGAGCACGAGCTGTCCCTGGCAGCCAACGCCCAGGAGATGCTGGAACAGACCGAGCGGGCCCTCGCCAGACTCGACGCGGGGACGTACGGGCTGTGCGAGGTCTGCGGCAACCCGATCGGCAAGGCACGGATGCAGGCGTTCCCCCGGGCCACCCTCTGCGTCGAGGACAAGCAGAAGCAGGAGCGGCGCGGTTGACCTCACCGGTGTGTCGTACCCTCGTCTTCAGTCAGGCACCTAGGTTGAGGGACTCACGTGGCAGAGGCGGAGCGCATCATCGGTACGCCGGATATCCCTGATGCCGAGGGGGCTGACGGGGCGGAGCCCCAGCAGCCCTCCGAGGGCGCGGGCCCGACGGGCGGCGGCCGGCGCGGGAAGAAGATCCTCGTCCTCCTCGGCGTGGCCGTCCTGGCCTACCTGCTGGACCTGATCAGCAAGATGATCGTGGTCGCGAAGCTGGAGCACCAGGAGCCCATCGAGATCTTCGGCGAGTGGCTGAAGTTCGACGCGATCCGCAACGCGGGCGCGGCCTTCGGGATCGGTGAGGCGTTCACCGTGATCTTCACGGCCATCGCGGCCGTCGTGATCATCGTGATCATCCGGCTGGCGCGCAAGCTCCACAGCCTGCCCTGGGCCATCGCCCTGGGCCTGCTGCTCGGCGGAGCGCTCGGCAACCTCACGGACCGCATCTTCCGTGCGCCCGGCGTGTTCAAGGGCGCGGTGGTGGACTTCATCGCCCCCGCGCACTTCGCCGTCTTCAACCTCGCGGACTCCGCGATCGTCTGCGGCGGCATCCTCATCGTGATCCTTTCCTTCAAGGGCCTGGACCCCGACGGCACCGTGCACAAGGACTAGCGGGCGCAAGGCATACTCGACAGGTGAGTACGCATCCCGAGGTCCGCACCCTGCCCGTACCCGAAGGCCTGGAAGGCGAGCGTGTCGACGCCGCCATCTCCCGGATGTTCGGGTTCTCCCGCACCAAGGCCGCCGAGCTGGCCGCTGCCGGGAAGGTCCAGGTGGACGGTGCGGTGGCCGGGAAGTCCGAGCGGGTGCACGGCGGCGCCTGGCTGGAAGTGGAGATGCCGCAGGCACCCGCTCCGGTCCAGATCGTCGCCGAGCCCGTCGAGGGCATGGAGATCGTGCACGACGACGACGACATCGTCGTCATCATGAAGCCCGTCGGCGTCGCCGCCCACCCCAGCCCCGGCTGGACCGGCACCACCGTGATCGGCGGTCTCGCGGCGGCCGGCTACCGGATCTCCACCTCCGGTGCCGCCGAGCGCCAGGGCGTCGTGCACCGGCTGGACGTCGGAACCTCCGGCCTGATGGTCGTGGCCAAGTCCGAGCGCGCCTACACACTGCTCAAGGCACAGTTCCGGGACCGGGTCGTCGAGAAGAAGTACCACGCGCTGGTGCAGGGCCACCCGGACCCGATGAGCGGCACCATCGACGCCCCCATCGGGCGTCACCCGCAGCACGACTACAAGTGGGCCGTCACCGCCGAGGGCAAGCCCTCCGTGACGCACTACGACCTCATCGAGGCCTACCGCGCGGCCAGCCTGCTCGACATCAAGCTGGAGACCGGGCGCACACACCAGATCCGCGTGCACATGGCCGCCCACCGCCACCCCTGCGTCGGCGACCTGACCTACGGAGCGGACCCGACGCTGGCCAAGCGCCTGGGCCTCACCAGGCAGTGGCTGCACGCGGTCCGGCTCGGCTTCGAGCACCCCTCGGACGGCAGCTGGGTCGAATTCTCCAGCACCTACCCGGACGACCTCCGCCACGCCCTCGAAACGATCGCGGCAGAGAGCGAATGAGTTCCGCACCCGCCGCGTACAGCACCCGCCGGGCGCTGGTCGAGAGTGACCTCGCGGACTGCTTCCAGGTCCGCAAGGACGTCTTCGTCGGTGAGCAGCAGGTGCCCGAGGAGATCGAGTACGACGCCCACGACGCCGACGCGGTGCACGTCCTGGCCGTCGCCGCGGACGGCTCCGCACTCGGTACGGGACGGCTGCTGCACGGTGCGGCGGCGGCCGGCCGGACCGGGGGCGACCTCACCGTCGGCTCACTGGGCCGGCTCGCCGTGACCCGCGAGGCCCGCGGCCTCGGCGTCGGTGCCGCGCTGGTGCGCGCCATCGAGGAGGAGGCGCGCACGCTGGGCCTGGCCGCGGTCGACCTGCACGCCCAGACGCATGCCCTCGGCTTCTACGAGCGGCTCGGCTACGTCGCGTACGGCCCGGAGTTCCCGGACGCCGGAATGCCGCACCGGGCCATGCGGCGGGCGCTCTGACCTGATCACCTGACCGGTTCGCCGTCGCGGCGACGCCGGGACAGCGGCCCCGCGTGGTAAGCCGTGGTATGCGGGGATCCGGTCGGCCGAGCAACCGGGCCCGGGAACGCCGCGGAAGGCACGACGTGGACCAGATGGCACTCCTGCTCCTGCTGCTGCTCGGAGCGGTGGTCACGGTGCCGCTCGGGGAACGCCTGGGGCTGCCGGCACCGGTGCTGATGACGCTCGCCGGAATCGGCATGGCCTTCCTCAGCTTCGTACCCGACGTGGACATCCCGCCGGAGATCATCCTGCCGGCCCTGCTGCCGCCCCTGCTCTACGCCTCCGTGCAGCGCACCTCCTGGCGGCAGTTCACCGCCAACAAGCGCCCCATCTTCCTGCTGGCGGTCGCCCTCGTCTTCGTCACCACGGCGGCGGTCGCGACGGTCGCGGACGCCGTCGTCCCCGGCCTGCCCATCGCCGCCGCCGTGGCCCTGGGCGCGCTCGTCGCCCCGCCCGATCCGGTCGCCGCGACGGCCGTCGCGGGCTCGGTCGGACTGCCGCGCAGGCTCGTCTCCATCCTGGAGGGCGAGGGGCTGTTCAACGACGTCACGGCCATCGTCCTGTACCACGTGGCGATCGCCGCCGCCGTGAGCGGGACGTTCTCGCTGCCCGAGGCGTTCGGCCTGCTCGTCCTCTCCGCGGTCGTCGCCGTCGTGGTCGGCCTGGTGCTCGGCTGGCTCACCATCAAGCTGATGGACGTCCTCGGCGACGCCACCCTCCAGGTCGGCCTGACCCTGTTGGTGCCGTTCGTGAGCTACGTGCTCGCCGAGGAGCTGATGGGCTCGGGCGTGCTCGCCGTCCTCACCACGGCGCTCTTCCTCGCCGAGCACACCGCGGACGCCGACGACGTCCTCGGACGCCTCACCGGCCGGTCCTTCTGGGAGATCGTCGACACACTCGTCACCGGGGTCGCCTTCGGCCTGATCGGCCTCGAACTCCACAGCGTCTTCGGCACCGCGGCCGGCCGTCTGCCGGAGCTGCTGGGCTGGGGCCTGGTCGTCGTCGCGGTCGTCGTCGGCGTACGGCTGATGTGGCTGCTGCCCGCCACCTGGCTCGCCGGGCGGCTGCACACCCGCCGCGACTACAGCGAGGAGATCCCCACCAGCTGGCGCGAGACCGTCGTCATGTGGTGGGCCGGGATGCGCGGGGTGGCCTCCGTCGCGCTGGCCCTCGCGATCCCGCTGGAGACGGACGACGGCAAGCCGTTCCCCGGCCGCGACGAGATCGTCTTCATCGCGTTCGCCGTCATCATGGCCACCCTCGTCCTCCAGGGCCTGACCCTGCCGTGGTTGGTGCGGAAGCTCGGCGTCCGGGCGGACTCGGACGCCGCAGGGGCCCTGGAACGCGACCTCGCGATCCGTGCGGCCAAGGCGGCCAAGCACCGGCTTCGGGAGATCCAGGACGCCGAGGACTTCCCCGAGGAGGTGCTGGAGCGGCTGCGGCGCGCGGCGTACGACATCGGGGCGCGGATCAGCCCCGACATGGTCGACGAGGAACGCCGCGAGGCGTACGCCCGGCGCGCCGAGCGGCTCAAGGCGGTCGGCCGGGTCCAGCGCGAGATGCTGTCGGCGGCCCGCCACGAGGTGCTCGCCGCTCGCAGCGAGCCCGGATCGGACCCCGAGATCGTCGACCGGGTGCTGCGCTACCTGGACGTGCGCAGCCTGCGCTGACCGTCCCGCCCCCGCGCCCGTCCCGCGCCGGCTCAGCCGCGCCCGGTGCGGGGAGCCTTGTCCAGGTCCGGCCTCCGGCCGTCGGACGGGGCGCGGCCGTTCTCCGCGCCCGTCAGTTCCCGCCAGTGGTCGCCCGGCGGCAGGGAGGCGGGCGCCGTCACGATGCGCGGCAGGGCGTACGGGTGGTGGTCCCGCAGCCAGGCGACCATCTGCTCCCGCACGGCGCAGCGCGCCGTCCAGATGTCGTCCGCGTCCTTCGCCGTGACCACGGCCCGAACCTCGATCGTCGTGGGAGTGGTGTCCGTAACGGCCAGCGACCAGTCGCGGCCGTCCCACGCGGCGCACTCGCCGAGGATGTCGCGCAGCCGGTCCCGCATCGCGGGCACCGGGGCCGAGTGGTCGAGGTGGAAGAAGACGGTGCCGGTCATCTGCACCCCGCCGCGCGACCAGTTCTCGAACGGCTTGCTGGTGAAGTAGGACACCGGCATCGTGATCCGCCGCTCGTCCCAGGTCCGCACCGCGAGGAAGGTGAGGGTGATCTCCTCCACCGTGCCCCACTCGCCGTCCACGACGACGGTGTCGCCGATCCGGACCATGTCACCGAAGGCGATCTGGAAGCCGGCGAAGAGATTGCCGAGGGTCGACTGGGCCGCGACACCGGCGACGATGCCGAGCACACCGGCGGAGGCCAGCATCGAGGTGCCGACGGTGCGCATCGCCGGGAACGTCAGGAGCATCGCGGCGACCGCGACCGTCGCCACCACGGCGGTGACCACCCGCTGGATGAGCGTGACCTGGGTCCGGACCCGGCGGACCCGGGCCGGGTCGCGGGTGGACGTCGCGTAGCGGGCGTACGAGGACTGGACGACGGTGGCGGCGACGCGGATCACGAGCCAGGCCGACGCCGCGATCAGCACCAGCGTCAGGACCTGGCCGATCGCGCCCCGGTTGTCCCGCACCACGTCGAGCCGCAGCTGGCCGAAACTCGCCCTCAGCAGCGCCGTGCAGAACACCACCTGCAGGGGCGGACGGCAGCGCCGTAGCAGGCCCCAGACCGGCGTCTCGTGGTGCCGGTCGTCGGCACGCCGTAGCAGCAGGTCGACCAGCCAGCCCACCAGCATGGTGATCCCCAGCGATCCGCCCACGACGAGCAGCGGTCGCACTATGTTCTCCATTCCGTCGTCCTCCGAGTGATCAGGGCACAGCTGGCACCATGGGACGCATGAACATCATGCTTTTCCATTCGACCTACGGTCTGAGGCCCGCTGTGCACGCGGCTGCCGACCGGCTGCGCGCGGCCGGGCACGAGGTGCGCGTGCCCGATCTCTTCGAGGGGCACACCTTCGACACGGTCGAGGAGGCGATGGCCTTCCAGGAAGAGGTCGGCAAGGACGAGCTGCTCAAGCGAGCCGTGCTCGCCGCCGCGCCCTACTCCGACCAGGGCCTGGTCTACGCGGGCTTCTCGCTCGGCGCGTCCGTGGCACAGACCCTCGCGCTCGGGGACGCGAAGGCGCGCGGGCTGCTGCTGCTCCACGGCACGTCGGACATCGCGGAGAGCGCCTCGGTGGAGGAGCTGCCGGTGCAGCTGCACGTCGCCGACCCCGATCCGTTCGAGTCGCACGACTGGCTGAACAGCTGGTACCTCCAGATGCAGCGGACCGGCGCGGACGTCGAGGTCTACCGCTACCCCGGGGCCGGGCACCTGTTCACCGACCCGGAACTGCCCGACTTCGACCAGGCCGCCGCCGAGCTGACCTGGAAGGTCGCGATCGGCTTCCTCGCCACGCTGTGAGCACCGGCGGGCCCCGCGCCGCCCCCGCGGGCGGACGCGGGCCCCTCGGGCGGATCAGCGCACCGGGGCGTCGGCCCTCTCGACCCTCTGGGTGCCGCTGAGCGTGCGGTACGAGCGGACCCAGGACGCCGTGGCGTCCTTCCTCGTCTTGTCGGAGACCGCGTAGTAGTCCATCTGCGAGCGCTCGGCGGTCACGTCGAGGACCCCGTAGCCGTGCGAGTCCATGTCGATCCACTTCACATGGCGGTTGGCGGCCTTGACCGCGGCCGTGGCCACGACCGAGACGGTCGCGGGCGCGACCCGCAGGATGTCGTCCAGATTGTCCGAGGTCACCGACGTCACCACGAACTCGGTGGCCGCCGAGGCCGACAGCGGATACGTCGCCGCCTTCACGGGCACGTCGTTGGCCCACGCCATGTGGATGTCCCCGGTCAGGAAGACCGTGTTCCTCACCGACCGCTCCCGCAGGTGGGTGATCAGCTCCTTGCGGTCGTCCGTGTAGCCGTCCCACTGGTCGACGTTGACGGCGAGCCCCTCCCCGGGGAGCCCCAGCAGCTCCGCGAGCGGCGCCAGCAGATGGGCGGGCAGCGCGCCGAAGGCGACCGGCGAGATCATCACCGAGGTGCCTACCAGCTTCCAGGTGGCGTCCGATCCCGCCAGCCCGGCCTTCAGCCAGTCCAGCTGCGCCCGCCCGGTGACCGAACGCTCAGGGTCGTCGACCGCGCCGTTGCCTGTGGACGCCTGCTCGGAGCGGAAGCTGCGCAGGTCGAGCAGGTGCAGATCGGCAAGGCTGCCGAAACGGAGCCTGCGGTAGACGGTGCCCTCGGTGGAGGCGCGGACCGGCATCCACTCGAAGTACGCCTGCTTCGCCGCGGCCACCCGCGCCGCCCAGGCGCCCTCGGCGCCCGGAGTGTGGTTCTCGGCCCCGCCCGACCAGGCGTCGTTGGCGAACTCGTGGTCGTCCCAGATCGCGATCACCGGGTGGGCGGCGTGCAGCGACTGGAGGTCCGCGTCCGTCTTGTACGTGCCGTGCCGCGTGCGGTAGTCGGCGAGGGTGAGGATCTCGTGGGCCGGGGCGTGCGGGCGTACGACGGTGTCCTGGGTGGGATAGCTGCCCGACGCGTACTCGTAGATGTAGTCGCCCAGGTGCAGGACGGCGTCCAGGTCGGCGCGGGCGGCGAGATGCCGGTACGGGGAGAACCAGCCGGCCTCCCAGTTGGCGCAGGAGACCACGCCGAAGCGGATCCCGGGCGCGGCCGAGGCGGCCGCGGGCGCCGTTCGCGTACGGCCGACGGGGGAGAGGACCGCCCCTTCGGCCACGCCGGCGGAGAAACGGAACCAGTACGTCGTCGCCGGGCGCAGCCCGCGCACGTCGGCCTTCACCGTGTGGTCGGAGGCGGCCCGGGCGACGGAGCCGCCCCGGGCGGCGATCCGGGAGAAGGCCTTGTCCTCGGCCATCTCCCACACCACCGCCGTGTCCCCGCCGAGACCCGATCCGGGCACGGCCTCCGGGCCGGGCGTGACGCGGGTCCACAGGAGTACGCCGTCGGGCAGGGGGTCGCCGGAGGCGACGCCGTGCAGGAAGGCCGGGCCGGTGGCGGCGCGGGCGCCGGTGGCCGTGGCGGTGGCGAGCGCGGGGGCGGCGACCGCGGTTGCGGCGGCCGCTCGGACAACCGTGCGGCGGCTGGGATGCGGGAACTGTCGACTGGTCACGGACCAGCACCCTACTGGCGCGTAGGGCGAACAGGCGGGCGAATCAAGGAAGTTCGCCCGCCTGTCGGTGATCCGACACCCGAAGTTGTGGCTCCGGTGCCCCGGAGGCCGCAACCCGTCCGGTCAGCCCGCCGGTCAGCCCTTCAGGGCCTTGGTGATCGCCGCGGTGTACTCGGCCTCCGTCATGGGGGCGTTCTCGCTGCCCTCGGCGGTGACCTTCTTGCCGTCCATCTTCAGGGTGGGGGTGCCCTGGACACCGCTCTCGTCGAACGTCTTGGACATCTTGACCGCCCAGGCGTCGAACGTGCCGTCCTCGACGTCCTTCACGAACGCGGTGTTGCCCTTGAGCGCGTCCACCGAGTCGGCCACCTCGATGAGGAAGTCGTCCTTGGCGAACTTGTCGTCGCTCTCCTGCGGGTGGTACTTCGCGGAGTACAGCGCGGCCTTGTAGTCCAGGAAGGCTTCGGGGCTCACGTCGAGCGCGGCGCCCAGCGCGCTCAGGGCGTTCTTGGAGCCCTCGCCGTTGTCCGTGTTGTCGATGAAGGTCGCACCGACGTACTTGACCTTGTACTTGCCGGCGTCGACGTCCTTGGCGATCGTCTCGCCGACCGTCTGCTCGAACGTGGCGCAGATCGGGCAGCGGGAGTCCTCGTAGAGCTCCAGGGTCTTCTTCGCGGAGGACTCTCCGATCACGACGGTCGTGCCGTCGTCGCCCGAGGTGTTCTTCGGCGCCGTCACGTTCTTCGCGTCGGCGGCGGCCTCCCAGGCGGAGGGCTTGTTCAGCTCCGACACGCCGTAGGCGATCCCGCCCACGACCGCCAGCGTGGCGACCACCGAGAGGGCGACGACGATCTGCTTGCGTGCCTTGTCCTTCTTGACCTGGCGCTCGCGCTCGGCGCGCAGCCGCTCGCGGGCGGCCTGCTTGTTGGCCTGGCTGTTGCGGTTGCTCATGAGTGTTCTCCGGGGGTGCGTGGGGTGGTCTCGTGGGGTGTCGCCATGTGCTCAGGCTGTGACGGGAGCCGAGCTCGGCGGACCCCTCCTTCCCACGGAGTGCACCAGGAGCCGGACCGGGAGGAGGGGGCCGGGACGCCCGGCGGAGCGGCCGTCGCGGCGCACGAGGAGCCGGGCGGTCCCCGCCACGGCGGCCGCGGTGAGCAGCGGCCGGAACGCGACGGCGGCAGCCGCGCGCAGCAGCCCCGCCAGCGCCACCTCGCCGTGCCGCAGCCAGGCCGCGGCCAGCAGGCCCACCGCCACGTGCGCGGCCAGCAGCAGCCACGGCACGGCGGGGCCCGGGGAGGCCAGCAGGGCAGCCGCACGGTCGCCCGTGCCGGTCACCCCGGCCAGCGGCGTCCCCACCGTGGCGACACCGGTGAGCGGCACGGGCGCCTCACCGCCGCAGAGCAGATCGACACCCACGGACCGCAGCGGGCCCGCGATCGGGCCGCCGGCCGCCCCGTAGCAGAGGTGCTGTCCGGTGGTGAACACCGTGTCGGCGGCCAGCTCCAGCGGGACCAGCAGCCCGGCGATCGCGCCGAACCGGCGCTCCCGGCCCGCCAGCGCGAACGCCACGGCGAAGACGGCACCGGCCAGCAGCGCGACCGCCGTGAGCGGCAGCGGGACCCGGGAGAGCAGCACATGGGAGGCGGAGGAGAGCGTGACGACGAGCGCGGTGAACAGCGCCGCGCGTACCGCTCTGATCTGCTTCCCTGATACGTCCATCGCCGCAGAGTGTGCCATGTGTCCCTGTAAACGAGCCCTAAGGCCGTAGGTCGCGGCCTACAGCCCCGGAATGCGGCCGTTGCGGAAGAGGTCCACGAAGATCTGATGATCGGCACGGGCGCGGGCGCCGTAGCTGTGCGCGAAGTCGATCAGCAGCTCCGGGAAGCCCTCCTCGTCCGCGGCGATGGCCGCGTCGATCGCGCGCTCCGTGGAGAACGGCACCAGTGAGTGTCCGCTCTCGTCGTCCGCCGCCGAGTGCATCGTCGCCGTCGCCCGGCCGAGGTCGGCGACGACCGCCGCGATCTCCTCCGGCTCGTCGATGTCGGACCAGTCCAGATCGACCGCGTACGGCGAGACCTCGGCGACCAGCTGGCCCGCCCCGTCCAGCTCGGTCCAGCCCAGCCACGGGTCGGCGTGCGCCTGCAGGGCGCGCTGCGAGATCACCGTGCGGTGCCCCTCGTGCTGGAAGTAGTCCCGCACGGCCGCGTCGGTGACGTGCCGGGAGACCGCCGGGGTCTGCGCCTGCTTGAGATAGATCACCACATCGTTCTCGAGGGCGTCGCTGTTGCCCTCCAGGAGGATGTTGTACGAGGGCAGGCCGGCCGACCCGATACCGATGCCACGACGGCCGACGACGTCCTTCACCCGGTACGAGTCGGGCCGGGTCAGGCTCGACTCCGGCAGCGTCTCCAGATAGCCGTCGAAGGCGGCGAGCACCTTGTAGCGCGTCGCGGCGTCCAGGTCGATCGCACCGCCGCCGGCGGCGAAGCGGCGCTCGAAGTCCCGGATCTCCGTCATCGAGTCCAGCAGCCCGAAACGGGTCAGGGAACGGGCGACCCGGAGCGCGCCCAGCAGCGGGCCGTCGGCGGTGTCCAGGGTGAAGGGCGGCACCTCGTCGTTCTTCGCACCCGTCGCCAGGGCGTGGACGCGCTCCCGGTACGCGGCGGCGTAGACCCGGACGAGCTCGGTGATCTGGTCGTCGCCCAGCGCCTTCGCGTAACCGATCAGGGCGACGGAGGCCGCGAAGCGCTTGAGGTCCCAGGTGAACGGGCCGACGTAGGCCTCGTCGAAGTCGTTGACGTTGAAGACCAGCCGGCCGTTGGCGTCCATGTACGTGCCGAAGTTCTCCGCGTGCAGATCGCCGTGGATCCACACCCGGCTCGTCCGCTCGTCGAGATACGGCCCGTGGTTCTGCTCGCGGTCCAGATCGGCGTAGAACAGCCCGGCCGAGCCACGGTAGAAGGCGAAGGCCGAACCGGCCATCTTGCGGAACTTCACCCGGAAAGCCGCGGGATCGGCGGCCAGGAGCTCACCGAAAGCGGTGTCGAAAACGGCGAGAATCTGCTCCCCGCGCTGCTCCGCGCGGGTCTGCGTGTCCGACATCGCTGGGTGCCTCCTGCTACATGGCGTTCATGACAAATCGGGCGGGTGTCCCCGCCCTTCCAACGCGCGACCGTACCCCGGAGTGCCCGCCACCCGTCACCTCGGAGACGTAGACTTCCACGCTGTCCCCCCGAGCCGTCATCTGCCGGCCGTCGCCCGATCACCACCCCCTAGCCGAGGCGTCTTCCCGCCGCCCTCGGCAACGACCCGGAGGCACAGAGCCGTGGCCAAGCCGCCCTTCACGCACCTGCACGTCCACACCCAGTACTCGCTGCTGGACGGTGCCGCGCGGCTCAAGGACATGTTCGAGGCGTGCAACACGATGGGCATGTCGCACATCGCGATGACCGACCACGGCAACCTCCACGGGGCGTACGACTTCTTCCACTCGGCGACCAAGGCCGGGGTGACGCCCATCATCGGGATCGAGGCCTACGTCGCCCCCGAGTCACGCAAGCACAAGCGCAAGATCCAGTGGGGCCAGCCGCACCAGAAGCGCGACGACGTGTCCGGCTCCGGTGGCTACACCCACAAGACGATCTGGGCGTCGAACAGCACCGGGCTGCACAACCTCTTCAAGCTCTCCTCGGACGCCTACGCCGAGGGCTGGCTGCAGAAGTGGCCGCGGATGGACAGGGAGACCATCTCCAAGTGGTCCGAGGGCCTGATCGCCTCCACCGGGTGCCCCTCCGGCGAGGTGCAGACCCGGCTGCGGCTCGGACAGTTCGACGAGGCGGTCCAGGCGGCGTCCGACTACAAGGACATCTTCGGCGAGGGCCGGTACTTCCTGGAGCTGATGGACCACGGCATCGAGATCGAGCGCCGGGTCCGTGACGGGCTCCTCGAAATCGGCAAGAAGCTGAACATCCCGCCGCTCGTGACGAACGACTCGCACTACACCTACGCCAGCGAGGCGACGGCGCACGACGCCCTGCTCTGCATCCAGACCGGCAAGAACCTCTCCGACCCGGACCGCTTCCGCTTCGACGGCACCGGCTACTACCTGAAGACGACGGACGAGATGTACGCCGTCGACTCCTCGGACGCCTGGCAGCAGGGCTGCGCCAACACCCTGCTGGTCGCGCAGCAGATCGACACCACGGGCATGTTCGAGAAGCGCGACCTGATGCCGAAGTTCGACATCCCGGACGGCTTCACCGAGATCACCTGGTTCCAGGAGGAGGTCCGCGTCGGCATGGGCCGCCGCTACCCTGCCGGCGTCCCGGAGGACCGGCAGAAGCAGGCCGAGTACGAGATGGACATCATCATCCAGATGGGGTTCCCGGGGTACTTCCTCGTCGTCGCCGACTTCATCATGTGGGCCAAGAACAACGGCATCGCGGTCGGCCCCGGCCGAGGTTCCGCCGCCGGCTCGATCGTCGCGTACGCCATGGGCATCACCGACCTCGACCCGATCACGCACGGGCTGATCTTCGAGCGGTTCCTCAACCCCGAGCGCGTCTCCATGCCCGACGTCGACATCGACTTCGACGAGCGCAGGCGCGTCGAGGTGATCAGGTACGTGACCGAGAAGTACGGCGCCGACAAGGTCGCCATGATCGGCACCTACGGCAAGATCAAGGCCAAGAACGCCATCAAGGACTCCGCCCGTGTCCTCGGCTACCCGTACGCGATGGGCGACCGCCTGACCAAGGCCATGCCCGCCGACGTCCTCGGCAAGGGCATCGACCTCAACGGCATCACCGACCCGAAGCACCCGCGCTACAGCGAGGCGGGCGAGATCCGGGGGATGTACGAGAACGAGCCGGACGTCCAGAAGGTCATCGACACCGCGAAGGGTGTGGAGGGCCTGGTCCGGCAGATGGGTGTGCACGCGGCCGGCGTGATCATGTCCAGCGAGCCGATCGTCGACCACGCGCCGATCTGGGTGCGGCACTCCGACGGCGTCACGATCACGCAGTGGGACTACCCCCAGTGCGAGTCGCTCGGCCTGCTCAAGATGGACTTCCTGGGTCTGCGCAACCTGACGATCATGGACGACGCCATCAAGATGGTGAAGGCCAACAAGGGCGTCGACCTGGAGATGCTGGCGCTCCCGCTGGACGACCCCAAGACGTACGAGCTGCTGTGCCGCGGCGACACGCTCGGGGTGTTCCAGTTCGACGGCGGGCCGATGCGCTCGCTGCTGCGCCAGATGCAGCCCGACAACTTCGAGGACATCTCCGCCGTCTCGGCCCTGTACCGGCCGGGCCCGATGGGAATGAACTCGCACACGAACTACGCCGAGCGCAAGAACGCCCGGCAGGAGATCACCCCGATCCACCCGGAGCTGGAGGAGCCCCTCAAGGAGGTCCTCGGCCTCACCTACGGCCTGATCGTCTACCAGGAGCAGGTGCAGAAGGCCGCCCAGATCGTCGCCGGGTACTCGCTCGGCGAGGCCGACATCCTGCGCCGCGTGATGGGCAAGAAGAAGGCCGACGAGCTCGCGAAGAACTTCGTCCTCTTCGAGGCCGGCGCGAAGAAGAACGGCTTCTCCGACGCGGCGATCAAGGCCCTGTGGGACGTCCTGGTCCCGTTCGCCGGATACGCGTTCAACAAGGCGCACTCCTCCGCGTACGGCCTGGTCACCTACTGGACCGCCTACCTCAAGGCCAACTACCCGGCCGAGTACATGGCGGCCCTGCTGACCTCCGTCAAGGACGACAAGGACAAGTCGGCGGTCTACCTCAACGAGTGCCGGCGCATGGGCATCAAGGTGCTCCCGCCCAACGTCAACGAGTCGGAGTCGAACTTCGCCGCCCAGGGCGACGACGTGATCCTCTTCGGCCTGACCGCCATCCGCAACGTCGGCCAGAACGTCGTCGACTCGATCATCCGGTGCCGCAAGGCGAAGGGGAAGTACTCCACCTTCCCGGACTTCCTGGACAAGGTCGAAGCGGTCGTCTGCAACAAGCGCACCGTCGAGTCGCTCATCAAGGCCGGCGCCTTCGACGAGATGGGCCACACCCGCAAGGGCCTCGTCGCCCACCACGAGCCGATGATCGACAACGTGGTGCAGGTCAAGCGCAAGGAGGCCGAGGGACAGTTCGACCTCTTCGGCGGCGGCGAGGAGGACAGCGACGAGCCGGGCTTCGGGCTCGACGTCGAGTTCTCCGACATCGAGTGGGAGAAGTCCTACCTGCTCGCGCAGGAGCGCGAGATGCTCGGCCTGTACGTCTCCGACCACCCGCTCTTCGGGCTGGAGCACGTCCTGTCCGACAAGTCGGACGCCTCGATCTCGCAGCTCACCGGCGGCGAGCACTCCGACGGCGCGATCGTCACGGTCGGCGGCATCATCTCCGGCCTCCAGCGCAAGATGACCAAGCAGGGCAACGCCTGGGCCATCGCCACCGTCGAGGACCTCGCCGGCTCCATCGAGTGCATGTTCTTCCCCGCGACCTACCAGCTGGTCTCCACCCAGCTCGTCGAGGACACGGTCGTCTTCGTCAAGGGCCGCCTCGACAAGCGCGAGGACGTGCCGCGTCTGGTCGCCATGGAGATGCAGGTCCCCGACGTCTCGTCGGCCGGGACCAACGCGCCGGTCGTGCTGACCATCCCCACGGTCAAGATCACCCCGCCCATGGTCAGCCGGCTCGGCGAGGTGCTCAGCAACCACCGGGGCGACACCGAGGTCCGCATCAGGCTCCAGGGCCCCCGCAAGACCACGGTGCTCCGGCTCGACCGGCACCGGGTCAAGCCCGACCCGGCGCTCTTCGGCGACCTGAAGGTGCTGCTCGGCCCGTCCTGCCTGGCCGGCTGAGAAGCTCCGGAAACAGCGAGAGGGGCGGCCCCCCACCCGCGGGGGGGCCCACGACGCCGGTTAGCGCAAATTAAACGACAGAGTGGGCCGCAGCCCCCAGAATGATTAGAGGGGACACCGGA
>NZ_JBHXRD010000035.1:0-32783 GCF_042717325.1 Streptomyces sp. NPDC058637 | reverse complement strand
CTCGTGCACTCGGTGAACCGGCGGTGGGGGGGGGGCCCCGGCCGGCCCCGGGTCACCCCGGGACGCGGGTGGCCCCCACAACCCGCGACAACACCCCGGCAACCCCGGGGCCACCGGCCCCCCCCCCCGGGCCCCCCCGCCCCTCTCGGCCTGTCGGCCCTCGGAACCGTCAGTTGTGGCCGAAGCGCCGCTGATGCTTACGGGCGACATCCGAAGGGCTGCCCTGGGACTGCGACTGCGGCTGGGCCTGCGACTCGTACGCCGTCGACTTCGCCTCCTCCGCGCCACGCTCCGCCGCGGACGCGCGGTCGTGCTGGCTGCCCTGCTTACGGTTCTTGTTCTTGGCCATGGTGATGCCTCCTGTGGGGAATCTCGGGGCCAGGACCGATGTCAGACTCACATAGCACCTCATATGCCGCATGTTGGATCATTACCCAGTGTAATCCGGGCGGTATCATGCGCCGTTTCCCGGATCCGCCACGCCGATGATCGAGTTCCGGACCTCAACCCTCCTGCGGTCGGGCAGACTCGAAGGAAACCCTGAGTAAGCGAACCCCGAGCAGGCGGACCCATCCCCCACGACCGGGTCCGCCGATCCGTTCCCGAATTCCTGGAAGAGGGTGGAACGCGTGGACCGTTGCGTCGTCCTGGTGGACGCCGGCTACCTGCTGGGCGCAGCCGCGAGCCTGCTGGCCGGAGAGCCCGCCCGTTCCCGCATCACCGTCGACCACGCGGCCCTGATCCAGGGTCTGCGCGAGGGCGCCGAGGCCGACACGGAACAGCCCCTGCTCCGGATCTACTGGTTCGACGGCGCCCCCGACCGGGTACCCCAGCCCGAGCACCGCAGGCTGCGCGTCATGCCCCGGGTCACCGTTCGACTGGGGGCGCTCACCCGCAGTGACGGGCGCTGGGCGCAGAAGGGCGTCGACGCCGCGATGCACGCCGAGCTCACGGAGCTGGCCAGAAATCGCGCCTGCTCCGACGTGGTGCTCGTGACCGGGGACGGCGACCTGCTGCCCGGACTGATGTCCGCCAAGGAACACGGGGTGGCCGTCCACCTCTGGGCCGTCCAGGCCGCCGACGGCGACTACAACCAGTCCGAGGACCTCGTCGCCGAGGCGGACGAGCGACGGGTGCTGGACCGGGCCTGGATCACCAGGGCCGTACGGGCCAAGGACACCGGCGGTGTGTGCGCACCGCCGCCCGTGCCGCGCCCCGAGATCGCCGCGATCCTCTCCGCGCCGCTGCCCGAGGCCGCCCTCGCCGCCTCGGCCGAGCGCGCGTCCGAGGCGCAGGCGGCGGCGCGCAACGGCACCGGCGCACCGGCCGACGAGGCCACCGCCCACCCGCAGCCCGCCCCCGGCCACAAGGGCGTCCCCACCCCCAAGGACCTGGCGAGCCTGCGTGCCCCCGGGGCCCAGGCCGCCCCGCACCCGGTCACGCCCCCCGCCGCCAACGCGACGCTGCGCTGGTCGTCCGACCGGGGCTGGGTGGAGCGCGGCGGAGCCCTCGGTGAACCGGCCGAGACCGCGTCGCTGCCGACCCTGGCCCAGCTCACCAGCGCCGAACAGCGCTGGGCGGACCGGGAGGAGGACATCACCACCGTCGGCGGCGACCCCTTCGAGGTCGGCCAGGTCTTCGCCCGGCGCTGGATGGAACGGCTGCCGGAAACCGTGCACCTGCAGAAGCTGTCCACCATGTACCCCCGCATCCCGCACCGCATCGACGGGGAACTCCTGAGATACGCGGCCCGGTTCGGGCTGCTCGCGCACAAGGACGACCAGATCGACGAGCACGACCGCTATGCCATCCGGGCGGGGTTCTGGCGGGAGATCGACGTACGGGCCGCCGCCGAGCACACCCCCGCAGGGGGGTAGGCGCGACGGCTCCGGAGCGGCGCTGTCCTGCCCCGGGCGCGATCCGGGGCGTCCGACCCCGTACTCTCGTACCTCGTGAGTACGGGCACAGCACAGGCGCAGACCGGGACCGTTTGCGCGGTGCGTGATCTGGTCAGGACCTATCCCGCCGTCCGCGGCCGGCGCGGCCGCGCGGCCACCCCCGAGGTGCGCGCCACCGACGGGATCAGCCTCGATGTCCGGCGTGGCGAGATCTTCGGCCTGCTCGGGCCCAACGGCGCGGGCAAGTCCACGCTCGTACGCCAGCTGACCGGCCTGATGCGGCCCGACTCCGGCAGTGTCGAGGTGCTGGGCCACGATCTCGTCCGCCACCCCGAGCGTGCCTCCCGGCTGATCGCCTACCTCGGGCAGGAGTCCACCGCGCTCGACGAGCTGACGGTGTCCCTCGCCGCCGAGACCACCGGGCGGCTGAGGGGCCTGCCGGTGCGGGAGGCGAGGGCCGAGCGCGACGCCGTCCTCGATGAGCTGGGGCTCACCGAGCTCGCCGGGCGCCCCCTGAACAAGCTGTCCGGCGGCCAGCGGCGGCTCGCCTGCTTCGCCGCCACGCTGGTCGGGGAGCGTCCCGTCCTCGTCCTGGACGAGCCGACGACGGGCATGGACCCCGTCGCCCGGCGCGCCGTGTGGTCCGCCGTCGACCGGCGGCGGGCGGAGCACGGCGCGACGGTCCTGCTCGTGACCCACAACGTGATCGAGGCCGAGACGGTGCTCGACCGGGTCGCGGTCATGGAGCGCGGCAAGGTCATCGCCTGTGACACCCCGGCCGGCCTCAAGGAACGGGTGGCGGGCGAGGTCCGGGTCGAGCTCGTGTGGCGAGAACGGGCACCGCTGGACGTCCCGGAGGTGGCCGCGCTGCGTGCCTCGGCGCAGGAGTCGGGGCGCCGCTGGGTGCTGCGGCTGGGACCGGACGAGGCCCGGGCGGCGGTGGCCGCGGTGACCGGCGGGGCCGCGTTCTCCTCGCTGGACGACTTCACGCTGGCCACGCCCAGCCTGGAGGACGTCTATCTGGCGCTCGGCGGGGACTCGGCCCGGGCGGCCGAGGGACTGGTGAAGGCGTGAACAGGTACGTGAAGAAGTCGAAGGGGAGCAGCGCCAGGTGACGAGCATCGTTCCCGCGGAGACCACCGGGACCAGGGCGAAGCTGTCCGGCCCGTTGGCCTCGACCGCCTCCGGCGGGTCCGCCCGCACGGCCCCCGCGCCCCTCGCGCCCCGGGCCCGGCTGCTGCCCTCGATGGCCGCCGTGTACCGGGCGCAGCTGTCGCGGGCGCGGGTCGCCCGGATCCCGCTGCTCTTCGTGGCGACCTTCCAGTCCATCGGGATCATGGTGCTGATGCGGGGGGTCGTCGACGGCGGAGCCGAGGCGCGTGCCGTGGTCGCGGGGTCCAGCGTGCTGGTGGTGGCCTTCGTGGCACTGAACCTGCTGGCCCAGTACTTCGGCCGGCTGCGGGCGGACGGCGGTCTCGACCACTACGCCACGCTGCCGGTGCCGCCCGCCGCGGTGGTACTGGGGGTGGCGGGGGCGTACGCCTCGTTCACCGTGCCCGGCACGATCGTCACGGCGGTCACGGGAAGCGTGCTGTTCGGGCTGCCCATGACACATCTGTGGGTGCTCGTCGCGGTCGTCCCGCTGTCCGGGGCCGCGCTCTCCGGGCTGGGCGCGGCGCTGGGTCTGCTGGCGCCGCGTCAGGAGCTGGCGACGCTGCTCGGGCAGCTGGGCATGTCGGCCGCGCTGCTGCTGGGCGTCCTGCCGGCCGACCGGTTGCCCGAGCCGGTCGGGTGGGCGCGGGATCTGCTGCCCTCGACGTACGGCGTCGAGGCGTTGTCCCGGTCCTTCGACTCCCACCCGGACTGGGCGGTCGTCGCCCTCGACCTCGCGGTGTGCGCGGCGGTGGGCGTCCTGTCGCTGGCCGTGGCGACCTGGGCGTACCGCCGGGCGGCGGTACGCTGACGGTCCGGTGAGGCGGTGTGCCGGACGGCCTGGCACGATGTCACCGTGACCGCACCGTTGACGCCGCCGCACCAGCCCCAGCCCCACGATCCGTGGCAGGCCCCGCCCTCGGGATCCCATGCCGTGCCCGGTGGTCCGGAGCCGCTGGACACGGCGGATTCGCGCGCGGAGCTGCCGCAGGCGGCCGTGATCGCCGCGATCCTGACGGCCGCGGGCATCGCGCTCGGGCTGCTGTGGCTGTGGCTGGCCCCCCGGGTGCCGCTGGTCTCCGACGACACGGCGGTCTTCCTCAAGAACAGTGAGGGCGAGGGGGCGATCGGGGCCGACGGCACCTTCGTGCTGCTCGCCCTCGGATTCGGCCTCGTGTCGGCCGCCGCCGTCTTCCTCTTCCGCAGGCGCGGAGGCATCCCGCTGGTGGTGGGACTGGCCCTGGGCGGGCTGCTCGGCTCCCTGCTGGCCTGGGGGATCGGTACCTGGTTCGGGCCGACGTCGGACGTGGTGGCCCACGCCAAGGAGGTCGGCAAGGGCGTCACCTTCGACGCGCCGCTCGAACTGCACGCGGTGGGCGCGGCGATGCTCGCCTGGCCCGTCGCGGCGATGATCGTGCACCTGGGGCTGACGGCGCTGTTCGGGCCGCGGGATCCGGAGCCGGAGTGGGGGGTTCCGTACGGGGAGCCGTACGCGCCCGGCTCGTATGCGCCCGGCACGTCCACCCCGGGCTCGTCCACACCGGGGCCGGACGCCTCGGACTCCCAGGGACCTTCCGCCTCCGGGGCGGAGCCTGCGTTCGGGGCCGGGCCCGCCGGTGAGGACGGCAGGTCCGCGGGGGAGTGGCCGCAGCGCCCGTAGCCGCTCCTGGCCGGGTGGGGCGGCCGGGCGGTCAGGTGCGGCCGACGGGGGCCAGTACGGCGTCCGTCAGGGCGGTCAGGTCCTGCGGGGACAGCTCGACCTCCAGGCCGCGCCGGCCCGCCGACACGCAGATCGTGGAATGTGTCCCCGCCGACGCGTCGAGCACCGTACGCAGCCGCTTGCGCTGGCCCAGCGGGGAGATGCCGCCCCGCACGTAGCCCGTCGTGCGCTCCGCCGCGGCCGGGTCCGCCATCGCCGCCCGCTTGCCGCCGACCGCCGATGCCAGCGCCTTCAGGTCCAGCGACCCGGCGACCGGCACCACCGCGACGACCAGCTCGCCGTCGACATCAGCGACCAGGGTCTTGAACACCCGGTCGGCCGGGACCCCGAGGGCCTCGGCGGCCTCCTCGCCGTAGGACGGGGACGAGGGGTCGTGCTCGTAGGAGTGGACCGTGAACACGGTGCCGGCCGCGGTCAGCGCCACCGTGGCCGGGGTGCCGCCGGACTGCTGCTTCTTCGCCTTCTTCGCCACCGGGCAGGGTCCTCGGGTCAGTTGGGGTGCGTGGGCGCGCGGGTCAGGTCGATCGCCGGGAGCGACGGGAGGTGCCGGATGACGGCCGTCTCCTTGCGCAGCAGCGCCAGCTCCTCGCGCAGCCGGGTCGCGGTGTCCGGTGCCTGGAGCAGCCGTTGCTTCGCCGGGACGTCGAGGACGGCCGCGGCGGCCACCAGGTACGAGACCACGGACGGGTCGTCCGGCAGGTCCGCCCCCGTCGTGAGGGAACGCTCGTTGGCTCCCGCGAGCCGCTTCTGATAGCCGCGGAAGGCCCGCAGGACACCCTCGGCGAGGGCTCCGGCCTCCTCGGCGGTCGAGTCGTCGCCGTCCTGGTCCTCCGGGTTCTCCGGCAGGTCCTCGACCTCGGCCGTCAGGAACGGGCCGTTCGCGTCGACCGAGAGCAGCCGGACCCGGGTGGTGCCGGTCGCCAGGACCTCGAAGCTGCCGTCAGCCCGCTCACGGATCTTCGCCGCGTCCGCGACACAGCCGACCCGGTGGAAGTTCTGGATCGGATCGGGCCCGAAGCCGTCGGCAGGGCCCCGCTCGACCGGGGCCGCGGCGGCGATCGTGCCCGGCATCCCGGTGGCCGTCGGGGCGGTCTCGCGGCCGTCGCGGATGGCGACCACCACGAAACGGCGCGGTTCGTCCTCGTCGATCGCGAGCAGCTCGCGCATCATGGCGCGATAACGCTCCTCGAAGACGTTGAGGGGCAGCACGAGGCCGGGAAACAGCACCGCGTTCAGCGGGAAGAGGGGAAGGCGAGCGGTGGTCACAACGGTCAAGCCTAATGGCCGCGGAGCCCGCCGTGTTCCGGCCGTCCACGCGAGGGCGTCGCGGCGGCCGCGCGGAGCCTCGCGTCCGCCCGCGCGTCCAGGAATCCGCCCAGCGCGTCCTCGGAGACGTACGCCCACGGGAACGACGTCACATGCCCCCCGATCAGCCGGAACTGCTCCAGCGCCTCCTCCGCGCGGCCCCGCGCGACCAGGACGTGGGCGAGGAGGTTACGGACCTCCGCGGGCCAGGGGTCACCGGCCGGGAAGCGCGCGGAGAGCCTGATCGCGAGGTCCGCCGCGGCGTCGATCCGGTCCTCCCGCACGGAGGTGGCCCGCCCGGCGGCTTCCTCGTCGCACAGCAGGGCGAAGGCCGCCCGCACCGGGAGCGCCTGCACCAGGGAGTCCGCCGCGGCGTCCTCGGCCGCCCGCTCGGCGAAGTCGAAGCACTCGCGGTGCGAGCCGTACCAGGCGGCCGAAAGGTACCGCAGCGCGGCGACATGGCAGCCGTAGTGGTGCGGGGAGCGGCGTACGGCCTGCTCCCACAGCGCCTCGAAGACCGTGTGCGTGGCGTGCGTGCCACGGGCGTGGTCCAGGGCGAGCCGCCACGGCACGGGGTCGCGGGGGTCGGCCTCGGTGGCCGCCGCGATGAGCGGGGCCACCTCGCGCAGCAGTTCGGCGTGGGCGGGGGACTCCCAGGCACGGTGTACGGCCAGTTCGGCCTTGACGAGCAGGGCGTCCGGGTCGCGCGGGGCGGTGGCCAGCCACTCGGTGAGCCAGCCGTCGCGGTTGCGGGCGAAGGCGACCAGGCGGGACAGACAGCGGTCGCGCGTCTCCCACTCGGCGGCTTCGCGGGTGGTGGCCATGAGCTCCGCGGCGGGTCCGAACTCTCCCAGGGCGGCCGCGACCAGAGCGGGGGGCAGCCGCTCGTCGGGTGCGTCGAGCAGCACCGCGTCGTCCGCGGGCGGCCCGGCCGACAGCCCGGGGCCGTACCGGGACGCGCGCGCGGAACTCAGCAGTGCGCGGAGGGAAGCCATGGTGCAGACCATTGAAAAGCCCTGGTGAGGGCGGCGCCAGGGGTGCACTGTGAAGCTTCTGTGGCGAGTGCGGGGGTTGCCCTCGGCGAGGTCAAGAAAGGGTAAAGGAAGCGTCGGGCGACGGCTTGATTCCGCCGCTCCGGCGGACCCGGCCCGCTCACCGGGACGGGTCTCGACAGGTCCTTCGACCGCCGCCGCTCCGGGATTCCACCGGAGATCAGGCCGGAACGGGGAGCTTCCGGATCAGCCGCGGCGCAGCAGCCGGGAGGCGCCCGCCGCCACCGTCGTGGCCAGTATCCACCCCAGCAGGACGAGGGCCGCCGCGGCCCACTGCCAGCCGTCCTCCATCCTCCAGTAGCCGTCCTGGCCGAGATTGATCACCGGCACCAGCAGATCCAGCGCGTACAGCGGGGCGTTCCACTGCGGATGCTCCTCGCCCTTGATCGGCGCCGGGTCGTAGCGCGAGAAGGCGACCGCCCCCGCCGCCCACAGCACCGCCATCCACACGGCGGCCCGCCCCGGCCGGTAGCCGTACGCCACCGTCCAGTCCTGGAGATAGCCCCACAGCCTCGCCGCGGGCGGCAGCGTCTCGCGGCGGCGCCGCTGCTTGGCGAGCAGCACCTCGCGGGCGTCCGCGTCCTCCCCGCAGCTGCGCAGGACCGTCGCGAGGCGCTCGTACGGCTCCGGGACGTACTCCGGCGTCGCGGCCAGCACCCACTCCAGGCGCCGGGAGAGCGGGAAGTGGCCGTACGGGACGAGGTTCTCGTAGACGAAGCCGCCCATCGCCAGCCCGCCGGGACCCGGCCAGCTGGTCGACACGTCGATCAGCGTGACGACCTTCGCCCCGTTCAGCACGACCCGGCCCTCCTCCGGGCGCTCCGCGTTGAACCGGAGCTCGGGTGTCACGATCCGGCGCAGCGACAGCTCCTCGTCGCCGGTCAGCACGAACCGGGCCTTGTGCAGGTCCACCGCGTCGCCGAACCGCCCGTCGTCGAGCCGGACCGCGCCCCGGCACTCGAAGACCTGCGCACGGATCCCACGGGCCGGACCGATGCCGCGCGCGATGCCGTACGGGGGAGTGGTGCCCTGGTTGCCCGTGTCGATGCTCACCCAGGCCTCGGTCATGTACAGCGTGCGCTCGACGCTCAGCTGTGGGGCGTTCAGCGCCCGCCGCCCGTCCGACGCGCGCAGCCGGCTGCCGCGCAGGCTCAGCGAACCGCCGACCTTCGCCCCGCGCAGGCTCAGCTCGCCGCGCGTCTCGATCATCTCGGCCTGCAGGTCCTGGGCCACCGACATCCCGTCCCCGACGAACGCGAGGCCGCGCCGGTCGGGGCCCACGCTGAGCTGGTTGATCAACAGGTCCGTGCCGATCTGCGCGTCGGTCAGCCGGATGCCGCGCTCCACCCGGCAGCGCGGCAGATGCAGATCACCCTCCGTGTGCAGCCGGGCGGCGTCCAGCCTCGGCACCGCGCAGCCCACCATCCTCAGCGTCGTGAAATGGCACTCCGGAAGCACCACCTCCTGCTCGAAACGACAGCCGGTGAGCTCCACGTACGGAGACACCCGGCCGCCCGCCAGGTCCAGCTTCCCGGTGACGCGCACACCCCGGAGCTTCAGCGCCGCCACCCGCCCCGGCCTCGCCGGCGGGCCGCTCAGCAGCAGCCGTGCCACCGTCCGCGCTCCGACACTCCGCTCCGGACCCCAGACGTGCGGGGCGAACGGATTGTCGCGCACCGGGTCGTGGGAGCGCAGATCGTAGGTCGTGCCGTTCCGGAAGGACTGCCACATGCCCAGCTCCGCGGCGCTGAGCCCGTCCGGGATCTCGCCGTCGTGCGGCTCGGTCACTGCCTCACCTCCGCCTGCGCGGATCGTCCGCGCTCGTACAACCGTTCTTCCCGCTGTGTGACGGCGTGAACGCTAACGGTCAGCAGTGACAGCCGGGAGATATATCAGCCAGTGATACGGACGACCGGGCGCCGGAACCGGTCTGAGAGAATTGGGACGTGATCTCTCGAATCGATCTGCGCGGCACCGCCCTCCCCGAGGGCGGCGACCTGCGCGACCTGCTGCCCCGTGCCGAGTTCGACGTGGAAGCCGCCCTGGAGACGGTGCGGCCCATCTGCGAGGACGTACGCCATCGTGGCTCCGCGGCAGTGATCGAGTGGGGGGAGAAACTCGACGGCGTCCGCATCGACGCGATCCGGGTCCCGGCCGGCGCGATCACCGCGGCGCTGGAGACGCTCGACCCCGCCGTGCGCGCCGCCCTGGAGGAGTCGATCCGCCGCGCCCGTCTCGTCCACCGCGAGCAGCGCCGCACCACGCACACCACCCAGGTCGTCCCCGGCGGCACGGTCACCGAGAAGTGGGTGCCCGTCGAGCGCGTCGGGCTGTACGTCCCCGGCGGACGCTCGGTCTACCCCTCCTCCGTCGTCATGAACGTCGTCCCCGCCCAGGAGGCCGGAGTCGAGGGCATCGCCGTCGCCTCCCCGCCCCAGAAGGAGTTCGGCGGGCTGCCGCACCCCACGATCCTCGCCGCCTGCGCCCTCCTCGGCGTCGACGAGGTGTACGCCGCCGGCGGCTCCCAGGCCATCGCGATGTTCGCGTACGGCACCGAGGACTGTCTGCCCGTGAACCTCGTCACCGGACCCGGCAACATCTACGTCGCCGCCGCCAAGCGCCTCCTCAAGGGCCGCATCGGCATCGACGCCGAGGCCGGACCCACCGAGATCGCGATCCTCGCCGACGCGAGCGCCGACCCGGTGCACGTCGCCGCCGACCTGATCAGCCAGGCCGAGCACGACCCGATGGCCGCCGCCGTCCTCGTCACCGACTCCGAGGAGCTGGCCGCCGCCACCGAGGCGGAGCTGAGGCCGCAGGTCGCCGCGACCAAGCACGTCACCGATCGGATCGAGCCCGCACTCGCCGGCCGCCAGTCCGCGATCGTCCTGGTCAACGACCTGGAGGACGGCCTCAAGGTCGTCGACGCCTACGCCGCGGAACACCTGGAGATCCAGACCGAGAACGCCGCCGCCGTCGCCGGCCGGGTCCGCAACGCCGGCGCGGTCTTCGTCGGCCCCTGGTCGCCCGTCTCCCTCGGCGACTACTGCGCCGGCTCCAACCACGTCCTGCCCACCGGCGGCTGCGCCTGCCACTCCTCGGGCCTGTCCGTGCAGTCCTTCCTGCGCGGCATCCACATCGTCGACTACTCGCGCGACGCGCTCGCCGAGGTCACCCACCACGTGGTGACCCTCGCCGAGGCGGAGGACCTCCCCGCCCACGGTGCCGCGCTCAAGGCCAGGTTCGGCTGGAAGGTTCCGCAAGCGTGACGAACACAAGTGTGACGAACGACAGCAACGCCTGGGACGAGCTCCCCATCCGTGACGAGCTGCGCGGCCAGTCCCCGTACGGGGCGCCCCAGCTCGACGTACCGGTCCGGCTGAACACCAACGAGAATCCGTACCCGCTGCCCGACGCGCTCGTCGACCGCATCGCCGAACGGGTCCGGGAAGCCGCGCGCAACCTCAACCGCTACCCCGACCGCGACGCCGTGGAGCTCCGCACCGAGCTGGCCCGCTACCTCACCCGCACCGCCGGGCACGAGGTCGGACGCGCCAACGTCTGGGCGGCCAACGGTTCCAACGAGGTGCTGCAGCAGCTGCTGCAGACCTTCGGCGGCCCCGGGCGCACCGCGATCGGCTTCGAGCCCTCGTACTCGATGCACGCCCTCATCGCCCGCGGCACCGGCACCGGCTGGATCTCCGGGCCGCGCAACGAGGACTTCACCATCGACGTGGAGGCCGCGAAGAAGGCCGTCGCCGAGCACCGCCCCGAGGTGGTCTTCATCACCTCGCCCAACAACCCCACCGGTACCGCCGTCGACGCGGACACCGTCCTCGCCCTGTACGACGCCGCCCAGGCCGCCCGCCCCTCGATGGTCGTCATCGACGAGGCGTACGGCGAATTCAGCCACCACCCCTCGCTGCTCCCCCTGATCGAGGGCCGGCCGAACCTGGTGCTCTCGCGCACCATGTCCAAGGCGTTCGGCGCCGCGGGCCTGCGCCTGGGCTACCTCGCCGCCGCTCCGGCGGTCGTCGACGCGGTCCAGCTGGTGCGCCTGCCGTACCACCTGTCCTCCGTCACCCAGGCCACCGCGCTCGCCGCCCTGGAGCACACCGATACGCTGCTGGGATATGTCGCGCAGCTCAAGAGCGAGCGCGACCGGCTGGTCGACGGGCTGCGGGAGCTCGGCTTCGCCGTGACCGACTCGGACGCCAACTTCGTCCAGTTCGGCCGCTTCGCCGACAGCCGCACCGCCTGGCAGCAGATCCTCGACCGGGGCGTCCTGGTCCGGGACAACGGCGTACCGGGGTGGCTGCGGGTCTCCGCGGGAACCCCGGCAGAGAACGACGCGTTCCTCGATGCGGTGCGCGAACTGAAGAAGGAGCACGACGCATGAGCCGCGTAGGCAGGGTGGAACGGACCACCAAGGAGACCTCCGTACTCGTCGAGATCAACCTCGACGGGACCGGCAAGGTCGATGTCGCGACCGGGGTCGGCTTCTACGACCACATGCTCGACCAGCTCGGCCGCCACGGCCTCTTCGACCTCACGGTCAAGACCGAGGGCGACCTGCACATCGACTCGCACCACACGATCGAGGACACCGCCCTCGCGCTCGGCGCCGCCTTCAGGCAGGCACTCGGCGACAAGGTCGGCATCTACCGCTTCGGCAACTGCACCGTCCCGCTGGACGAGTCGCTCGCCCAGGTCACCGTCGACCTCTCCGGCCGCCCGTACCTGGTGCACACCGAGCCCGAGAAGATGGCGCCGATGATCGGCGAGTACGACACGACGATGACCCGGCACATCCTGGAGTCCTTCGTCGCCCAGGCGCAGATCGCCCTGCACGTCCACGTCCCGTACGGCCGCAACGCCCACCACATCGTGGAGTGCCAGTTCAAGGCCCTGGCCCGCGCCCTGCGCTACGCCAGCGAGCACGACCCGCGCGCGGCCGGGATCCTTCCGTCCACGAAGGGCGCCCTGTGACCGGCCTCAACACCGTGCTCATCGTCGTCGGCCTCTTCCTGGCCGGCGGCGTCTACTCCTTCTGGAAGCAGGGCCTGCCCAAGGGCGTCGTCGTGCTTCTCGGGATCGGATCCGTGATGTGCCTGGTCGCAGGCGTCATGCGGATCCAGGGAATCTGGGACTGAGGGCAGGACTGTGAGCAACACCAAGAAGGTCGTCGTCTTCGACTACGGCTTCGGCAACGTGCGTTCCGCCGAGCGGGCCCTCGCCCACGTCGGCGCGGACGTGGAGATCACCCGCGACTTCGACACGGCGATGAACGCCGACGGGCTGCTCGTCCCCGGCGTAGGAGCCTTCTCGGCCTGCATGGAAGGCCTGAAGCAGGCACGCGGCGAATGGATCATCGGCCGCAGGCTGTCCGGCGGCCGGCCCGTCATGGGCATCTGCGTCGGCATGCAGATCCTCTTCGAGCGCGGCATCGAGCACGGTGTCGAGACCGAGGGCCTCGACGAGTGGCCCGGAACCGTCGGCCCGCTCAAGGCCGACATCGTCCCGCACATGGGCTGGAACACCGTCGAATCCCCCGAGGGCTCCCAGCTCTTCGCCGGACTCGACCCCGAGGCCCGCTACTACTTCGTGCACTCCTACGCGGCGCACGACTGGTCCCTCGAAGTGACCAACGCCAAGATCCGTGCCCCCAAGGTCACTTGGGCCACACACGGAGAGCGGTTCGTGGCCGCCGTGGAGAACGGCGCGCTGTGGGCCACCCAGTTCCACCCCGAGAAGTCCGGCGATGCCGGCGCCCAGCTGCTGACCAACTGGATCGAGACGCTGTAATGCCGAAGCTTGAACTGCTCCCCGCCGTCGACGTCCGCGACGGCCAGGCCGTACGCCTCGTCCACGGCGAGTCCGGCTCCGAGACCTCCTACGGCTCCCCGCTGGAAGCGGCCCTCGCCTGGCAGCGCGCCGGTGCCGAGTGGCTGCACCTCGTCGACCTGGACGCCGCCTTCGGCACCGGTGACAACCGCGCGCTGATCGCCGAAGTGGCCGGTGCCATGGACATCAAGGTCGAGCTCTCCGGCGGCATCCGCGACGACGCCTCGCTCGCCGCCGCCCTCGCCACGGGCTGCCGTCGCGTCAACCTCGGCACCGCGGCCCTGGAGACCCCCGAGTGGGTCGCCAAGGTCATCGCCGAGCACGGCGACAAGATCGCGGTCGGCCTCGACGTCCGCGGCACCACGCTGCGCGGCCGAGGCTGGACCCGCGACGGCGGCGACCTCTACGAGACGCTCGCCCGCCTCGACTCCGAGGGCTGCGCCCGCTACGTCGTCACCGACATCGCCAAGGACGGCACGCTCGAGGGCCCCAACCTGGCCCTCCTGCGCGACGTCTGCGCCGCCACCGACAAGCCCGTCGTCGCCTCCGGCGGCGTCTCCTCCCTGGCCGACCTCCGCGCGATCTCCCTGCTGGTCCCGGAAGGCGTCGAGGGCGCCATCGTCGGCAAGGCGCTGTACGCCGAGGCGTTCACCCTGGAGGAGGCACTGAAGGCGGTCTCCGCATGACGGACTCCGTACGCCGCATCTCCTCCGGCGCCCCGTGGGAGGAGAGATTCGGCTACTCCCGCGCGGTGGAGCTCCCCAGCGGTCAGGTCCTGGTCTCCGGCTGCACCTCCCTGGTCAACGGCCAGATCTCCGCGGGCAGTCCGTACGAGCAGACCGTCACCTCCTTCCAGGTCGCCTTCGACGCCCTGAAGCAGGCCGGGCTCGGCCGCGAAGACGTCGTCCGCACCCGGATGTACATCACGCACGCCCGGGACGTCGACGAGGTGGGCCGCGCCCACAAGGAGCTGTTCGACGACGTCCGCCCCGCCGCCTCCATGATCATCGTGTCCGGCTTCGTCGACCCCAGCCTGGTCGTCGAGGTCGAGGTCGAGGCCTTCCGGGCAGGTGAGCGATGACCCTCGCCGTACGGGTCATCCCGTGCCTGGACGTCGACAACGGCCGTGTCGTCAAGGGCGTCAACTTCCAGAACCTGCGCGACGCGGGCGACCCCGTGGAGATGGCCAAGCTGTACGACGCCGAGGGTGCCGACGAGCTGACCTTCCTGGACATCACCGCCTCCAGCGGCGACCGCGAGACGACGTACGACGTGGTGCGCCGCACCGCCGAGCAGGTCTTCATCCCGCTCACCGTCGGCGGCGGGGTCCGCACCACCGACGACGTGGACAAGCTGCTGCGGGCCGGGGCCGACAAGGTCGGGGTCAACACCGCGGCCATCGCCCGCCCCGAGCTGGTCCGGGAGATCGCCGAACGCTTCGGGCGCCAGGTGCTCGTGCTGTCCGTCGACGCCCGCCGTACCCCGGAGGGCACCTTCGAGGTGACGACGCACGGCGGCCGCAGGGGCACCGGCATCGACGCCGTCGAGTGGGCCCACCGGGCCGCCGAACTCGGCGCGGGCGAGATCCTCCTCAACTCGATGGACGCCGACGGCACGAAGGACGGCTACGACACCGAGATGATCAAGGCGGTACGGGCGCACGTCACCGTCCCCGTCATCGCCTCCGGCGGTGCGGGCCGGCTCGCGGACTTCCCGCCGGCCGTCGGGGCGGGCGCCGACGCGGTCCTCGCCGCGTCCGTCTTCCACTTCGGTGACCTGCGGATCTCCGAGGTCAAGGGTGCTCTCCGGGAGGCCGGACACCCGGTCCGCTGACCCGGGCCCGGAAGAGGGCCGGTCGAGAAGACCGGCGATCTCGCCGATGTGCGCGCACGGGGTGCACCGCGAAAGTGGCGACCGTCAACGAATGACGGCGATACCCACGCGGTGCACCCGAAGGCCCCAGGACGACGGGGCCGACGGCTGCCGCGTCGTGGCCCGCCACGACCGAGAGGACCCCCCTCGTGCAGCACCTCCCCTCCGGCGACACCTCCCCGCGCCGCCACAGGATGTCGAAGAGCCGCTCCGTCAAGTTCGGCCTCGCCGCCGCGGCCGCCGCCGTCGGTCTCGTCACGGCGCTGATACCCGGCGGAGCCCAGGCCGCCGACAACCCGTACGAGCGCGGTCCGGCGCCGAGCAACTCGAGTATCGAGGCGAGCCGCGGCTCGTACGCCACGTCCCAGACGTCCGTGTCCTCGCTGAGTGTCAGTGGCTTCGGCGGCGGCACGATCTACTACCCGACGTCCACCGCCGACGGCACCTTCGGCGCGGTCGTCATCTCACCCGGCTTCACCGCCTACGAGTCCAGCATCGCCTGGCTCGGGCCGCGTCTGGCCTCGCAGGGCTTCGTCGTCTTCACCATCGACACCAACACCACGCTGGACCAGCCCGACAGCCGCGGCCGCCAGCTGCTGTCCGCACTCGACTACCTCACCCAGCAGAGCTCGGTGCGCGGCCGGGTCGACTCCTCCCGGCTCGGCGTGATGGGCCACTCCATGGGCGGCGGCGGCACCCTCGAAGCCGCGAAGAGCCGGCCCTCGCTGCAGGCGGCGATCCCGCTGACCGGCTGGAACACCGACAAGACCTGGCCCGAGGTGAAGACCCCGACCCTGATCGTCGGCGCGGACGGCGACACCGTCGCCTCGGTCGCCTCGCACTCGAAGCCCTTCTACAACTCCCTGCCCAGCTCGCTGGACAAGGCGTACCTGGAGCTGCGGGGGGCCTCCCACTTCACCCCGAACTCCTCCAACACCACGATCGCGAAGTACAGCATCTCGTGGCTGAAGCGCTTCATCGACAACGACACCCGCTACGAGCAGTTCCTCTGCCCGCTGCCGTCGACCAGCCTGACGATCGCGGAGTACAGGGGCAACTGCCCGCACACCTCGTAACCACGGGGGGACGGAAAGGGGGCCGGACCGCGCGTACCGCGGTCCGGCCCCTTCGGCGTGCGGACCGGTCCCGGTCCCCGGACCTCAGTAGCCGGTCCCGGTCCCCGGACCGCGGTCCTCGGACAGGAACCTGGTGAGGGACTCGGCGAACCCCGGGTCGCGTACGACCGTCAGATGGTCGCCCGGCAGTACGGTCAGTTCCGCCCCCGCGATCGCGTCGGCCAGCACCCGGGGGCGTACCGCCAAGGGGTCGCTGTCCCCGGCCAGCACCAGCGTGGGGACCTTGATCCCGTCCAGCGGAAGCGCGCCCCGGTGCACCGAACGGATCTGCGCGGCCAGCGCCAGCCGGTCCGCCCCCGAAGCGTCGGCCAGCACCCGGAAACCGCGTGTCCGTTCGGGGGCGTCCGCCGCGTCCTTCGCCGTCAGCGCCGCCGACACCAGCTCCGGCGGCATCGCCCGGGTGTCCAGACCGCCCACCTCCACCGCGCCCGCGCCGATCCCGCCGACCACCAGACGGCTGATCCTGGAGTCGTCGGCCGTCGCGAGCAGCGCCACCACGGCGCCCATGGAATAGCCGGCCAGATGCACGCGGTCCGCGGCTATGCGGTCGATCAGCAGGCGCACGTCACGGGCCATCAGCGCCTCCCCGTAGAGCGTGTCGTCGTGCGGCTTGTCCGAGTCGCCGTGACCGCGCGCGTCCAGGGCGTACACCCTGCGGCCCCGCGCCACCAGGGCCTCGACGATTCCCGGGCCCTCCCAGTTCAGCCGGGCATGGACGGCGAAGCCGTGCAACAGCACCACCGGCGGCAGGGCACCGTCCGGGTCGCGCGACCAGGACCGGTAGCGAAGGGTCAGACCGTCGTGTGTACGGAATTCATCAGTCATGCACCGACGTTACGGGCGCCGTGCGGGCGACCGGGCCGGACTGTGCCCGCGCACAGCCCGTACCGGCTTCTGTTGGGAACGCGCACCGCACCCGGCCGCCCCGGGACGGGGAGCGGACGCGAACCTTCCGACACTGTTTACGCGGAAGTAACGTGAGAGTGTGACCCCATCGACGACCGTGCACAGTCCGCTCCGGCTGTACGGCCGCAGCGGTGAACTCGCCATTCTGGGCTCCCTGCTGGGACAGCTGCGGGCAGGGGACGGCGGAGCGCTCGTGCTGACCTCACCGCCCGGCCTCGGCCGTACAGCCCTCCTGCGACAGACCGCCGCCGACTACCGCGCGGGACGTGAGGGGCCGGTGCTGTACGCCGCCGCGGCCCCCGCCGAGGAACGGCTGCCCTACAGCGGGCTGCACGCCCTGCTCTGCTCCGCCCCCGGCCCGCTGCCCGTCCCGCCCGACCGGGTGCTGCGCTCGGGCATCACCCCGGGCGGCCTGCTCGCGCTGCTGCGCCGCCTGGGGGCCGAACAGCCCCTGCTGGTCTGCGTGGACGACGCCCACGCCTGGGACCCCGACTCGCGGGCCGCGCTCGGCTTCGCGGCCCGCAGACTCGGCGCGGGCAGCCGGGTCGCCATGGTGATCGGTGCCGCCGACGAGTCCTGCTTCGCCGGGCTGCCGGCGCTCCGCCTCGGCCCCCTCGACCCCGACGCGTCGGCCGCGCTCCTGGACCGCCTCGCCGAGGGCACGGGCGACGTCGACCCCGTCGTACGCGACGAACTCGTGCGCGAGGCGGCCGGGAACCCACGGCTGCTCGCCGGACTCGTAGGCCGCCTCACCCCCGACCAGCTGGCCGGGCGGACCGCACTGCCGTGCCCGCTGCCCGGAGCCGAGAGCGTCCTGGACGCCCACGCCGCACAGCTCGACGGGCTCTCCCCGGACACCCGCACCCTCCTCCTGCTGGCCGCGGCGGCGGAGGAGCACGAGCCGGAGGGCGCGGGCGCGGACGCCGCCCTGCTGCTGCGGGCCGGCGCCCGCGCCGGGCTGACCGCCGCACACCTCGACCGGGTGCTGTTCGCGCCCGCGGGAAGCGCCGGCGCCCTCCAACGGGCGGGCAGCCGGGTGCACTTCAGCCACCCGCTGCTGCGCCGCGCGGTCCTGCACCGGGCACCGCCCGGCCGCCGCCGGGCCGTGCACGAACTCCTCGCCACGCTCCTCGCCGGACCCGGCGCGCCCCCGCTGCCCGCACTCGTCCAGCGGGCCTGCGCCCTGCCGGGCCCGGACGCCGCGCTCGCCGGGCAGCTGGAGGCCGCGGCCGCCGCCCCGCACCCGCACGCCGAGCGGTCGGCCGCGCTGGCCCGCGCCGCCGCGCTCTCCACCGACGACGCCGCGCGCGCCGCCCGGTTCACCGCCGCCGCCGACCAGGCCAGACTGGCCGGGGACGCCGGCCGGGCGCGCGCCCTGCTGGCCCGCGTCGGCACCGACCTCGCCAGGGGTGCCGCACCCTACGTACGCGGCATGCTCGCCCTGCGCGACGGACCGGCGGCCGACGCCCGCGAAGCGCTCCTGACCGCGGCGGCCCTGCTGGCCCCCCACGACCCGCGCCGCACCCTGGACGCCCTGTTCGGCGCCGCGGAGGCCGCCTGGGACATGGGGGACGCCATCGCCTACCTGGACGCCATGAACCGCATCCCCGTCCCCGCGGCCGACCGGCCCATGGCGCAGTACCGGGCCGGGATGTGCGCCGTGCTCGCCGGACGCACCGAACGCGGCCACGCGCTGCTGCGGTGCTGCCTGGACGCCGCAGAACGCGCCGAGGACCCGGGCGAGCTGCTGCGGGCGGGCGTGTCCGCCCTGGTGCTCGGCGAGGTGGACGCGGCCTGCCGTACCGGGGCCCGCGCCCTCGCCGCCGTACGCACCCGGGGGCCGGACGCCCTGCTGCCGCAGGCCCTGGAGCAGCTCGCCTACGCCGAACTGCGCGCCGGGCAGCACGCCCGGGCCCGCGCCCACGCGCTGGAGGGACTGCACGCCGCCCGGCGCACGGGGCAGCCCAACGGCGCCACCCACCTGCACGCCGTACTCGCGCTCGCCGCCTCCGTGGAAGGGCCCGCCGAGGCCTGCGCCGCCCATGCCGACGCCGCCCTGGCGGGCGCCGGGCCGCACGGCCTGACCCAGGCGGCCATGCTCGCCACCTGGGCGGTCGCCCGCGCGGACCTGGCGGCCGGACGGCCCGGAGAGGCGGCGGCCCGGCTCGGACCGCTCGTCAGGCCGGGCCCGGGGACGGGGCACTTCGCCACCCGGCTGCTCGCCGTGCCCTGCTACGTCGAGGCCGTGGTCCTGTCCGGCCGCGCGGACGAGGAGGCCGGTGAACTCGCGGTGGCCGTCGGTGAGTTCGCGCTGTGGACCGCCCGGACCACCGACCCGCAGGCCCCCGCCCAACTGGCCCGCTGCCGCGCCCTGCTGGCACCTCCTCAGGAGGCCGCCGCCCACTACGAGGAGGCGCTCGCCCACCACGGGCGCGCGGGCGGCGACTTCGAGCGCGCCCGCACCCAGCTGCTCCACGGCCAGTCCCTGCGCCGCCGCCGGCGCACCCGGGAGGCCCGTGGCCCGCTGCGCGACGCCCTCGTCGCGTTCGAACGCTGCTCCGCCCGCGCCTGGGCGGACCGGGCGGGCGGGGAGCTGCGGGCGGCCGGCGAGGCGGTGGACGTGCCGGACAGGTCCGGCGCGGGACCGCTGGCCGGGCTGACCCCGCAGCAGCAGCGCATCGCCCGCTGCGTGGCGGAGGGCGCCACCAACCGCGAGGTGGCACTGCGGCTCTCGGTGAGCCCGCGGACGGTCGACCACCATCTGCGCAACGTATTCGCCGCCCTGGGAGTCCGGTCCCGGACGGAGCTGGCACGGCTGCTGGACCACTGACCCGGCACCTGGTGACACCGGCTGTTACGGCGAGGTTGCAGGACCGTGATGAGAAGAACGACGCAGACCCCTAGGTACCGACCGGGCGGTATGCCATTCTGCGGTCGTCAGGATCATTCGGTGTGCACCTGCCCAATGCCGGGGCCGGCCGCGCACCGGGCCGGCCTATCCGGAGCCGGCCGATTCCCGGTGGAGGCCGCCATGCCACAGGTCGTACGTTCACGGATCAGGGCGCTGCACGGACCGCCCCCCGTCGCCCCGCTGCCGCACCGCTTCCGCTCGCTGGCCGACCGCGAGGCCGTCGCCGTGCTCCACCGGGCGGCCCACGTGCTGCTCGACTCGCTGCCGGAGCTCACCGACCGGCTCGTCGAGGCGCTGAGGGAGCAGGAGCCCGCCTACCGCGCCGCGATCGAGGCCGAGCCCACCGAGATCTGGCAGGAGGTCCACCACTCGCTGCGGCACAACGTCGCCTCCCTGATCCAGCCCAGGGAATTCCGCGACGCCGCCCACCGCACCTCCCGGTGGATCGGCGAGACCCGGGCCGAGCAGGGCGTACCGCTCGACGCGGTCATGCACGCCTTCCGGGTGGGCGGGGCGATGGTCTGGCAGGACCTGGTCGACGAGACCGCCCGCCGGTACCCCGAGGACATCCGGCTGCTCGTCCATGTCGCGGCGGACGTCTGGAACTTCGTCGACGAGCACTGCGGGGTCGTGGCCGAGGCCTACCGGCAGGCCGAACGGCGCCTCACCTGGCGCCGCGAGAACCAGCAGCGCCTGATGACGGCGGCACTGCTGGACGGCACCGCCCGGATCGCCGACCTGCCCGACGCCGCGGCGATGCTGGGGCTGCCCGTGCAGGGGCGGTACGCGGTGCTCGCGGTCGCCACCGCACGCCGCGCCCCGCACGGCACCGACCGGCCACCGCTGACCCTGCCCGAAGGCACCCCCGTGCTCTGGCACACCGGGGGCGACGTCGAACTGGCCGTCCTGCCGCTGGGCACGGTGCCCGTGACGGCCGAGGAGAGCGCCCCCGGCGAGGGGGAGTCGGGCGCCGACACCACCGGCACGCCGCCCGGAACCCCGGGGCAGGACGAACTCGCCGCCGTGGCGGCGGAACTGGCCGCGCCGCCGGGCACCCGTGTGGGGATCAGCTCCGTGGTCGACGGGCTCGCCTCGGTCGGCGACGCCCGGCGCCTCGCCGAGACGGCGCTACGGGCCTGCCCCGCGTCCGGCGGCACCGTCCTGCTCGACGAGCACCTGCCGACCGCCCTCGTCGTGTCCTCACCGGGCCTCGGCACCGCGCTGGCCGACCGGGTCCTGGGCCCGCTCGACCGGATCGACCCGGCGGACCGCGACGTGATCATCGAGACACTGACCGCCTGGCTCGACTCCGACGGATCGGCGCAGCGGGCGGGCGCGCGGCTGTACTGCCACCGCAACACGGTGCTGAACCGGCTGCGGCGGTTCGAGCAGCTGACGGGACGCTGCCTGACGCGCCCGTCGGACGCGGTCGAGGTGTCACTGGCGCTGGCGGCGCGCCGGCTGCTGGGCGGCTGAGGCCGGGGCGGCGCCGCCCCGGCCCGGCGGCCCGCACAACTCACAGGCCAGGAAGCCGCGTTGTGCCCGCGCACACATCCGGGCCGCGACGACTGTACGGGCGCCGCGCCCGCGCCCCGCCCCCTGTACCCCACCCGCCCCGCCTGATGCCCTGGCCCGCATGCCATCAGCTGCCCCTTGTACGGCCGGACCGGCGGAGCGAACCCGGTGAGCGGCGCGATCGACGGACGGTCCCTGGCCGTGGTCATCTTCCTCGGCTTCGTCGCCGTGTCCCTGCTGCTGTGCGGCCTGGCCGCGGCGGACCAGGACGACCCGGAGCACTTCTACGCGGGCGGCGCCTCACTCGGCCCCGTCGGCGGCGGGCTCGCCATCGCCGGTGACTACGTGTCCGCGGCCACCCTCCTGTCCACCACCGGATCGGTGGCACTCGCCGGATTCGACGGCATCCTGTTCGCCCTGGCCACCGTCGCCTCGCTGGTCCTTGTCATGCGCGTCTTCGCCGAACGGCTGCGCCGCCAGGGCGTGTTCACCCTCGGCGACTTTCTCGCGGACCGGCTCGGGGACGGCTCCGTACGCCGGGCGCTGGGCGTCGCCACCCTCGTGGTCCTCGCCCCGCTCCTGCTCGTCCAGCTGACCACCGCCGGGCACGTCATGACCGCCATGTTCGGCCTCCCCGACGGGGCGCTCACCGGCTGCACGGTCGCCAGCGGCGCGCTGATGGTCTGCTACTCGGCGTTCGGCGGCATGCGCGGGACCGGCTTCATCCAGATCCTCAAGGTCGCCGTGGTGCTGGCCGCCGTCACCCTGCTCGCCGGACTCGTCCTCGCCCGCTTCGACTGGTCACCCTTCGCCCTCTTCGACGCCGCCCGGGCGGGCAGCGGGGCGGGCGGCGACTACGCGCTGCCCGGGCTGCAGTTCGGCCACGGGCTCGCGGGCGGCCTCGACCTGGTCGGCTTCCAGCTCACCCTCGTCCTCGGCGCCGCCTGCATGCCGCACATCACGATGCGCCTGCACCCGATACGCGACGCCCTGACCGCACGCCGGGCCGGGGTCTGGGCCGTGGCCCCGGTCGCCCTCCTGTGCACCGGCATCGTCATCGTCGGACTCGGCGCCTCCGCCCTCATCGGACGGGACCTGCTGCGCGCCGCGGACCCGGCCGGCGGCACCGCGCTGCTGATGGTGACCGGCGCCCTGGACCCGGGCGCCTCCGGACCGCGGGACAGCCCGCTCTTCGCGCTCGTGGCCTGCGCCGCCTTCGCCACCACCCTGGCCGCGGTGGCCGGGATCACACTGGCCGCCGCCTCGTCCCTGGCCCGCGACTTCGCGGCGAAGTCCGGCGCCCAGGGAGCCGGAAAGGCCTCCGGCAGGGAGATCCGCCGGGCCCGCTGGGCGGTCCTGGCGATCGGGGCGCTCGCGGTGCTCCTCTCGGCGTACACCCACGACCGTAACCCCCAGGTGCTGCTCTCCCTCTCGTTCGCCGCCGCGGCCTCGATCCTGCCGCCCGTCCTGCTGTACGCCCTCTTCCGGCCGGGCTTCAACGCCCGCGGGGTGCGGTGGACCGTATACGGAACGCTGCCGCTGATCGCGGTCCTGATGATCCTGTCGCCGGCGTTCTCCGGCACCCCGGTCGCGCTCTTCCCCGAGTGGGACTTCGCCGTGTTCCCGCTCCAGACCCCCGGCCTGGTCACGATTCCCGCCGGGTTCCTCCTGGGCCTGCTGGGATCGAGACCCGGTCGGGACACACCGCGGGACCGCCCCCGCCACCGCGCCCGCCGGGCACCCGTCGGAGCGGCCGGCGACGCCTGAACGGCGGCCGAGGCGTCGCGGCCCCCGCGGACAAACCCCTACAGGCCGAGCTCCGCCGTACGCAGCCGGGCCAGCGCGTCCTTGTCGCCGTCCAGCTCCACCTGCGCCGCGTCCTGCCTGCCCGCCGAGAACAGCAGCAGCTCACCCGGCTCCCCGGTGACCGTCACCACCGGGGTGCCCTTGTGGGCGACCACCGTCTGGCCGTCGGGACGGCGCAGGACCACACCGACCGGGGCCCGGCGGCCCAGCATCCGGGCCGTCTTCTCGGTACGGGACCACAGCACATCGGCGAAGACCGGGTCCAGCTCCCGCCGGGACCAGTCGGGCTGCGCCCGGCGCACGTCCTCCGCGTGGATGTAGAACTCGACCGTGTTGGCCGCCTCGTCCAGCTGCTTCAGCCCGAAGGGTGACATCCGCGGCGGACCCGTACGGATGAGCTGGATCAGCTCCTCGTACGGCTTCGCGGCGAATTCGGCCTGCACCCGCTCCAGCCGGTTCTTCAGCACACCCAGGACAATTCCGCCCGCGGCGTCCGCACGGCGCTCGCGCACCACGACATGGGCGGCCAGATCACGGGTCTTCCAGCCGTTGCACAGGGTCGGTGCCTCAGGACCCGCCGCTTCCAACAGGTCGGCGAGCAGGAGACGTTCACGCTTCGCATGGGTCGACATGCCCGCCAGCGTACGACCGGCGCCCACGGTCCGCCCAGTGGACGCGCACCCGGACGGCCCCGCCCGGCGCGGCACAATGGGGCGCATGACCAGCACGCCCGGCACCACGCCCGCCAGCAACCTCGACCCGGCCGTCGCCGCCCGCCTCAAGCGCGGCCCCGACGGACTGGTCCCGGCCATCGCGCAGCAGTACGACACCGGCGAGGTGCTCATGCTCGGCTGGATGGACGACGAGGCGCTGCACCGCACCCTCACCACGGGCCGCTGCACCTACTGGTCCCGCAGCCGCCAGGAGTACTGGGCCAAGGGCGACACGTCCGGCCACATCCAGAAGGTCGTGTCCGTCGCCCTGGACTGCGACGCCGACACGGTCCTGGTGAAGGTGGACCAGACCGGTGCCGCCTGCCACACCGGCGACCGCACCTGCTTCGACGCAGACGTCCTCCCGCTCCCCGCGCCCCAGTAAGGTCAGCCGCCATGGATCTCGAGACCTTCCGCAAGCTCGCCGCCGACCGGCGCGTCATCCCCGTCAGCCGCCGGCTCCTCGCGGACGGTGACACCCCGGTCGGGCTCTACCGCAAGCTCGCGGCCGAGCGCACCGGCACCTTCCTCCTCGAATCCGCGGAGAACGGCCGGACCTGGTCCCGCTACTCCTTCATCGGGGTACGCAGCTCCGCCACCCTCACCGCCGTCGACGGACAGGCCCACTGGATCGGCACCCCGCCCGTCGGCGTCCCCCTCGACGGGGACCCCCTGCAGGCCCTGCGCGCCACCGTCGAGGCCCTGCACACCCCGCGCGACCTGGTCGGCGGCGAAGGCCTGCCGCCGTTCACCGGAGGCATGGTCGGCTACCTCGGGTACGACGTCGTGCGCCGCCTGGAGAAGATCACCGAGCACGGCGGCGACGACCTGAAGCTCCCCGAGCTGACGATGCTGCTCACCTCGGACCTCGCCGTGCTCGACCACGGGGACGGCACGGTCCTGCTGATCGCCAACGCGATCAACCACAACGACCTGGACACCGGCGTCGACGAGGCCCACGCGGACGCGGTCGCCCGGCTCGACGCCATGGAGCGGGACCTGTCCAGGCCCGTGGAGAACGCCCCCGCCGTCCTGCCGCCCTCCGAGCTCCCGCCGTACACCGCCCTGTGGGGCGGCCCGGCCTACCAGGACGCCGTCGACGACATCAAGGAGCGCATCAGGGCCGGCGAGGCCTTCCAGGTGGTGCCCTCCCAGCGCTTCGAAACCCCTTGCACCGCAACCGCGTTGGACGTCTACCGGGTACTGCGCGCCACCAACCCGTCGCCGTACATGTACCTCCTGCGCCTGGACGGCTTCGACGTCGTCGGCTCCAGCCCGGAAGCGCTCGTCAAGGTCGAGGACGGCCGGGCCATGGTCCACCCGATCGCCGGGACCCGGCACCGCGGCGCCACCCCGCAGGAGGACCAGGCGCTCGCCGACGAGCTCCTCGCCGACCCGAAGGAGCGCGCCGAGCACCTGATGCTCGTCGACCTCGGGCGCAACGACCTCGGACGGGTCTGCGAACCCGGCAGCGTCGAGGTCGTCGACTTCATGTCCGTCGAGCGGTACTCGCACGTGATGCACATCGTGTCCACCGTCACAGGACGCGTCGCCGAGGGCCGCAGCGCCTTCGACGTCCTCACCGCGTGCTTCCCCGCTGGCACCCTCTCCGGCGCCCCCAAGCCACGCGCCATGCAGATCATCGAGGAGCTCGAACCCACCCGCCGGGGCCTGTACGGCGGCTGCGTCGGCTACCTCGACTTCGCCGGGGACTCCGACACCGCCATCGCCATCCGGACCGCCCTGCTCCGCGACGGCACCGCCTACGTCCAGGCCGGAGCGGGCGTCGTCGCCGACTCCGACCCCGTGGGCGAGGACACCGAGTGCCGCAACAAGGCCGCCGCGGTCCTGCGCGCCGTCCATACGGCCAACCGGCTCCGGTCCCACTGAGGCGGTAGGGGATAGTGGAGTACGTGAGCGCAGTCCCCGTACCCCAGCCCCGTGCCCGTGCCGCCTCCGCGCCCGACAGCGCGCGAAGCCGCCGCAGCCTGGGCGCCGGCCTGCTCCTCGGGGCCGCCGGCGCCACCGTCGTACTCCTCGCCTCCGGGCAGACCTGGGCGGAGGGCAGGGCGTCCGTCGGCGGCGGCACCCTGGCGCTGACCGCGGACGGCCAGGACGTCACCGGCCTCCCGGCCGCCCTCGCCGTCGTCGGCCTGGCCGCCCTCGTCGCCGTCTTCGCCGTCCGCCGCAACGGCCGGACGCTCGTCGCCGGACTGCTGGCCCTCAGCGGCCTCGGCGCCGGACTGAGCGCCTTCGCCGGAGCGTCGGACAGCCAGGCACTCGACGAGAAGGCCGCGCGGACCACGGGCGACACCTCGGCCACCATCCAGGCCCTCAGCCACACCGCGTGGCCGTACGTCACGGCCGCCGGCGGACTGCTGATCCTGCTCGCCGGGCTGCTCGCCCTGCGCTACGGCAGCCGCTGGCCCGCCATGTCCGGACGGTACGAGCGCGACGGCACCCCCAGCCCCCGCAAGGCCACCGGCACCGCCCCGGACCCCGACCGGCCCGAGGACCTGTGGAAGGCACTGGACCGCGGCGAGGACCCGACGCGCGAGGCATGACCCCCAGGCTCGGGTCCCACGGCACGTACGGGACAATGGCACCGAGCTTTCTGTACAGCGATACCTTCAGCGCAACACCAACGAGGAGCAACTCATGGCGGGCAGCAGCCACGGACACACCCCGGCCGCCTGGACCGGTGTCATCATCTCGTTCATCGGCTTCTGCGTCGCAGGCCTCTTCATGGTCGCGGCGAACCCGCTCGGCTTCTGGGCCGGTATCGCCGTCACCCTCCTCGGCGGGGTCGTCGGTCTCGCCATGAAGGTCGCCGGACTCGGCATGCCGAAGGAGTCGGCCGAGCTGGCCGCGGCCAGGGCCCGCGCCGGGCAGGCGCAGATCTCCTCCTCCTGAGCGGAGTACCGCCCCAGGAACACGACGCGAGGCGCAGCCCGGACCGGGCTGCGCCTTTCCGCGTCAGCGGGGACAATCGGCGGGTGGACGCTTCAGCATCTCCCGCCGCCCCGGGCCCGGCCCCCGTACCCGCCGAGCCCGGAGGGGCCGCCCCGGCGCCCCCGGCCGGTCACGGCCCCGCGTTCCCCCCGGCGCCCGCACCGGCCTCCCGGCTGCGGCGGCTCGCCACGCCCGTCGGGGTCATGGCCGTCGTCGTCGGAGCCTTCGGCTACGTGGCCGCCGTCGACCCCAACGAACCCGGTCACTACCCGGTCTGTCCCCTGCTCCGGTTCACCGGGGTGTTCTGCCCCGGCTGCGGAGGGCTGCGCAGCGCCCACGCCTTCGCCCACGGCGACCTCGTCGCGGCGCTGGGCGCCAACGCCCTGGCGGTCGTCGGCTACCTCGCCTTCGCGGCCGTGTGGCTGCTCTGGACGGTCCGCGCGAGCCGGGGGCAGCCCCTGCGCATCGGTCTCGGACCCGTCGGCCTGTGGGGTCTGGGCGCCCTGCTGCTGGCCTTCTCGGTCGTCCGGAATCTGCCGTTCGGGTCAGGGCTGGCTCCGTGACTGCCCAGGTAGTGGGACGTGGCGTCACCGGATGCGGGCACCACGGCCTCCTGCGGATACCATCGAGACGGCTGATCCTGTTCCCTCATCACCGTTCCGGAAGGGGGCCGCTCGCGTGAGTGTGCTCGACGAGATCATCGATGGCGTTCGCGCCGACCTCGCGGAGCGGCAGACGCGTGTCAGCCTCGACGAGCTCAAGGAACGCGCGGCGCGCGCTCCCCAGGCCAAGGACGGAGTCGCCGCCCTGCGCGGCGAGGGCGTGACCGTCATCTGCGAGGTCAAGCGCTCCAGCCCCTCCAAGGGGGCCCTGGCCGCGATCGCCGACCCTGCCGCACTCGCCGCCGACTACGAGGCCGGCGGCGCGTCCGTCATCTCGGTCCTCACCGAACAGCGCCGCTTCGGCGGTTCGCTCGCCGACCTGGAGGCCGTCCGCGCCAAGGTCGACATCCCGATCCTGCGCAAGGACTTCATCGTCACCTCGTACCAGCTGTGGGAGGCACGGGCCTACGGCGCCGACCTCGCCCTGCTGATCGTCGCCGCCCTCGACCAGGAGGCCCTGGTCTCCCTGATCGAGCGCGCCGAGTCGATCGGCCTCACGCCGCTCGTCGAGGCGCACGACGAGGAGGAGGCGGAGCGCGCCGTGGACGCCGGAGCGAAGATCATCGGTGTCAACGCGCGCAACCTGAAGGACCTCAAGGTCGACCGTTCCACCTTCGAACGCGTCGCCCCCGAGATCCCCGACCACATCGTCAAGGTCGCCGAGTCCGGCGTCCGCGGCCCGCACGACCTCATCGCCTACGCCAACGCCGGCGCCGACGCGGTGCTCGTCGGCGAGTCCCTGGTCACCGGCCGCGACCCCCGGTCCGCCGTCGCCGACCTGGTCGCCGCGGGCGCCCACCCGGCGCTCCGGCACGGACGGGGCTGACCGCACCGTGCACGGCCGTCCCGCGCCCCGCGTCCGGCCGGGCCTGCGCCCCGCCGGGGCGACGGCCCGGGACCCGCGCGTCCTGCCGCTGCCGCCCGGCTGCCGCCCGGACGTCCCGCGCGACCACCCCCGGCCGAGGCGCTGCGCGCCGCCGTTCTGGCACCGCGGCTGCCGCGCCCCCGCCCGGCGGGTGCTCGGCCGACGCGTCCGGTACGTGATCGGCGACGAGCCGGGACAGGTCAACGGCATGCGATGGCGCACGGGGTCCGCGCCGTAGCGAACCCCGGCCGTCGCCCTCCCCTCCCGCGCACCTCGCGCGGGGGAGCCGCACGGCCCACCGCACCGACCCACCGGCCGGTGCGGCACTCCGCTCACGGCGCATACGGTGAAACCACCCGTTGCAAGGTCGAGGAGTACGCCGCATGTCGTCCGACTTCTTCATTCCGGACCCCGAGGGTCTGATCCCCAGCGCCGAGGGGTATTTCGGCGCGTTCGGTGGCAAGTTCATCCCGGAGGCGCTGGTCGCCGCCGTGGACGAGGTCGCCGTCGAGTACGACAAGGCCAAGGCCGACCCGGCGTTCGCCGCCGAGCTCAACGCGCTCATGGTCGACTACACGGGCAGGCCCAGCGCCCTGACCGAGATCCCGCGCTTCGCCGAGCACGCCGGAGGCGCCCGGGTCTTTCTCAAGCGCGAGGACCTGAACCACACCGGCTCGCACAAGATCAACAACGTCCTGGGGCAGGCGCTGCTCACCAAGCGCATGGGCAAGACCCGGGTCATCGCCGAGACCGGAGCCGGCCAGCACGGTGTCGCCACGGCGACCGCCTGCGCCCTCTTCGGGCTCGAGTGCACCATCTACATGGGTGAGGTCGACACCGAGCGGCAGGCGCTGAACGTGGCGCGGATGCGGATGCTCGGGGCCGAGGTCATCGCCGTGAAGTCCGGCTCCAGGACGCTCAAGGACGCCATCAACGAGGCGTTCCGCGACTGGGTCGCCAACGTGGACCGCACGCACTACCTCTTCGGCACGGTCGCCGGACCGCATCCGTTCCCGGCGATGGTCCGCGACTTCCACCGGGTCATCGGTGTCGAGGCCCGCCGCCAGATCCTGGAGCGCACCGGCCGGCTGCCGGACGCCGCGATCGCCTGCGTCGGCGGCGGTTCCAACGCCATCGGCCTCTTCCACGCCTTCATCCCGGACGCGGGCGTCCGGCTGATCGGCTGCGAGCCCGCCGGACACGGCGTGGAGACCGGCGAGCACGCGGCGACGCTGACCGCGGGCGAGCCCGGGATCCTGCACGGCTCCCGGTCGTACGTCCTCCAGGACGACGAGGGCCAGATCACCGAGCCGTACTCCATCTCGGCGGGCCTGGACTACCCGGGCATCGGCCCGGAGCACGCCTACCTCAAGGACGTCGGCCGCGGCGAATACCGCGCGGTGACGGACGACGCCGCCATGCAGGCGCTGCGCCTGCTGTCCCGCACCGAGGGGATCATCCCGGCCATCGAGAGCGCGCACGCGCTGGCCGGGGCCCTGGAGGTCGGGCAGGAGCTGGGCAAGGACGGGCTGATCCTGATCAACCTGTCCGGCCGTGGTGACAAGGACATGGACACGGCCGCACGGTACTTCGGCCTGTACGACCAGGAGGGGGAGAAGTGAGCGGCAACCGAGAGCTTCTTGAGTCGACGCTGGCTAAGGCGTCGGCCGAGGACAGGGCCGCGCTCATCGCCTACCTGCCCGGCGGCTTCCCGACCGTCGACGGCGGCATCGAGGCGGTCAAGGCGGTCGTCGCGGGCGGCGCCGACGTCGTCGAGGTGGGCCTCCCGCACAGCGACCCGGTGCTCGACGGGCCGGTCATCCAGACCGCCGACGACATCGCGCTGCGCGGCGGCGTCCGGATCGCCGACATCATGCGCACGGTCCGCGAGGCGTACGAGGCCACCGGTGTCCCCGTCCTGGTCATGACGTACTGGAACCCGATCGACCGCTACGGGGTGGAACGCTTCACCGCCGAGCTCGCCGACGCGGGCGGCGCCGGGTGCATCCTGCCCGACCTGCCGGTCCAGGAGTCCGGACTGTGGCGCGAGCACGCCGAGAAGCACGGTCTCGCCACCGTCTTCGTCGTCGCGCCGAGCAGCCAGGACGCGCGTCTCGCCGCCATCACGGCGGCCGGCTCCGGCTTCGTGTACGCCTCCTCGTTGATGGGAGTCACCGGCACCCGCGAGTCGGTCGGCGAGCAGGCCCAGGACCTGGTGCGGCGCACCCGCGCCACCACCGACCTGCCGGTCTGCGTCGGCATCGGCGTGTCCACCCCCGAGCACGCCCGGCAGGTCGCGGCCTTCGCGGACGGGGTGATCGTCGGCTCGGCCTTCGTCAAGCGGATGCTGGACGCGCCGGACGAGGCCGCAGGTCTCGTCGCCGTCCGTGAGCTGGCCGCCGGGCTCGCCGAGAGTGTTCGAAAGCGCTGACCTCGGTCCGCACACGTACGGGTGAACCTGGAACCGGGGAGGCGCTGACGTGCCTCCCCGGTTCGTTTGCGCGGTGTGAGCGACAAGAACCATGAGCGAAAGAGAGCCGCACGCGACCGGCTCGAACAACAGCGTGAGCTGGACCGTGCGCGGGAGCGCCGCAGGCGCACGCTGATCGTCGCGACCGCCGTGGTAGGGGTGCTGGCGCTGGCCGCCGTTGTCGGTCTGATCGCCGCCAACGCGGGCAAGGACGATGCCGACAGCCAGGCGGGCCCCGTGGTCACCCCGTCCGGCGCGACCGGCGAGGACAGCCTCACCCTCCAGGTCGGGGCGGACGACGCGCCGTCCACGCTCACGATCTGGGAGGACTTCCGCTGCCCGGTCTGCGCCCAGTTCGAGGACGCCTTCCGGGACACGATCGCGGAGCTCGCGGACAGCGGCCAGATCAAGGTGGACTACCACCTGGCCACCATCATCGACGGAAACCTCGGCGGCAGCGGATCGCTGCGGGCGGCCAACGCGGCGGCCTGCGCCCAGGACGCCGGCAAGTTCGCCGCGTACCACGACGTGCTCTACCGCAATCAGCCCGCCGAGTCGGACGACGCCTTCGCCGACAACGGCAAGCTGATCGAGCTGGCGGGCTCGGTGGACGGCCTGGACACGCCCGCCTTCCGCGGCTGCGTCGAGGACGGCACGCACGACAGCTGGGTCGAGAAGTCCGACACGGCCTTCGGTGAGGGTGGCTTCGAGGGGACTCCGACCGCGCTGCTCAACGGCGAGTCGATCTTCCCGAAGAAGGGCGACGAGGAGATCTCCGTCGCGAACCTCAAGAAGTGGGTGGCCGAGGCCAACAAGGGCAAGAAACCGGCCACGACGGGGGTGACGCCCTCCTCATGAGGCGCCTCGTTATCCAGAAGTTGTCGGACGGCTTGCCGCACGTCCCGTCCGGCAGGGTAGCGTCGACCCCGTCATGAACCTTGCCTTCATTCCCAGCCCGTCGACCGGCGTGATCGAGCTCGGCCCGATCCCGCTCCGCGGCTACGCGTTCTGCATCATCATCGGTGTCTTCGTCGCCGTCTGGTTCGGCAACAAGCGCTGGATCGCCAGGGGCGGCAGAGCCGGCACCGTTGCCGACGTCGCCGTCTGGGCCGTGCCCTTCGGCCTCGTCGGCGGCAGGCTCTACCACGTGATCACCGACTACCAGCTGTACTTCAGCGACGGTGAGAACTGGGTGGACGCCTTCAAGATCTGGGAGGGCGGCCTCGGTATCTGGGGCGCGATCGCGCTCGGCGCGGTCGGTGCCTGGATCGGCTGCCGCCGCCGCGGGATCCCGCTGCCCGCCTGGGCCGACGCCCTGGCACCCGGCATCGCCATCGCCCAGGCGATCGGCCGCTGGGGCAACTGGTTCAACCAGGAGCTGTACGGCAAGCCGACGGATGTGCCGTGGGCCCTGGAGATCAGCGAGGGCGCGAACCGGGTGGCGGGCACCTACCACCCGACGTTCCTGTACGAGTCGCTGTGGTGCCTCGGTGTCGCGGCCCTGGTCATCTGGGCGGACCGCCGCTTCAAGCTCGGCCACGGCCGGGCGTTCGCGCTGTACGTCGCGGCGTACTGCGCGGGCCGCGCGTGGATCGAGTACATGCGGGTCGACGAGGCGCACCACGTGCTGGGCCTGCGGCTCAACGTGTGGACGGCGATCATCGTCTTCGTGCTGGCGGTGACGTACATCGTGATCTCGGCGAGGGTGCGCCCGGGGCGCGAGGAGATCGTCGAGCCCGCCGCCGAGGACCTGGCCAAGGGCGAGGCGGACGAGGACGGCGAGTCCGGCAAGGACGACGCCGGGGCGACGGCCGCCGCCCAGGACGGCGGCGGCGCGGAGGCGAAGGCGCCGGAGGGCGACGAGGCCCCGCAGAAGGCCGACAAGAGCTGACCCACCCGCACGCACCGGGCCCCCCCGACCGCGAGGTCCGGCGGCCCCGCTGCCTGAGCCACGAACGAGGGGCCTCCGGGGTCGCCGCCCGGGGGCGCGTCGGGCAGGACCGA
>NZ_JBHXRD010000034.1:0-88674 GCF_042717325.1 Streptomyces sp. NPDC058637 | reverse complement strand
AGGCTCTCCTTCTTCTTCGTCGCCCGTACGACGATCCTGGAGGAGGTCGCCAAGTTCCGTGCCGCGCGCCGGATCTGGGCGAAGGTGATGAAGGAGGAGTTCGGCGCGAAGAACCCCAAGTCGCTCATGCTCCGCTTCCACACGCAGACCGCGGGCGTCCAGCTCACCGCCCAGCAGCCCGAGGTCAACCTGGTCCGGGTCGCCGTGCAGGGCCTCGGCGCGGTCCTCGGCGGCACCCAGTCACTGCACACCAACTCCTTCGACGAAGCCATCGCCCTCCCCACCGACAAGTCGGCCCGCCTGGCCCTGCGCACCCAGCAGGTCCTGGCCTACGAGACGGACGTGACGGCGACGGTGGACCCCTTCGCGGGTTCGTACGTCGTAGAGAAGATGACCGACGACGTCGAAGCCGCGGCCCTGGAACTGATGCTCAGGGTCGAGGACATGGGCGGCGCGGTCAACGCCATCGAACGCGGCTTCCAGAAGGGCGAGATCGAGCGCAGCGCCTACCGGATCGCGCAGGAGACCGACAGCGGCGAGCGTGTGGTCGTCGGCGTCAACCGCTTCCGCCTCGACGAGGAGGAGCCCTACGAGCCCCTCCGGGTCGACCCGGAGATCGAGGCCCAGCAGGCCGCCCGGCTGGCGAAGCTCCGGGCCGAGCGCGACCAGGGGGCGGTGGACGCGGCACTGGCGGAGCTGAGGACGGCGGCGGAGGGCACAGCCAACGTCCTCTACCCGATGAAGGACGCGCTCAGGGCCCGGGCGACGGTGGGCGAGGTCTGTAACGCGCTGCGGGAGGTCTGGGGGACGTACGTCCCGACGGACGCGTTCTGACCGGCGGGGTCCACCCTCGCGGGTGATCTCCCGCCGATCACCCGCGTCCGTGGATGAGCTCGTGAACAGTGGTCTCCGAAAGGAGGATGCCGTGGCTGTGACACAGCACGAGGAGCAGGTGACGACGATGCAGTCCGAGCTGACGATCGGCTAGGCGGCCGAACAGGCCGCACGCTCGCTGCCTGGGCATCGCGTGGAGATTCTCCAAGGGAGGCTCACTGTGACACCACCGGCCGACGGATCGCGTGCTCTGGCGCTGTCCTGGCTCAGCGAGGAATTCGGTGTCAGAGCGCGTGGGGTCGGGCTGAGACTGGTCCAGGCGGTCGGGCTCTGGCTGCCCACCGGCCCGGACGACTACGCGATTCCCGGTCTCGCGGTTGTCGAATCCGACTTCCGTGAGGCGCACGTCATGAAGAACTGCTACGCCCCACACGTCTTCCGTATGGTCCTGGAGGTCACCTCGACCAACTGGGCGGACGATCTCGGCCCCAAGGTCGAGGACTACGCCCAGGCGGGCATCCCGGTCTACGTGGTGGCCGAACCGCAAGCACGACCAGGTGCTGGTCTGCACCGATCCGCGCGGCGGGGAGTACCGGAACCAGACACCCCGCAAGCGGGGGACGTCGTTCGGCGTGCCTGACGTCGTCGGTGTGGAGACGGAGCTCTCCGTGGACCGTCTGCTGGACGGCGACGAGGACTGACCCGCGCGGCGAGGACCGCCCCGTGCCGGGCGCCGAACCCGTGCCGTGCCGGGCGCCGAACCCGTGCCGTGCCGGGCGCCGAACCCGCGCCCCGTACCAACCCCCCGACCAGGACCGGTCCGCCGTATTCCGGACCGCCCGGGCGGAGTGTCGTACCCGCGTGCGACACTCCGTTCATGCTGGGTGTGACCGATCTTCCGACCTATCTCGCCGGCCTGGTGCTGATCATTCTGCTGCCGGGGCCCAATTCGCTGTACGTGCTGTCCGTGGCCGCCCGGCGCGGTGTGCGGACCGGGTACGTGGCCGCCGCGGGTGTCTGGACCGGGGACGCGGTCCTGATGACGCTGTCCGCGCTGGGCGCCGCCTCCCTGCTGCAGACGACGCCCCTGCTCTTCGCCGTCGTGAAGTACGCGGGCGCGGGATATCTGACCTGGCTGGCCATCGGGATGCTGCGTGCAGCCGTGTCGATGTGGCGCGATCGGCACCGGCGGGTCGCGGAGCTGACGGAGGCGGAGGCGAAGCCCGCGACGGCGGTCGAGCGGCCCTACCGGCGGGCGCTCGTGGTCAGCCTGCTCAACCCGAAGGCGATCCTGTTCCTGATCTCCTTCTTCGTGCAGTTCGTCGATCCGGGCTACGCCTATCCGGCGCTGTCCTTCCTGCTGCTGGGCGCGCTGCTGCAGATCGGCAGCTTCCTGTACCTCACGGCGCTCATATTCGGCGGCACCCGCCTGGCCACCGCGTTCCGCCGCCGTAAGCGGCTGTCGGCGGGGGCCACTTCGGCGGCGGGTGTGCTGTTCCTCGGTTTCGCGGCGAAGCTCACCTTCAGCAGCGTCTGAGCCCCGCGGGTCCGGGCCTCAGTGGTGCCAGGCCTTGCCTCCCACGTTGTGGATCATGCGCTGGAGCACCTTGAGGGCGGCGACGAACTCCTCGTCCGGGATGCCGGCGTGGATCTCCGACCTCGCCCGGGAGACCCGCTCGTACACCTTCGCTCGCAGCGCGTGCCCCTCCGGGGTCAGCCGCAGCCGGGTGGTGGCGTCCTGGGTGACCAGGCCGTCGACGACGAGTGTGTCGATCTCGGGGTCCAGTGCGTCCCCGATGTGCAGGTAGCCGCGGAGCATCGCGACGACCTCGGCCCGTGGACGGCCCGCTCCGTCCGCGTCCACGAGCTGGTTGAGGACCCACCAACGCGGCTGGGTCAGGCCGTGTTCGGCCAGGGCGGAGCGGATGTGGGTGACGGTGGCTTCATGGGCGGCCCAGCTCCAGTAGCCGATCGGCTGCCGTGCCAGTCCCGCGTCGTCATGTGAGTAGTCCATGTCCCCGAACGTAGGAGCTCAAGCGCGCTTGAGGTCAAGGGGTGGTCGCCCGGGGTTCCGCCAGCGGGTCCCGTGGGGCGGCCGAGGGGGTGAGGGCCTTCCGCAGCAGCGGGGTGGACCACCGCTCCACGTACCGGTGCAGCAGCCAGGCCAGCACCAGCATCGACCCGACCGTGAGCACGGCCGTGAGCGCCGCGGGAACACCGAGGGTGCGGTGCAGCGCCCCCACGACCACCCACCCCAGATGCTCGTGGACCAGGTAGAAGGGATACGTCAGCGCCCCCGCGACCGTCAGCCAGGGCCAGTCGACGCGGTGCAGCGCGCCCACGGCGATGGCGGCGACCGCGACGAAGCCCGCCGTCACGATCAGGATGATCACCAGCGACGAGCGGTACGAGAACGCCTCCTGGCCGGCCGGATGCCACAGGTCCGCCACCGCGTGGTGCTGGCCCAGCAGCCAGCTCACCCCGACGATGCCCCACGCCACCGCGTCCCGGCGGTCGCGGTGGACCAGGTAGAGGCCGATGCCGCCGATGAAGAAGGGCGCGTGCTCCGGCATGAGGAGCACATCGAGGAAGGGCTGACCGGACGCCTTCGTGAGAGCCGCCGCCAGTGTCCACACGGCGCAGAACAGCACGATCCGCTGCCGGTTCGCGCCGGGCAGCACGACGAACAGGGCGAACAGCGCGTAGAAGCGGATCTCCGCCCACAGCGTCCAGCACACCCCCAGCACCCGGCTCGCCCCCAACGGCTGCTGGAGCAGGGTCAGATTGACCAGCGCGTCGCTGGGCGAGACGGCCGCGTACGTCACCACGGGCAGCGCGAAGACCAGGGTCACCAGCACGACCGCGGCCCAGTAGGCGGGCATCAGGCGTGCGACGCGCGACGCGAAGAACGAGGAAAGCGACCGGCCCCAGCCGCTCATGCAGATCACGAAGCCGCTGATGACGAAGAAGATCTGCACGCCCAGCGGGCCGTAGGCGAACCAGGTGTGCGCGGTGGGGAACTGGACCGCGGGCGAACTGCCCCACGCCGTGGTGATGTCACCGCCCCGGCCGCCGTAGTGGTAGGCCGCCACCATCAGCGCGGCGAGCAGCCGCAGCCCGTCGAGCGCGCGCAGCCGCGGCCGCGACCGGGCAGGCCGTGACGGCGGCGCACAGGTCCCGGAGCCGCCGGGGTGGGACGCCACGGACGTCACCGGCCCCACCGGGCCCGGTGACGTCCCGGTCCCCTCGGTGAAGCCCGTCCCCGGTGTCGCGGCGGCCTTCGACGGCCCCGCTCCGGTCCTCCCCGCGTCCTGCGGTGTGATGGTCACAGCCACTCCATTCAGCCGGTGCGCCGCGTCAGCGTAGGTCCGCGCGGAGGGACAGAACGGACAGGAAGTGTGCAGTTTCCCGGGCTGACAGGGCGAGTTCATCTGGCAGTCGTACGGGTTTTCTACCGTGACGCCGAACCGCAACCTGTTGTGCGGACGCAGCCTCGGAGCCGTTTCGGCGGAGGTGCCCGCGACCGCGTACGAACCGACGCCCACCTCCCCCCACGGGCATCAGACGCTTGGAGCGCCATGACGAAAGCCCGCCCCCGTTGGCAACGGCCACGTGACGTGGAGGTCCCGGCCCCACGCGCGGGCACTGCCTCCCCCGCCGTCACCCCCACCGACCTGGACGTATGCCTGCGCGCCTGCGCCTCCCACAGCGGAAAGCTCGTCACGGGGCTCGACCGGCGTCGCACGGCACTCGCGGAGGCGCTGCGTCATCTGCTGGCGACGCACGCCACGACGGCCCCCGTCGCCCCGGCGCCCGCGGCGTCGCTGCCGCTGATACGGCGCACCGTCAAGGGCGCGACGAGCACCGGCCCGGTACTCGCCGACGAGCTCATGGATCCGCTCCTCGCGGTCGGCAACAAGGCGCTGGAGTGCGGCTACGAGGACGAGACGAAGCTCGCCCTGCTCGTCGCGGACACCGTGCTCACCCAGCGCAAGCGCTCCCGCGCGGGCTGGCGGCTGCGCGCCCGGGTCCTGGAGACGATGGGCGCGGAGACCGCGGCCCTCGACGCGTACGAGCGCTACCTCGGCCTGACCGACGACGACGGATTCGGTGTGGCCGCGAAGGTCGCCGGGCTGCGGCTGGGCGGGGAGATCCAGCACGAGCTCGTGCGGCGGCTGGAGGAGAGCTGTCCTGCCGCCGGCCGCTTCACCGACCGTCCCGTCACCGAGTCCTGGGCCGAGGGCCTGGAGCTGCACGCGCGCGGAGACTGGGCGGAGGCACAGCCCCGGCTGGTCGGAGCGCTGCTCGCCCAGACCCGCGACGGCACACCCGTGACCGAGATCCAGGCCACGGCCTCGCAGTACCTCGGCCTCGCGCGGGAGGCGAGCGGCGTCATCGGCGGCGGAGGCGGCACGGGCGACCCCACCGGGCCCACCCCGCTCACCGAACTCACCGAGCTCTACGCCGAACAGCGCAGGAACCGGGCGCGCGGCGCCGTCGCGGACCCCACCTTCGACGGTGTCGAATGGATCACGCTGGGCGAGTTCCGCAACCGCATCGCGGGCAAGTCGATCTGCCTGATCGCCAACTCGCAGCGCGTCGGCAACGGTTCGATGGGCGCCGAGATCGACGCCTACGACCTCGTCGTCCGCTTCAACTCGTACAAGATCGACCCGGCGGCGACCGGCCGGCGCACCGACATCCACGCCACCATCCACAAGCACAGCTTCAACTGGGACCAGCGCGTGGACACCAGGCTCGTCTTCGGCGGCATCTCCGGCGGCTGGAAGCAGTCCCTGCGCAGCCGGCTCGTGCCCGGTGCGCAGACCTGCCTCGGCGACGAGTCGCTGCGCTGGCCGCTGCGCGAGATCGGCAAGGTCGGCAGCGACGTCTGGCCCGCCATCCCCACCACCGGTTTCAACATGCTGTGGCTGCTGGACTTCCTGGACGTCAGCCCGCAACTGGACCTGATCGGCTTCGACTTCTACGAGAGCGGCGCCTACCGGCTGGCCGGTGCGATGAAGATGCCCATCACCTCCGTGCACGAGTACACCAGCGAGAAGGCGTGGGTCATGGAACGCGCCCAGAGCGTCACCGATACGAGGATCCGACTGCGATGACGACCGCGCCTTCCATCCCGACCGCAGCCAACGCGCTCACCGGCAAGCGCCGGATCGCCTTCGCGAGCTTCGTGGACGAGAACTACCTCCCGGGCTTCCTGACCCTGCTCCGCAGCCTGGCGCTGTCCAACCCGTCCGTCTGCGAGGACTTCCTCGTCCTCCACGACGGCCTGCGCACCGACTCCCTCGCGAAGATCCGCGCCCTGCACCCGCGTGTCTCCTTCCGCCAGGTCGACGCCGCGCACTACGACAGCTACGCCAAGGGCGACCAGGACAACTACCTGGTGCGCAAGGCGTACTTCATCCTGGACGTGTTCCGGGTGCGCGACTACGACACCGTGATCACCCTGGACACCGACATGGTGGTCCTCGGTGACCTGGGTGAACTGCTGGAGCTGCGCGACGGCCTCGCCGCCGTACCGCAGTTCTTCTACGGACAGCACAAGCTCAACAGCGGGCTGCTCGTCATCCAGCGCGAGTTCCTGAGCGACGACTTCTGCGCGAAGCTGGACGAGGTCGGACGCAACGGCTCGTACGAGCTCGACAAGCACGACCAGGGCATCCTCAACGCCGTGCTCGACGGCGGATTCCTCCACCTCGACGCCCGCTACAACTTCGTCAAGCGGCGCCTCTCGGGAGACCTCCCGGTCCCGGACGACACCGCGATCCTGCACTTCACCGGGCGCCACAAGCCGTGGCAGGGCGGCGAGGCCGGCTACGGCCAGGCCGAGGACCGCTGGCACGCGTACGAGCTCTCCGAGGCCGACTTCCACGAGGCCTACCTCTCCCTGCCCGGCGCCAAGCACCACGACCTGCTGGTGCACTACGGCATCCCGCACGTCCGGCGGACCGGTGACGTCGAGACCGCGCGGCGCGTCGCGGGCGCGCACATCGGGGCGGGGGAGTACCAGGAGGCGGTGGACCTCCTGGGCGGCATCCGGATCCCGGTGGACGAGGCCTGGACGCACGAGGTGCTGGGGCACGCCCTGATGAGCGTCTCCCGCTACGGTGAGGCGCGCGCCGAGCTGATGCTGGCCACCGCCGCGCCCAACCGGGCCGCGACCTCCTTCGGACGGCTCGCCCAGATCGCCTGGATCCACGGCGACGACGAGGCGGCCGCCGAATACGCCCTGGACGGGCTCGGGGTCGACCCGACGCACCGGGCGAACCGGCTGATGTACAAGCGCACCACCGCCGCGAAGCCGCCCGCCGAGGGCAGGCCCGCCGATCAGCTCGCCCATGTCGCCTTCTACATGGAGCAGCAGGGCAACGCCGGGGACAAGCTGCTGCCGGAGAGCGTGCGCCTCGCGTTCGACCAGGACACCGGTCCCGCCCGCTGGCACTCCGTGCACGCCCACCGCCTGTTCGACGAGGCGGCACTGGAGCGGGTCAACGCCCGCCGCGGCCTGGTCATCGGCGGCGGAGGCCTCTTCATCCCGGACACCGCGCCCAACGGCAACAGCGGCTGGCAGTGGAACGTCCCCGACGCGCTCCTGGAGCGCATCGACGTACCCGTCATGGTCTACGCCGTCGGCTTCAACGCCTTCGACGGACAGGCCTACGGCCAGAGCCGCAACCGCTTCCTGTCGAGTCTGCGGAAGCTGGTGGAGCGCTCCGCGTTCTTCGGGCTGCGCAACCACGGCTCCATCGAGAAGGTGCGCGACCTGCTCCCGGCCGAGCTGCGGGACAAGGTGCGCTTCCAGCCCTGCCCGACGACCGTGACCCGGCAGACGACGCCCGGCTGGACCGACCCCGCCGAGCGCGACGACACCATCCTGATCAACGCCGCGTACGACCGGGCCGGGCTCCGCTTCGGCCACGACTACGGGCACTTCCTCGGCGAGATGGCCACCGCCGTCAAGGGGCTCCGGGCGTACGGCGACGTGCGGTGCGTGGCGCATTCGCTGGACGACGAGCGGATCGCGTTCGACCTGCGGCGTGAGCACGGCATCTCGCTGCCGGTGATCCCGATGTACGACTTCGACAACGACGCGATCCGGGACACGTACGCGCGTACGAAGCTGGTCATCGGGATGCGCGGCCACGCGGGGATGATCCCGTTCGGCTGCGGTACTCCGATCATCAGTCTGATCTCGCACCCGAAGATGGCGTACTTCCTGGCGGACATCGAGCGGCCCGAGTGGGGCATCTCCGTCCACGACCGGCACCTCGGCGCACGTCTCGTCGAGCGGGCCGCCGGGCTGCTGTCCGACCACGCGGCGACGGTCGCCGACGTGCACGGCCGTCAGCAGGAACTGTGGAAGATCACCGAGGCGAACGCGGCCGACCTGCGGGTCATCCTGGGCGGCCGGACCGTCTGACCCCGTTCACGGCGAAGAGCGGGGCGGACCTGGTCCCAGGTCCGCCCGGCTCCTGTCGTGGGACGCCCGCGCTACTTCCGCACGGCACGCCGCAACGAGCGCGCCCGGCGCACCACCCGGCGCACGGCCGCGTTGCGGGGCAGGAACGCGAACTGCGCGGGCACTCCGCCCGGCAGCCCCAGCGAGGTGAGCCGGCGGCGCTTGAAGTAGCGCGAGGTCGTGCTGTCGTCGAGCCGGGTGGAGAGATAGAGCTCGGCCTCGGGGCGCAGACCGGCGTGTATCCGCGGTTGCATGGCGAAGCCGACCGCCCTGACCAGTGCGGGCACATCCAGCTCCGTACCCACCGACGGCCGTTGGGCCTCGACCGCCGGACGGTCCGTCAGATCGGGAAGCAGCGCGTCCACGAGTGTGACGGGCATCCGGTTGCTGTTCTCGTACGGGGAGAGCCGGTCCAGGAGCATCTCCGTGCCGACCCGTGCGACCGGCAGCCCGTACAGCGAGGACGCGGTGAGCAGCGCGGTCGAGAAGCAGCCGACGACCAGGGCCGGGCGCATCCGCTGGTAGATCACCTCGGCGAGCACCGGAGTGGTGAGTATCCCGGCGTCCAGCACGGTCAGTTCGGCGCCGAGCCGTACCGCTTCCTCCTCCATGCCGCGGGTCCACCGGGCCGGGGCGGTGGGATGCGGCTTGAACACCAGGCGGGTGTGGCCGAGCGCGACCGCGCCGCGCATCATCCGCAGGTGCAGCTCCTCCTCCTCCTCAGGGGAGATCAGCTTCAGCGCGGAGAGGTACTGGCCGAGCAGCAGCGCCGGCGCGTCCACGGACGGCAGGTCCACGGACACGTCGGCCAGTTCGCCCAGCACCTTGAGGAAGCTCTCGTTCGGTACGACCACGGGCGCGGCCCCGAACTCGGTGAGCAGCAGCGGCTTCAGCCCCGGCACCAGGTCGAGGTGGAGCACGCGCCGTACCCGCGTGCCGACCAGCGGATCGATCTTGTTGCGGGTGGGTCCGTAGCTCATCAGTCCGTCGGCGTACACGTCGATCGGGACGCCGGTGAAGATCTGGGCGACGGCGATGGCCGGGTTGACCTGGATGGACTCGATCGTCAGCTCGACGTCGTCGTCGCCCAGGTCCCAGGCGAGCCGCAGATACCGCTCCCACAGGGGCAGATCGTCCGGCCGGGGTGACCAGTTGCTCGGATGGAAGGGGGCGATGGTCCCGTTCCAGGACACCACGTCGTCGAACCGCCCCCGCAGCCGCTCGAACCCCGGCATCGCGTCGACGGCGAGGGACGTCTCCGGGACCGCCGCGTTGTTCGCGACGAGCAGGACGCGCCGGTCGGCCTCGCCGAAGCAGCCGGAGTCGAGGGCCGCGGCGAGGGTGGCCGTCCCGTAGAGGGTGGAGGCCAGGAAGATCTGCGTGGTGCGGCGTCCCGCACCGGTGCGGGAGGGGTTCGTCAGAGGAGTGCTCATGCCGCGGCCACCTCCCTCGCGGTGGCGGGTCGGCGCCGCAGCCGCCGCAGCTGGGTCGACCGCTCGATGTCCATGGAGTCGAGGGCCTCGTCCAGCACCCGCTGCGGCATCCGCCGCAGCGCCGACGCACTCATGGTGCGCAGCGCTCGGGCCACGTCCGGTTCGAACTTCGAGATCTCGGAGAGGTGGTGCGTGATGATCGCGCAGTAGGTGCGCACGGCCTTCGGCAGGAACAGGTCCGCGTCACGGTCCTGGGAGATGTCCGTGATGACCTGGTCGAACGCCGGGATGAAGTCGAGCTGCCGCATGTCGCCGATCTGCGTGAGGGACGAGGTGACACCCCGCCGGTAGAAGATGCCCAGCAGACCGGACACGGCGAAGGACTCGGCCTCGCGGTGCAGGCGCCAGATCCACGGCCGGTCCTCGGCCGTGCGGAGGTTCTCGGGGAAGTGCAGCAGGCCGCCGTCGAGGAGCCTGCGGTGGTAGACGCCCGCCCAGGAGTACGGATAGTCGACCGGTGTCGAGCGGTTTCCGGGCAGGATCACCGAACGCGGATCGACCACGCTGTCGCGCGGGCCGTACGGCACCCGGTACACGGTGCGCTCGGTGCCGGTGCACCGGACATGGTCCGTACGCAGGAAATCGCAGCCGAGACCCTCGATGTTCTCGACCAGCTTCTCGAAATAGCCGGGGGAAACCCAGTCGTCGCCGTCCAGGAAAGTGATGTATTCACCACGCGCCACGTCCAGGCCCGTGTTCCTGGCGGCCGACACCCCGCTTTCCTCCCGTCTGATGTGAACGGCGCCCGGGAGGTCGCGTGCCGCGCGTTCCAGGATCTCCCGTGTCCCGTCGGTCGAACAGTCGTCGACGAGGATGAACTCGAAGTCCTCGCGGGCGTTGGCCCGCAGGCTTCTCAGGGCGTCGGGCGCGTATGTCTGCACGTTGAAGAACGGCATGATGACGGAGAGCTTAACCACCCGCATCACGCTAGGGCGGGCCCCCGCACTTGCCTTGTCCCCGGCAAGGACGGTGGGTGAACGGCGAATGTAGGAACGGTGAACCAGCCGGATCACGGGCCGGATTCGCGTCGATCCGGAGTCGATTGGCCAACAGTCGGTGGGCTGTTAACCATTTGTTGCCCCCGCGTTGGGCCGCGCATCGAAATGCCTTCCTAGCTTTTAGGACGTGCCTCCACGTACCAGTAATGCGGCTGACCCGGCCGACACCGAAGCCGCCTCCCCGGCGCTCAGGGTTGCCGTGCTCGCCGACTCCGACACCCGGTGGAAGTGGGGCGCGCTCACCGCGCGCCGCCTGACCGCCAGAGGTGCGGTGCCCGGCACGGACGACCGTCCTGTCGAGGTCAGCGGGCTGCTGCTGCGAGGCCGGGCCACCCCGACCCCCCGGCAGCTCGCCGAGGTCGGAGAGGTCGGCGTGGACGCCGGCCGGGTGCGTGAGGTGACGGCCGTCGAATTCCTGCACGCCGTGCGGGACGAGGGGTACGACGTCGTCGTGCTCGCCCTCGTCGGCGGCGCCGTCCAGGCGATGCTGCACGGCCTGGCCGCCCTCGGGCTGCCCCGCAGGCCCGTGGTCGTCACCGGCTACGTGGGGGTCGTCTACGAGAAGCTCGCCGACGGGCTCCTGCTGCGGCACGGCGCGGACATCGTCCTCGCCAACTCCCGGGACGACGCACGGCGCTTCCGCGCCGTGTACGAAGGGGTCGGCGCCGACGCGTCGGCCGTCACGGAGGCCGCCCTGCCGTTCCTCGGCGGGGCGCCGTACCGGCCGGAAGAGGGCCGCGACACCATCGTGTTCGCGGCCCAGCCCTCCGTACCGGCCTCCCGGGCCGACCGTACGTACCTGCTGCGCAGGCTCGTCGAGCACGCCCGGCTGCACCCGAAGCGCGAAGTGCTCCTCAAGCTGCGCTCCAAGCCGGGCGAACACACGACCCACATCGAGGAACTGCCCTACCAGCGGCTCGCGGAACGCGTCCCGGGCGGGCTGCCGCCCAACTTCAGCCTCGTGTACGGGCACATGGGCGAAGTCCTGGACCGCACCGACCTGTTGATCACGGTCTCCTCGACGGCGGCGCTCGAATCCCTGCACCGCCGTATCCCGACCGCGGTCCTCTCCGACCTCGGCGTCCGGGAGATCCTCGGCAACCACCACTTCATCGGCTCCGGACTGGTCACCTCCTGGGACCGGATCGACGGCGGGCACCGCCCCCGGCCCGACGAGGACTGGGTGTCCGGCCAGGGCGTCGCGGCCGACGGCTCGTACGAGTCGGCCTACGACACCGCGCGGGCCAAGGTCGCCGTCCTCCTCGGACGCGACACCCTCCCCGACATCGCGCCCTACTACACCCCCGCCACCGCCCCCGGGTACCTCCCGGGCATCCTCGCCCGCCACCACCTCTCCGCCGACGGGCATCCCCTGCCGGGTGCCGCCGCACCCAGGGAGGCCGGCCGGGTCAGGGGCGCGGTGCGCCAGACCGTACGCAACGCGGCACGCGGCGCCTACCGACACGGCGTCCAGCGGGTCGCCCCCGTGATCCGCCGGATGGGCGACCTGTGACCACCGCCTCCGCCGCCACGCCCTTCGCCCCAGGAGCAGCCATGACCCCGCCACCGGCCCCGACCGTGCTCGCCGTGATTCCCGCCCGCGGCGGATCCAAGGGCGTCCCCGCCAAGAACCTCGCCCAGGTCGGCGGAGTCCCCCTGGTGGCCCGCGCGGTCCGCGCCTGCCTCGCCTCCCCGGAGGTCACCGACGTCGTCGTCACCACCGACGACCCGGCCATCGCGGACGCCGCCAGGGCCGCGGGCGACGCGCTCGGCGAGTCCGGGCGGCTGCACTGCGTCCACCGCCCCGCCGCCATCGCCGGTGACACCGCGACCAGCGAGGCCGCCGTCCTGCACGCCCTGGACGTCTACGAGTCGACGCAGCCCGGCCGGCAGGCCGACGTGGTGCTCCTCGTCCAGTGCACCAGCCCCTTCATCACCCGCGAGGACATCGACGGCGTCGCCGCCGCCGTCGCCCGCGAAGGCGCCGACACGGCCGTCACCGTCGCCCCCTTCCACGGCTTCGTCTGGCGCGACGGCAGCGCCGTGGAGGACGACACCTACGGCGTCAACCACGACAAGGCCGTACGCCCCCGCCGCCAGGACCGCCCGCAGGACCTGCTGGAGACCGGCGCCGCGTACGCCATGGCCGTCCCCGGATTCCGCACCCACCGCCACCGCTTCTTCGGCCACACCGCGCTCGTACGCACCGACCCCGCGCGGGTGCTGGAGATCGACGACCCGCACGACCTGGCTCGCGCCCGCGCCCTCGCCCCCCTCCTGGACCCGTCGCCGCTGCCGACCCGTGAGGACGTCGACGCCGTCGTCCTCGACTTCGACGGCACCCAGACCGACGACCGCGTCCTCATCGACTCCGAAGGGCACGAGATCGTCGCCGTGCACCGGGGCGACGGCCTCGGCATCGCCGCCCTGCGCAAGGCCGGCGTACCGCTCCTGATCCTCTCCACGGAACAGAACCCGGTCGTCGCCGCCCGCGCCCGCAAGCTCCAGGTCCCCGTCCTGCACGGCATCGACCGCAAGGACCTGGCGCTCAAGCAGTGGTGCGAGGAACAGGGCTTCGACCTCGGCCGCGTCCTGTACGTCGGCAACGACGTCAACGACCTGCCCTGCTTCGGCCTGGCGGGCTGGCCCGTCGCCGTCGCGAGCGCCCACGACTCGGTACGCGCCGCGGCGCGCGCCGTCACGACCACACCCGGCGGGTTCGGCGCCATCCGCGAGATCGCGGCCTGGCTCCTGGGCCCCACCCTCACCACCAGCCCCACCCCTGCCAACGCCCCCACCAAGTAAGGAAGCACCACCATGAGCAGCACCTCCCGTCTGCGCACGCTCGGCACCCGCACCGCCGGCCCCGGTCACCCCGTCTACATCACGGGTGAGATCGGCATCAACCACAACGGCGAGCTCGACAACGCCCTCGCGCTGATCGACGTGGCCGCCGAGGCCGGCTGCGACGCCGTCAAGTTCCAGAAGCGCACCCCGGAGATCTGCACCCCGCGCGACCAGTGGGACATCGAGCGCGACACCCCCTGGGGCCGGATGACCTACATCGACTACCGCCACCGCGTCGAGTTCGGCGAGGCCGAGTACCAGGCCATCTCCGACCACTGCGCCAAGCGCGGCATCGACTGGTTCGCCTCCCCGTGGGACACCGAGGCCGTCGCCTTCCTGGAGAAGTTCGACGTCCCGGCGCACAAGGTCGCCTCGGCCTCCCTCACCGACGACGAGCTCCTGCGCTCGCTGCGCGCCACCGGCCGCACGGTCATCCTCTCCACCGGCATGTCCACCCCGCGCCAGATCCGCCACGCGGTCGAGGTCCTCGGCAGCGACAACATCCTGCTCTGCCACGCCACGTCGACGTACCCGGCGAAGGCCGAGGAGCTCAACCTGCGCGTCATCAACACCCTGCAGGGCGAGTTCCCGAACGTCCCGATCGGCTACAGCGGCCACGAGACGGGCCTCCAGACGACCCTCGCCGCCGTCGCGCTCGGCGCCGCGTTCGTCGAGCGCCACATCACCCTCGACCGTGCCATGTGGGGCTCCGACCAGGCCGCCTCCGTCGAGCCGCAGGGCCTCACCCGCCTCGTCCGCGACATCCGTACCATCGAGGCCTCCCTCGGTGACGGCGTCAAGAAGGTCTACGAGTCGGAGCTCGGCCCGATGAAGAAGCTCCGCCGGGTCGCGGGCGTCGTCGCCGAGACCGAGAACGCGCCGGCCGCCGAGCCGGTCACGGTCTGACGGGCCGACCGGTGAACCTCGCCTTCGTCGAGAGCCCGGTCCAGCTCCTGAACGTCCTGGAGTGGACCCACGCGCGGGGAGGTCCGGCCGACACCACGGTCGTAGTCCTCCCCCCGGTCGACCCGATGTCGCGCGGCCAGCTGCGCAGGATGGCGGAGCTGGCCCGCGACGAGGGCATCACCGTCCGCTGGCAGGAGGCGCGCGGGGAGACCGGCGCGCCTCTGAAGGCCTTGCGCGCCCTGACCGGGCTGATCCGCAAGGCCGACCGCATCGTCATCGGGGACCCGTTCTCCCGCTACGTACAGATGCTCCTCACCCTGGTCCGCACCCGGCGGATCACGGTGGTGGACGACGGCACCGCCACCATGGAGTTCGTCGCCCAACTGGCGCGCGGCGAACGCCTGGTGCGCTGGCACCGCCGAGGCAGCCGGGGCCCGCGCGAACTGCTCCTGGCCCCGGTCACCTCGGCGGCCCGCCGCAGCTTCACCCCCTCGGCGACCCGCACGGTCGAGGTGTTCACCGCGATGCCGGTTCAGGCGCCGCAGGACGTCGAGGTCACGTCCAACACCTTCGCCTGGACCCGCGAGCGCTTCGGCCCGCCCCTGATCACCAAGGGTGCCGACCTGGTCGGGACGTCCCTGGTGGAGACGGGAGTGGTCGACCCGGTCCCGTACCAGGAGGCGGTCACCGCCCTGGCCCGCGCCCACGGGGCGACCCGCTACTTCGCCCACCGGCGCGAATCGGCGGAGAAGCTCCACGCGCTGGAAGCGACCACCGGCCTGGAGATCGTCCGCCCGGACCTCCCCCTGGAACTCATCGCCCGCCGTGGTCCCATCGGCCACACGGTCCTCAGCTTCCCCTCCACGGTGGTCCACACCCTCCCGCTGGCCCTGGCCGGCACCGGGGTGAAGGTCGCGGTCTGCGACATAGCTCCGGAGTGGCTCCGCGACTCGGCCTCCCCGCGCGCGCAGGGCTTCCTGAGCGGGGTCACGGAAACGGCCCGGGACGTACAGCGGCTGTCGCCCTGGCGGGTCACGGCGGTGACGGCGGAGGGCTGAGCCCGCCCGGGGAAGCTCCACGCCCTTTGTCCCCAGGCCGGCGGCGCGTACGCGGGACCGCGATCGGGTGGTTCAACCGGCTGCACTAGATTGGTCGTTGACGGTCGGCGCGGACGCACGAAGGAGCCCATCGGGTGACCAGCACTCTGACCTTGCGAGCCCTCGGGAAACTGAGGACCGCTCCTGGTGGGCAGCTCGACTGTGAGGTCACCTTCGCCGACGGTCCGGGAACGTCACGGACGGTCGCCCATGTGGAACGCGAGTTGCCGCCCGGTGGCGTACCCGCCTACCTCGCGGCCCGTAAGCACGGCGCCCGCTCCTTCGTCCTGTGGGCGGACGAGCACCGCCAGGCACGGGTCGCCACCCTGGTCACGGTCTCCGCGAGCGGGGGACGGGCACAGTTCCAGGTTCTCGGCCCGCAGGGCGAACCGCTCGGTGTGTTCACGCGCGACAAGGCGTTCAGCCGGGGACTGCGCACGCGCTGGACCGTGAGCCGCTCCGGTGCCCCCGACGCGGTGGGATACAAGGGCCGGCTCTTCTGGTGGTGCGTGTGGTGGCCCTGTACACCCCTGCTGCCGCTGATGCTCCTGGCCGTCCTGTTCGGTGGCGGCGGGGGCGGCGGGGACTTCCCCCGGGGCCCCCGCCGCATCAAGTGGCGCTCGGCGGGACAGATCCCCCTGGAGTTCAAGTCGTCCGGGAATTCGGTGAAGCTGTACGCACCGGACCTCGACTGGCGGCTCGGAGCAGCCCTCACCGCGTTGATCCCCTCCTTCGACGGCTGGATCGGCGGCCCCTGGGACGCGCGGAAGGACTGAGTTCAGTCCACGCGGGGGGCCCAGGCGCGGGCGGAGGTGTCGTACTCGTAGGGGGTCAGGCCCTCGACGGCGCTGGTGCGGAACGGGCGGCCGCGGTCGTCGATCCGGGCGGTGCCCGCGCGGCCCTGGGACGACCAGTCCAGCTCCAGGTACCAACTGCAGTCGCAGGCCCCGGTCCTGGCGGTGACGAGCAGGACCTCGGGGTCCTCGGCGGACACCCGGTAGGGCATGCTCACCGCCGGGATCGGTGTGCCGGCGTCGTTGCCGGCGGTCGCGCGGGCGATGGGCCGGTCCTTGTCCAGGTCCACGGCGAAGGTCCGCGGGGTGAGGGAGCCGCCGCAGCCCTGGGCCATGGAGTACGCGTTGCCCGGCGCCGGTTCGGCGCGGCCGGTCACACGTACCCGTAGCGCTTCGAGGACCACGGCGGTGTCGGACGTCCCCTGCACGGACAGTCTCACGATCGTCTCACCGCCGTGCACCGCCCGCTGGGCCGCCGCCCAGGTGCCGGCGTCCTGCGCGGCCGGGGGCGGCGGTACCCGTTCCGGGGGCTCGGCGATGACGTAGTCGTGACCGCAGCCGAACGCCCAGGCATGGGAGTCGACGGTCACGGCGAGGGGAGGACCCGCGGGCGCGGAGCCCGCCGGGGCGCGCGTGGCTCCGGCCGGGGCCGAGGGCCGGCGCCGGGGTCCGGAAGGGCTCGCGGTGCCGTCCTCCGGGCCACCGGACGGCGCCGCGGAACGGGTGTGCGGGGCCGTGGGGCCGGTGGTCGCGGACGCGGTCGCGGAAGGGGCCGACGCGGTCCGCGCACCGCCGTCGCGGGCGTACCGGCCGTCCTCCGGCAGCAGGGACAGACCTCCCACACCGGCGAGCACGGCACATACGACGGCCGCGGCACGCTTGCGGCGGTACCAGGGGCGGGGGCGCGGGCCGATGGCTGTGGGCGCGGGGCCGCGGGGTGTGGGCGCCGGGCCGCTCACCAGGTCTTCCGTGTCGGCCGGTTCGTCGACCGGTCCGTCGGCGGATCCGCTCGTGGTGACGCTGCCGTCGTCGCCGCCGCTCTCGCCGGGCTGCGGGTCCGCCGAGCTCCCCTCCGCTGCCCCGACGGCCGCGACCGGGTGGGGCCGTTGCCGGGCTGCCACGGCCAGGAGCCAGCGGCGGTGGAGCTCCAGACGTTCCGCACCCGACGCCCCGCACAGGGCCGCGAAACGCTCCACGGGCGCGAAGTCGAGCGGGACCGCCTCGCCGGTGCAGTAGCGGTGCAGCGTGGACGTGTTCATCCGGAGACGGCGGCCGAGCGAACCGTAACTGCGGTCCGTACGCTCCTTCAGTTCCCGCAGCAGCGCCGCGAACTGTGCCACGGAGTCCTGTGCCGGCACCGTCACCTCCGCATTCGTCAGGCTCGACCCGGTCCCGGGAGCAGGCGTCCCGGGGCGGGAGCCGTGTCCCAGGCGTCCGTGTACCTGCACGTCAGGGGGGCTGGGATGGTTCCACCCCGACCGATCCGCCGACGGGCCTTGCGCCGCCCCGCCGCGACCGCCGATGCTCATGGTGCCGCCCCGATCCCCGCCGGACGCACCGGCACCGTCACAGCGACCGGCGCGGCGACTTCGGCGTACGACGGCCGGCGTGATGACGTCGGGTCGTCACCGCCGCATCCCACGACGGACTCCGTCACGCACCTCTTCCCGCACTCCACACGAGGGACACCCATGCCCATGCACACCCGCGCCGCCGTGCTCACCGCAGTGCTCACCGTCGCCGCTCTCGCCGCCTGCTCCGTACCGACCCAGGCCCAGGAGGGCCCCGCACGGGAGAAGGTCACCGCGGCACAGAAGGCCGCCGCACCGGACAAGGCCGGGACGTCACAGGTGGCCGGATCCACGGCAGAGATCGCCTTCCGGGCCAAGGCCGCCCTGCCCGCGTTCCTCAAGGCGTCCGAGCTGCCGCCGCACCCCTCGTCCGACTGGTTCGCGGGGCCGGTCACCGGCGGCTTCCCGGCGGAGCTCGCCTACTGCCTGGGCGAGGGCGTACCGGCCTACGACTACCGGCACCGGATCTTCACCACCGATCTGGACACCGGCGCCGCACAGGTCACCGTCGTCGCGGGCTCCGACGCCAAGGGCAAGGCGCTCGCCGCCCTCCTGGACGAGGAGATCACCGCCTGCGCCGACCGGATCGAGCAGAACGACCCGGAGACCGAGGCCGAGGGCCGGGACTACGGCTCGCTGCCGGTCGAGGAGGGTGCGCGGGTGCACGGCCTGCACACCACGACGTCCTACGGCGCCACGGACATCCACCTGCTGTCGGTCGGTCGGGACGGCCGGGCGGTGACCGTCGTGAGCTGGGGCCAGATGGGCACCTTCGCCGACGCGCCGGTGGCCGCTTTCAAGAACACGACGACCAAGGCGGTCAAGAAGCTGTACTGACGCCCCGACAGACCGCGAGCCGAGCCAGCCGTCCGACCGCACGCACGGCCACCATGAAAGCCGGGGGCGTCCTCCCACCGTGGGGGACACCGGGAGGACGCCCCGACGCCCCTGCCGTACAAGCACGGGCGCAGCGCGCATCCGGGCTCGGGTCCCGGGACCCGAGTGCCGGGGGTCGAGCGCCGGTACCGGCGGTTCACTCCTTCGAGGGGTACGTGGAGGGGGCGGGCCCGAGTCTTGAGCTTCGGGATCCGGGAGTCGGGGCACGAGATCCGGGACCCGAGCGCTGTCTGTACCCGGTAGGTGAATGAAGGGTTGGGAAACCCTCCCCACCCTCCCTGACCTGTCACGGCCAGCAAGTATGACTAATTGTGACCGACTTGCGGCGAAGAGTCGCGGCTGCTTACGGTGCCCGCAACTGAACGACCCCGGCTAGGTGTTGACAGCACCAGGCCGGGGTCTCACCGCAAGATCCCGAAGGTGATCCCGTGGCTACCCAGCAGATTAGCTCCGCCCTGCGCGCACCCGCATCCTCGCCCCCGTACCCGAAGGCGAACCCCGGCTACGGCAAGCGCTCCGTACCGGACCAACGCCCGCGCCAGGCCGATGACTTCGTGTTCCTACCCGACCGGGAGCGCCACATCGCCGGGTACGTCGACAGGCTTCCCGACGGCGCCGCGATGGACATCAAGTCGCTGGCCAAGAGCCTTCCCCCGTACGGACAGATGGCCGTCGGCAGCGCGCTGAGGGCCCTGGGCGTGGCCGGTCACCTGCGCCATGTCCGCTGCCTGGCCGCCGTCGGCGACGGGCAGGTCCGCTGGGTCACCCGTACCTACTGGTCACGGACCGCCCGGGACAACGAGTGGTGGAGCATCCACCTCCGGGCCGAGCCCGCACCGGATCCGCAGCCCGTCACAGTGCCACAGCAGCGGGCCCCGGAACCGGAAGCAGAACCGGCACAGGCACCCGAGCCGGCACCGGCACCGGAGGGCCCTTCGGCGGCGTACCGCGCGCTCGCCCAACTGGGCCGCACCGAACCCCGGCTGGCACTCTCCGCCGCCGACTGCGCCGCCCTGGAGGAGCCGGCCGCCGCCTGGCTCGCGCGCGGAGTGAACGCGGAGTACGTCGTGCGGACCCTCACTGCAGGCCTCCCCGCAGCCGTCGACTCGCCGGTCGGCTTCCTCAGGCGCCGCCTCCGCGACAAGATCCCGCCCCAACTGCACAGCGCACCAGGGCCGGAAGCGCCCGTACGCCGGTTGATGGTCGAGTGCACGGAGTGCGGAGCACCGGGCCACCCCGAAGCGCTTCCCGACGGCCTGTGCCGCTCCTGCCGCCCACCCGCCCCGGACGCGCCACAGGGCGCGGCACCCACCGCCGAACATGACGCCGTCGCACACGTCCGAACCCTCCGCACGCTGCTCCGGTCCCCCTGACGGCCGAGCCCTGCCGCCCGTGCGCTGAGGGGCGGCCGGTTCGTCCTGCCGGGCGACTGCCAGAGCCCTGGACCTGACCCCCAGTCGATGGTTCCGCGCCCGCCGTGAAGGTCTTGTGCCGTGGTTTTTCGGGCAAGGGCACCGGAGACGGCAACACACTTGGACCCTGCAGGTCAGGAAGGCGTCCGTGGCCCGTTCGGGCCACTGCCAAACATGAGGTGAATCACAGACTGATCGTCCGGTTTGGCATGTGGGAAGAGCAATTTCCATCTGGATATTCACCAGGCCTCTACATAAAGTCCCATCCAGGTCCTGTTCTCAGAGGATCTTCATCTTCTTGGGTCCGGGGTGGGTTCTGTGTGGAGTCATGTGGGTCGCCGACGCCGAGTAACGGTGTCAACGGTGCTGTTCAGCCTCGTACTCGTGACGCTGCCGACATCGGCGACGGCTTCCCCCGCCTCTGCTCCGCGAGCGGTGACCGCCGAGTCGGAACCCGCAGACGGCGAGGCGAACGTGGAGGCCGCACGGGCTGCCGCAGAACGAACCGGCCAGCCGGTTGAGGTGCTGTCGCTGCGAGCGGAGAGCAGCGATGTCTTCGCCACAAGTGACGGGAATCTGGAAGCGCGTGAGTATCTGCGCCCGGTCAGGGCACGGGTGGACGGCCGATGGAAGCCGGTAGACACCGAACTGACAGCCGAGAGCGGCAGTGTCGCACCCAAGGTGACCACGGTAGGCCTGACATTCTCCGGCGGCGGCGACACGCCCCTGGTGCGGATGACGAAGGCAGGCCGGGAGCTCGCCCTGTCGTGGCCTGGAGAACTGCCGGCACCTGAGCTGGACGGTGCAATTGCCACCTATCGCAACGTGCTGCCGGACGTGGATCTGCGCATGCAGGCACAGGAAGACGGCTTCACCCAGCTGCTGGTGGTCAAGACCGCGGCTGCCGCTGAGAACGAGGCGTTGTCGCAACTGCGTCTGAAGCTTGCCGCTGACGGCATGGTCGTCAACGAGACCCTTGACGGAGGGCTGGAAGCGGTTGACAAGGGTGCGCAGGGTGCGGTTTTCGAGGCGCCGAAGCCGATGATGTGGGACTCCAGCACGGGACCGGGTGCAGCGGAGGCCAAGCAGACCGAGGTCACGCCTGAACGCGCACCACGAGCGGCGGATGCGGTGCCCGCATCCGAGAAGGAGCCTGCTGCGGGGGAGTCGGGAACGCTCGCGCCGGTAGACGTGGACGTTCCGGCAGGCGGCGACGAACTGGTGCTGACGCCGGACACCGAACTGCTGCGAGGTGAGAACACCACATACCCGGTGTTCATCGACCCGCAGTGGTACTCGCCGAGGGCATCGTCATGGACGATGGCGTCGAAGTACTGGGCATCGTCGCCCCAGTGGAAGTTCAACGGCGAATCCACGTCAGGCATGGGCTACTGCAACTGGTCGTACTGCGCCCCCCACGACACCAAGCGGATCTTCTACCAGATCCCCACGTCGAAGTTCGCGGGCAAGTCGATCCTTTCGGCAGAGTTCGTCGTGCGGAACACCTGGTCCGCATCGTGCTCGGATCGCAGCGTCGAGCTGTGGAGGACGAAGGGCATCTCGTCGTCGACGACCTGGAACTCGCAGAACGCGTCGGGGTTCTGGATCGAGAAGCTGACATCCTCCTCCTTCGCGTACGGCTATGACGGCTGCGCTGCGAAGGACGCGGAGTTCAATGTGCGGACCGCAGTACAGGAAGCGGCGAACGGAAAGACGTCCTCGCTCACCTTCGGACTGCAGGCCGCCAGCGAGACCGACGGATATGCCTGGAAGAGGTTCTCCGACAAGGCATTCCTCCGGGTCAAGTACAACCGTGCGCCGACGCAGGTCAAGATGTCGCAGCTCACCATGGAATACGGAGGCACCTGCAAGCGGCCGGAGAGCTCTCCTCGTGTCCGTACCCTCGGCAAGGTATACGCGAACAGCATCACGGACCCGGACAGTGACAACGTCGCGGTGCAGTTCCAGGCGATGTGGGATGCGGGGGACGGCAAGGGGGCCATCGCCCGCTGGAAGCCTGCGCTCACGTCCTACAAGAAGTCCGGTTCGAATTTCGCGGTCAGCCTGCCTACCTCGATACCCCAGAACAAGACGGTGAACTGGTACGTACGCAGCTACGACGGGGCGCAGTACTCACCCTGGTCGTCCGCGGGTGATCCGACCGGATGCTACTTCGTCTACGACACCACCGTCCCCAGAGCCCCGGCAATCGCCTCAGGCGACTACCCGGAGTCCGACCCGGAGAACCCGGACGATCCCTGGTTCGACGGCGTGGGCCACTACGGCTCGTTCCAGATCAAGGCCGCAGACAGTGACGTCACCAAATACTGGTACGGAGTCAACGGCGATCCCTCATCGAAGAACGTCATCACCACGACAGGGGGCGCGGCGCAGGCTGCGAAGGTGCTGCCGGCGAAGGTTGGGTTGAGTTTCATCACCGCACAGGCATTTGATGCCGCCGGTAACGGTTCGGAAGTGCGGACGTACCAGTTCAGAGTGAAGGCAGGCCAGCCGGAACGGGCGAACTGGAAGTTCGACGAGGCGGCGGACGCGAACGCCGCACAGGGTGGTTCCGGGGCGAGGACGGCCAAGCTGTACGGAGGGGTCACCCTTGGCTCAGCAGGTACAACGGGCACCGCGGTTCATTTTGACGGCACGAGCGGATATGCCGCGACGGACATCCCCACGGTCAACACCGCCAATGGATTCAGCGTCTCGGCGTGGGTGAACCTGGACAGGATGCCCACGGATGCGGCAGTAGTGGCGGCGCAGCCCGGGAACTACTCCCCGGGGTTCGAGCTGTACTACTCGAAGGGGTACGACCGCTGGGTCTTCAACCAGTACGCCTCGGATACGGCAGGTGCTTCCATCGCCCGGGCCATGGCTCCTGCGGCCGGCGGTGTGACAGTCGGTCGATGGACCCATCTCGTCGGTGTCTACTCAGGTGGCGCCAAGGAGCTGCGGCTTTATGTGGATGGTGCACTGGCCGGCAGCACTCCCTACACCACTGCCTGGAACGCGCGCCGGGGGCTGCAGATCGGGGCAGCCAACCTCCTGGGCGCCCCGGCCAACTATTTCCCCGGAAGCATCGACGATCTCCGAGTCTTCGACAAGCCGGTCTCCGATGCAGAGGTCACCAATCTCCATCAGAAGAAGCCGCTCGGTATCGGCCGCACAGCCCGCGCGGTCTTCCCTCTGGACGAGGCTGCCGGAGCCACCGAGGTGACCGGCCATGCGGATACTCAGCCACTGATGCTGGCAGGCAATGCCAAGCTGGGGGCCGCCGGAGTGAGCGGCCGGGCACTGCAGCTGGACGGCGACGGGGACTACGCGCGCACAACGGCCCCTCATGTGGACACGGAACGCCCCTTCACGGTCTCGGCCTGGGCGAAACTGGACCGCGTTCCCAGCCAAGGCGCCACAGTCGTCGCGCAGCTCGGGGTGAACAGACCTGGCTTCGAACTCGCCTACTCCAAGAGCAGTAACCGGTGGGGATTCTTCCAGTACTCGGCGGACGTGGTCGGCGCTACGCAGATCCGAGTCGTGCAGCCCGAGGGCACGACAGCCAGGGTAGGGGAGTGGGCGCATCTCGTCGGTGTGCATGACCCGACTGCCGGCACTCTGACGCTCTATGTCAACGGCGAGAAGTCGGCAACAGTCGCCCAGACCAATTCCTGGTACGCGGGAAAGCAGGTTCAGGTCGGCGCGCTGACCACGACGCCGGTGGAAGCCGCTTGATCGGTCGTACCGACAACGAGACCACGCTCTACCTCGGCCACACAGACATCGTCCTACCGAAGGGCTCCACCACCCCGAATGCCACGCGTTACATCGACCTGGGGAACGGCCAGCAGGCCGTCCGCAACGATGACAGCGGTGTCTCCTTCACCATCGGCGACCACCACGGCACCGGACAACTTGCGGTTGACGCCACCACCCTCGACCTCACCCAGCGCCGCACCACTCCGTTCGGCCGTGCTCGCGGGGCGGAGCCGGAGAACTGGCCCAGTACCAAGGGCTTCGTCGGTGGCACCACCGACACCAGTACGGGACTGACCCACCTCGGTGCCCGCGAATACGACCCGGCCACGGGCCGATTCATCAGCGTCGACCCGATCATGGACCTTGCCGATCCACAACAGATCCACGGCTACACCTACGCCAACAACGCTCCGGCCACCCTTTCCGACCCCACCGGCCTCCGCCCTGACGGGATCTGCGGCGGTAACAGCAGTACGTGTGTGCCGAGCAACTCGGTATCCAAGACTACGGTCACCTACAACGAGTCCTGGACCAAGAAGAAGACCGGCTGGTACTGGAAGAAGTACGACGTAAATCAGAAGGGAAAGCGCTACTACACCCACGGCTGCCTCGGCTGCAAGAACTGGATCGACAGGACCCGGGTTATCCCTTGGACCGAAGGCGTCGAGGCGCTGGGAATCTTCATTCCCGTGCTCGGGCCGGCCGCGGATATTGTGCTCGGAGCCAACGCCGCCATCCGAGGCGACTGGCAGGAAGCAAGCGCGAGAGCAGCAAGTGTAATTCCTCTGGTCGGCGAGGCGCGGCTGGCCAAGAACTTGCTGAAGAAGACGAAATGCGAGGACAACAGCTTCGTGCCGGGCACGAAGGTGTTGATGGCGGACGGTAGTACCAAGCAGATCGAGGAAGTCAGGAACGGCGACAAGGTTCTGGCGACCGACCCCAAGACCGGCAAGACGGACGTCGAGACCGTCACTGCTGAGATCAAGGGCGAAGGAAGTAAGCGCCTGGTCGAGGTCACTCTCGACATCGACGGCGATCAGGGATCCGCGACGGAAACTGTCACCGCCACCCACAACCATCCTTTCTGGGTCCCGGAGATCGGTGAGTGGATCGATGCCACCGATCTCAAGACCGGACAGTGGCTCAAGACCAGCGCCGGCACCTACATTCAGGTCACCGCGATCGAACGCTGGACGGCCCAGCGAGCTGTCGTCCACAACCTCACTGTCAGTGACCTGCACACGTACTATGTGCTGGCGGGGGCCACGCCGGTCCTCGTCCATAACTGTGGTGGTACTGCCACCGTTTCGTATGACCCCGATATGGGGCCTACCGGGCACGCCATAATTCGCATTGATATGGCCGACGGCCGATCGCAGATTACCGAGCAGGTAATCAATGGAATTCCCGCCAGGCCGGGCCAGTACAACGGGCTTCCGACCACAGGTGCGCACGCGTTCCCCGAGGACCTCGGTCCTAACACGAGGAGTCTCACCTTCGACTTGCCGAACGCGGAAACTGCCCACGCGGCTCAAAGGAGGACCATTGATGCGGACCTCGGAGCGTACGACGGAATGGACAATAGTTGTGTGACCTATTGTGTTGACATCCTGCGGGCTGGTGGGGTCAATCTCCCGGAAGGGCGTCGCGGGATGGCCGTTCTACGAGGAAGGATGAACAGAGGGTGAGTCAAGCAAGTGGCCCGTCCGAGTACATCAGGGTCTTGGCGGAGATTATCGCCAGCCCGAGGGTCGGCGGATTGCATCTTCGTCGAGTGGGCGAACTTCTCGTCGCACGCGAAGAATTGAATGAGCGGTTCCTGGATGCCGACAGGCGTAAATTCTCCGATGTCGAATTCGATGACATCGTGATCAAGTCGTCAGAGCTTGATGACGAATATGTTCGAGTTTGGCGAGCCTGCGAAGAGGCAACTCGGGAATGGCGCCACTCTGAGGGTCTGTCGGCATTGGCCCTCGCGCTGAAGCAAGCCGCCGATTACTATCGTGGTGTTGCAACCGCCGCCTGATGCTGAACAGGAATGGAAATCGAGAGGCCCCACCAGGTTCATTCTGGTGGGGCCTCTCGCGTGCGCTGGGGGCGCCTGACGGCAGTAGTTGACGGCAACGTCAGCGGACGGGTGCTGCACAGAGCGGCGGTTCGCCGCGGTCGTCGGGCTGTCTGGTGGAGTCGTCGGAGCCTTGGAGAGCACGGCCGAGGAGGTCGATGGCGTCCCGCTGGAGTCGGAGTCGGACGTGGGCGTAGACGGTGGCGGTTACGCCGATGTGCGCGTGGCCGAGGAGTTCTTTGATCACGACGAGTTCGACGCCTTGCTCCAGGAGGAGAGTGGCGGTGGAGTGTCGTAGGTCGTGGAAGCGGATGCGGCGGAGCCCGGCGCGATCGAGGAGGGCGCGGAAGTGGCGATTGAGGTTCGCCGGATCGATTGGCCCTCCTGCCGGCGTGCTGAAGACGAGACCGTTGTCCTTCCAGCCCTCCCCTGCCGCCGAACGCTCTCCTTCCTGCACTTCACGGTGTTCCTTGAACGAGTGGATGCACTCGCCGGGTAGGGCGATGCGACGTTCGGATGCGCGGGTCTTGGTGGGCAGCGTGGTCAGCCCGCCGGTCTGGGTGCGCTGGAGGGTGCGGCGAATGCTGGCAGTGCCCTTCTGGAGGTCGAGGTCTTCCCACTGGAGGCCGAGGAGTTCGCCCTTGCGGAGTCCGGTGCGGAGGGCGAGTTCGTACAGGGCGTGAAGCCGGTCGCTGTTGGCCGCGTGGAGGAGTCGTCGGGCTTCGGTGGCGGTGAGGGGCTGGAAGCGCCGGGGGCGGGGCGTGGTCGTTTTGACGTTCCGGGCGACGTTGCGGGGAAGTTCGTCCTCGCGGACGGCGTGTTCCAGGGCGGACTTGAGTACGGCGTGGACGTACGTGACGGTCAGCGGAGAGAGCTGCTTTCCGCAGCACTGGCCGATGGCGCAGCAGGACCGCCGGACGGAGTCCCGTTTCTGGGTGCAGCACTGGCAGGTGTTGCGGAGTGCGTCGAGGAAGGTGCGGACGTCGCGGGTGGTGAGCCGGGCGAGCTTCTTGGCGCCGAGGCCGGGGTTGAGGTGGAGGCGGATGGAGGCGGCATAGCGGGTGTGGGTGTTCTCCCGCAGGTGGTGAACGGCGATGCCGTCCAGCCAGTACGTGAGGTAGGCGCTCACGTGCTGTCGGCTGCGGCGATGGAAAGGCCACGGTTGATGGCGGCGATCTTCTCGGTGAGCTTGGTCATCGCGTCTTTACGGGTGGTGCCGTAGACGCGGACGTGCTTGCGGGTGTTGCCGGGGGCCAGCACGTATCCGGCGGCTTCCCAGCGTCCGTCCTTGCGCTGGTAGACGGTTCCGTCTCCGTTCGCACGGGTGCGGGAGCGGCGGGACGGAGCGGGGTGAGCTGCGGTCATCAGGCGGCTTCCTGTTCCAGGCGAGTGCGGATGAAGTCGGTGAGGGCGTGGGTGGGGATGCGGCGGGCGCGGCCGAGGGTGATCGAGGCGAGCTGTCCGGAGCGCAGCAGGTCGTAGACGGCGGAGCGGCCGATCTGGAGGTGGGCCATCACCTGGGGCACCGTGAGCAGATCCAGCGCCGGTGCCACCTCCGTGCGGAGGGCGGCGAGCGGGGGTGAGGTCATCAGCAGCCCCCTTCGGCTGCGAACTGCCGTTCCAGTTCTTTGCGATGCCAGACACCGGCGGCGAGGAGGGCTGCGCCGGGGCTGTAGCCCTAGCCGAGGTAGTCCCAGCGGCCGATGACGAGCGTGGTCGTCGGGTCGGACTCGGGCAGGCCGGCATGAGCACGGGCCTGTTCGGTGCGCCAGGTGCGGCGGGCGTCTCGCAGCGCGCCGAGGGTGGTGGAGTAGCTGCGGGATTTGGTGGAGAAGTGGCCTCGGAAGCCGAGCATGTGCGCCCATTTCCAGAGCTTGAGGCCGGTGAATTCCGGCAGCCTGCCCAGGTCCCAGCAGGTGCGGATCATCTGCCGGACGTGGCGGGCGACGGTGAGGCGGGGCAGGGGGCGGGCCTGTCCGGTGCCGTCGCAGGTGGTGCAGGGGAGCGGCGCTGCGTGGGCCAGGAGGGTGGCGCCGCGCCCCTGGCAGGGGTGGCAGAACAGGGTGCGGTCGAGGCTGCCGGAGGCGTCGGCGGACTTGGTGGCGTACTTCGCCACGTAGGCGGCCACGGCCTGATCGGTGAATTCGGCGCCGGTGTCGAAGGAGGCGATCTCGCGCACGTCGAACTGTTCGCCCCAGCCGACTCGGCCCCTATCCATCGCGGTTGGCGGCGGCTTTTCCTGAGGCGAGGGATGGCCTGCCCAGGCGTTTCGGGCGGCGTTGCGCATGATCTCTTCCTTACGGCCGGCGTGCTCCAAGGCGGACTTGAGTACGGGGTGGGTGTACGCCAGCGTCAGCGGGAGAGCTGCTCGGTGCAGCGCGTTCCCGCAGCGCGGCAGCGGGAGTGATCACGGCGGGCGTCGATGGCGCGTGCGCAGCGCTGGCTGGTGGTGTGGGACCTGTCGAGGAAGGTGCGCGCCCGCGGGTGGTGAGACGGGAGAGCTTCTGGACACCGGTTCCAGGAGTGAGATGGAGACGAATGCAGGCCGCGGTTGCTGGCGCAGAGCCTCGGTCAGCTTGTACAAGGTGTCTTTACTGGCGCCGTAGATGCGGATGCTGCGAGAGAGGCTTCCTGTTCCGGGGTTCTGAATGCGAGGGCAAAAGCCGTCTATCGCCCCGCGTACTCGTACAACTCGGCCACCACCGCGTGACTCCGGTGCGCCGCGAAGCGATCCACCGTGGCTTCGGCGAGCTCGATGCAGCGGGAGGCCTGTGTGGTGCGGGCGAGGTCGAAGGCCTTGCGTGTGTGGGCGGCGGCTGTGGCCAGGTCGTGGCGTAGGAGGGCGGCTTCGGCCCGGTAGGTGAGGACGACGGAGCGGGTCCGCGCGCGGTCGGGGGCGAGGAGGCCGAGTCCCTCGGACAGGGCGTCCTCCGCTGCGGCCGGTCGCCCGAGATCGAGTCGGCAGCGGCCCGCGTCCACGTGCAGGTCCGCGGGTGACATCCAGGACACCCAGGCGGGAGTGGTGCCCGGCAGGGCTCGCCCGAGGTCGGTTTCGGCAGCGCCGAGGGCGCGTTCGGTTGCCGAGTGGTCACCCAGTACGGCCAGGGCGCGGGCCCGTCGCACGTTCAGGAGCGAGCTGACGGCGGGGGAGCGCGAGCGGCTGAGTGCGTGTTCGATGATGGTGACGGCGGAGGCGGGCTCCCGGAGCCACGTCGCCGAATACGCCAGATCGGAGAGCACTCCGGCACCCAGGTCGCGGTCGTCGGCGCTGTGGGCGGCGTGCAGAGCGGCGTGCCAATGGTGTTGGGCTCTCGCGTGCTCGCCCTGGTCGAAATGGAGCCAGCCGGCACATTGCGAGGAGGCCGCGACGACCTTGAGGAGACGGCGGCCGGTCGGCTCGTCGTACACACCGGTACGGGTGAGCTGGACGGACGTACGCAGTAACGCGTGGACCAGCACCGCGCATTCGGGGCCCGAGGCGTTGGTCAGCGCGCGGAGCTCATCCGTGCGGGATTCCAGCCAGGCCAGCAGGATGGAATCGACGCGGCGCCCGTGCAGTGCCCCGGTGAGGCGTTCAGGTTCGACGGTGGCCCAGTCCAGTGCGAAGCCGGTGAGCACGCCACCGGTCAGGGCGAGGAACTTCCGCCGGTCGGGGTGTTCCAGAGCCACCAGTACCTCCGTAAGAGCGGCGCGGGTGCCCTCGGCCGTCAACGGACGGGGGGCGTCGTACGCGGGAAGCCACCACGGCCACCCCGTGCGGAGTACGTCTGCCTGGTCGATGGACAGGACGTCGGCGAGCAGCATCTGGTAGTCGGCACCCGGCGCTGCCCGGCGGTGTTCCCACTTGTAGATGCGGTCCCGTCCGGGGCTCATACGCAGACCGCGACGCTGTGCGGCCAGGGTCAGGAGACGGGCAAGTCCCTCCATGCTCCAGCCATGTTGATGCCTGACGTAGGTGAGGGGATGCAGTCCCACCGTGCTTTCGGACATGCCTGGACACCTCTCCTCGTGATGCTCTCCACAACGGTCCCGCGCGACCGACGGGCACGGCAAGGCCGTGCCGAGACGGGCGGAGGGCATACACCGGGCATACAGACATGGGTGTGCACGACGGAGACGCTGGTGGCGCCCCGGCCGCCGACGCGGCGGCGGGGCATCGGCCCGTACGCGAGAAAGCAGGTCCCGCATGCCGGATTCCGTCGCCCGATTGCTGCCCTGGGGCGGGAGCGAGGGGAAGCTCTGCATCCTCGTCACCGACGAGAGCGCACCCGGCCCCGTGTCCCGGGTCGCCGATCAGGTCGAGGCGGTGCACCTGGGGATGGCCGTCGAGCTGATCGGGCACGCGCAGGCGATGCTGGACGACGCGCGTGCGGACGCGGGCGAGGTCCGCTATCTCGCGGCCCGGCTGACGGAGGCGTTGCGGGACACCGTGCGGGTCGCGACGAGTCGTGGGGCGCGGCTGCGAGGTTCCGGGCAGCCGGGCGAGCTCGACGAGGAGTGCCGGGACTGAGCCTCGATCGCAAGGCGCGCGATGTCCGGACGCGCCATCGCCGTGTCCGAGTACCGCCCCTCGATACTGCCCTCCCGCAGCGCCTCACGTGCCACTGTCGAGTGCGCCTCACCACTGGGAGCTCCCTGGTGAGCCTGCACCGCTGGACGTGCCGCCGCCACCCGCCCGCACACGGCGGGACCGCCCCTCCCGGCGGCCCCGCGGGCCTTACCGGAAGGCGGTCCCGCCGCGTTCACGTCGTCGAGACCTCCGTGGCCGTATCCGTGCTCGTGCCCATGCCCGTGCCCGTGCCCATGCCCGTGCGGACCAGGGCCAGGACCTCCGCGTCCGTGAGGCCCAGGCCCCGGGCGTCGGCGACGAGGGATTCCACCCGGTCCAGGAGCTGGGCGCGGGCCTGGGTGTTGGGCGCGTCCAGGACCATTGCGCCGCGGCCTCGCCGTAGCTCGATCATTCCTTCGTCGCGCAGACGCTGGTAGCCGCGCAGGACCGTGTGGATGTTTATCCCCAGCGAGTCGGACAGGGCGCGGGCCGCCGGGAGGCGGTCCCCCGGGGCCACCTCGCCGTCCGCGATGGCACGCCGTACCCGGGCGGCGATCTGGTCGCCGAGCGGGACGGCGGAACCGGGTTCGATGCGGAAGAGCATGTCAGGGCCTCGTACTCGCATCGGTCGGAGTGGTGCCGGTCGGTGGGACGTCCGGAGCGGTGCCGGCCGGCCGCACCGACCGGGGGATCAGCGAGTTCAGCAGGGCGGCGGCGGTGGCGGAGTCGTCCACGGTCACGGCGACCTCGCGGCCGTTCGCCCGCTTCACCACCAGCGCCTCCCCCGAGCGCAGGATGATCCCGGTGGCGCCCGGCCGGATCCGCCAGCCCCATCCGCCGAAGTCACCGAGAGGGCTGATCGGCCGGCTCGACGCCCCGGACATGTCCGCCAGGGGCACCCGCAGCCGGGGCCGGGGGAGCGCGGCGGACGAGACGCCCAGGCCGCGGGGGCCGACGGTGACCGTGACGCGGGAGAAGTTCACCATCAGCAGCCCGAGGACGGCGAGCGGTACGCCCACCGGCCGGCCCACCGGCACGGCCAGCGCGCAGCCCAGGACGGTGAGTGCGGACCCGAGCAGGGCCAGCGGCCTGGACGAGACCGTGCGGGTCCAGCCGGCGACCTCACCCTCGGCCAGATCGAGCCGGCCGGTATCCGCGCCGCCCTGGCCGGAGAGACTGTCCGGCAGCGTCAGGTGCCGCGTGACCAGCCATCCGACGAGGCCCAGGACCACGCCGACGAGCAGGGCGGCGATCTGGTGCCACACCGGCATCCGGACGTCGGCAGCCGCGTCGGTGGCGTCGGCGTTGACCAGGAGTACGGAGACCAGGGCCGACCCCACGAGGCCGACGGTCCCGTAACCGATGGCGACCGACCAGCGGGCGAACGTCGCGCGCCGGGTGCCGGCGAGGACGAAGAGCGCGCCCACGCCCACCGTCAGCCCGGCGGACAGGACGGCGAATCCGGTCCGGCCGGTGAACCCGTCCGGGACGGTGCCGGCGAAGTGGGTGGCCAGCGGGTCGGGCAGCCGGTCACGCAGAACGGCGAACAGCACCAGTTCCACGGCGAGCGCGACGGAGAAGGGAAGGGCTGTGAGCGCGGCCATGGTGCCGCGTCCTGTCATCTGCTTCATGTTTACCCCCTTGTTCGCATCATAGTAGAACAATCGAAGGAAGGGGAGGGGCCCGAGGTGGAAAGGGAGGAGGCCGGGGGTGGGCCCGGACGGGTGGAGGCCGGTGTCCGGCCTCGCGGGCCGGTCGGGAAGCACTTGAAAAGCGGGGGAGTGTACCCACCCAGATCGCCCGTCACACGCCTCAACACCATTTTTTGTTCGCCTGAGCGGCTGAAGTTTTGCTGGTCTGTGGCCAGTTGAAGGGGAAAGGGGCCTACCCTTCACTGGGTGAACCAGTTGAAGTCCCGCGCGTCCCACACCGAGGCCGAGCTGCCCGGGGGAGCTTCCCGCCCAGGTGCCCTGCCCGGCAGCCTGTCCGACGAGCTGCGTGCCGAGCTGATCGCCTTCCGGCGTGATCTGCACATGCACCCCGAGCTCGGCAACCAGGAGTTCCGCACCACCGCGGCCATCAAGGCCCGGCTGGAGAGAGCGGGGCTGGAGCCGAAGGTGCTCCCGTCCGGGACCGGACTCATCTGTGACGTGGGGGAGTGGGACGGCGTGACGCCGATGCTGGCCCTGCGGGCCGACATCGACGCGCTGCCCATCCCCGACACCAAGGCCGGCGTCTCCTACCGGTCCACCGTGCCCGACCGGGCGCACGCCTGCGGGCACGACGTCCACACGACCGCCGTCCTCGGCGCCGGGCTCGTCCTCACCGAGCTCGACCGGCAGGGGTTGCTGCCGCACCCCGTGCGGCTGCTCTTCCAGCCCGCCGAGGAAGTGCTGCCCGGCGGCGCGGCCGACGCCATCGAGTCCGGGGTGCTGGACGGGGTCGGACGGATCCTCGGAGTGCACTGCGACCCCAAGGTCGACGTGGGAAAGATCGGGCTCCGGATCGGCGCGATCACCTCCGCCTGCGACCGGCTGGAGGTCACCCTCGACGGCCCCGGCGGGCACACCGCCCGGCCGCACCTGACCACGGACCTGGTCACCGCCGCCGCCAGGGTCGCCGTCGACGTACCCGCGCTGCTCGCCCGCCGGGTCGACGCGCGCGCCGGGCTCGTCCTCACCTGGGGGCGGCTGGAGACCGGCCACGCGCCCAATGTCATCCCGCAACACGCCGAGCTGTCCGGAACGGTTCGCTGCCTCGATCTGAAGGCCTGGCGCGAGGCGCCGGACCTGGTCCACGCGGCGATCGACGAGGTGGCCGGAATGCACCGGGCCAAGACGGTGATCAACTACATCCGCGGGGTGCCGCCCGTCGTGAACGACGCCGAGTCGATCGGCCTGCTGGACGCCGCGATGACCGCCCGGCGCGGATCGTATGCCATCGAGGACACCGAACAGAGCCTGGGCGGCGAGGACTTCTCCTGGTACCTGGAACACGTCCCGGGTGCCATGGCCAGGCTCGGAGTCCGCACGCCCGGAGACACCCGAGGTCTGGACCTGCACCGGGGGGACTTCGATGTGGACGAGGAGGCGATCACCGTCGGGGTGGAGCTGTTCACCGCCTCCGCGCTGCTCGAAGGCAACCGCTCGTAACCGGACAGGACACCTTCTGTTCGCGACGATCCGATAACGGCTTCCGTACAGGTCATTATCTGACATCTACGCGCGTTACGATCTCGGCGAAACCAGCGCCGGAAGAGGCGCTTCGGTCAGGTTTGAAGGAGCCTTCCCTTGCGCCGGATCACCAGGATTGCCACCGTGGGCATTATGTCCGCGGCGCTCGCGCTCAGCGTTACCGCGTGTGGCGACTCGTCCTCCTCGTCGAGCAGCAGCTCCGACTCGAAGGACAGCAAGGCCGCCATCGCCTACGACATCGGCGGACGCGGCGACCAGTCGTTCAACGACGCCGCCTACGCGGGTCTCGCCCGCGCCGAGAAGGACCTCGGCATCAAGGGCACCGAGGCCGAGCCCTCCGAGGGTGAGTCGGACGCGGACAAGGTCCAGCGCCTCACCTCGCTCGCCCGCGCCGGCAACAACCCGGTGATCGGTGTCGGGTTCGCCTACGCGCCCGCCATCAAGAAGGTCGCGCCGAAGTTCCCGAAGATCACCTTCGGCATCATCGACGACGCATCGGTGACCGGCGACAACATCGCCAACATCGTCTTCAACGAGGAGCAGGGCTCCTACCTCGCGGGTGTCGCCGCCGCCAAGGTCACCAAGACCAAGACGGTCGGCTTCATCGGCGGTGTCGAGACCCCGCTGATCAAGAAGTTCGAGGCCGGCTACGCGCAGGGCGTCAAGGACACCGACCCGTCGGTGAAGGTGATCCCGCAGTACCTGACCCAGCCGCCGAACTTCGACGGCTTCTCCAAGCCCGACCTCGGCAAGGCCGCCGCCCAGGGCCAGCTCGACAAGGGCGCCGACGTGGTCTACTCGGCCGCCGGTCTGGCCGGTTCCGGTGCGATCGAGGCCGTCTCCAAGGCCGGCAAGTGGAACATCGGCGTCGACTCCGACCAGTACGCCCAGGAAGGCCTCGCCGCCTACAAGGAGTCCATCCTGACCTCGGTCACGAAGGACGTCGAGGACTCGGTCTTCAACCTGATCAAGTCCGTCCAGGACGGCAAGCCCGAGAACGGTGAGGTCCGTTACGGCCTCGACAAGGACGGCGTCGGCCTGGCCATGTCCAACCCGAAGTTCACCGAGATGACCGAGGTCATCGCCGCCGTGGACAAGGCCAAGCAGGAGATCATCGACGGCAAGATCACCGTCAAGACCGCCCCGTAACGACCTCGGTCGTACGGCTGGATCCCGTGGGCCCGGAGCGCGCAGCGTCGCTGCTCCGGGCCCACGGGGTACTCCCCGAAGAAGTTCCGCCCGTTGCAGTGCCCTCTCGGACAGGCCTCGAACCCCGGCGTTCTGGCCGTGCTGTGCGCGTGCGCTTGACGATTCGGCAACGCTACGCGTGTAGACAGCCCTCAGGCGCGATAACTTCACCCCGCCCCTTTGCCCCTCCGCTCCCGCTCCTGTCCGGCCAAGGAGAGTGCGTCATCAACGCGTCCAGCAGCCCCCCTGCCGTAGAACTGCACGGCATCACCAAGCGTTTCCCCGGCGTCGTCGCCAACCACGACATCGGCATCACCGTCCGCAAGGGCACCGTCCACGCCCTCGTCGGTGAGAACGGTGCCGGCAAGTCCACCCTGATGAAGATCCTCTACGGCATGCAGAAGCCGGACGAGGGCACCATCGCCGTGGACGGCGAGCAGGTCTCGTTCGGCAACCCGGGCGACGCCATCGCGCGCGGCATCGGCATGGTGCACCAGCACTTCATGCTCGCCGACAACTTCACCGTCCTGGAGAACGTCGTCCTCGGCGGCGAGAAGCTGTACGGCATCGGCTCCGCCGCACGTAGGAAGATCAAGGAGATCTCCGACGCGTACGGCCTGGGTGTCCGGCCCGACGCGCTCGTCGAGGACCTCGGGGTCGCCGACCGCCAGCGCGTGGAGATCCTCAAGGTCCTCTACCGCGGCGCCCGCATCCTCATCCTCGACGAGCCGACCGCGGTGCTCGTCCCGCAGGAGGTCGACGCGCTCTTCGCGAACCTCCGCGAGCTCAAGGCCGAGGGCCTCACCGTCATCTTCATCTCGCACAAGCTCGGCGAGGTCCTCTCGGTCGCCGACGAGATCACGGTGATCCGGCGCGGTACGACGGTGGGCACCGCCGACCCCGCGCACACCACCACCAAGCAGCTCGCCGAGCTGATGGTCGGCAGCGAACTGCCGTCGCCCGAGACCCGTGAGTCCACGGTGACGGATGTGCCGATGCTCCGCGTCAAGGGGCTCTCCCTCAGCGTGACGGACCCGGACGGAGTCGTCCGTGACGTCCTGTCCGACATCGGCCTCACCATCCACAAGGGCGAGGTCCTCGGCATCGCGGGCGTCGAGGGCAACGGCCAGACCGAGCTGATCGACGCCCTCATCGGGATGCGGTCGGCCGACAGCGGGGTGATCACCCTGGGCGACGAGGACATCACGCGCGCGCCCACGCGCAAGCGGCGCGAGGACGGCATCGGCTACATCCCCGAGGACCGGCACCGGCACGGGGTCCTGCTGGACGCACCGCTCTGGGAGAACCGCATCCTCGGCCACGTCAGCGAGAAGCCCAACAGCCGGGGCTTCCTGCTCGACCCGAAGGCGGCCCGCCACGACACCGAGCGGATCGTGCGCGAGTACGACGTCCGCACCCCCGGCATCGAGGTCACGGCCGGCTCCCTGTCCGGCGGCAACCAGCAGAAGCTGATCGTCGGCCGCGAGATGAGCCACGACCCCAAGCTCCTGATCGCCGCCCACCCCACCCGTGGCGTGGACGTCGGCGCGCAGGCACAGATCTGGGACCAGATCCGCGCGGCCCGCCGCGAAGGACTCGCCGTCCTGCTCATCTCGGCGGACCTGGACGAGCTCATCGGGCTCTCCGACACCCTGCGCGTCATGTACCGCGGAAAGCTCGTGGCGGACGCCGACCCCGCCACCATCACCCCCGAGGAACTGGGCTCGGCCATGACCGGCGCCGCCGCCGGTCACCTCGAAGCAGCACCGGAGGACGAGGCCCGATGAAGAAATTCGACAAGGACCGGCTGATCCTGGGCTTCGCCGGGCCGGTACTCGCCCTGGTCGTGGCCTTCGCGCTCAGCACCCTGGTGCTGCTCGTGTCGAACCGCGACCCGTTCGAGCTGTACCGACTGCTGTTCGAGCAGGCGTCGTACTCCGACGTTCAGGTACTGATCATCAACCAGGCCGGTACGTACTACCTCGCCGCTCTCGCGGTCGCGGTCGGCTTCCGGATGAACCTCTTCAACATCGGCGTCGACGGCCAGTACCGCCTCGCGGCGATGATGGCCGCCCTGGTCGGCGCGAGCGTCAACCTCCCCGGACCGCTCCAGATCGCCCTGATCGTGATCGTGGCGATGCTCGTCGGCGCGTTCTGGGCGGGCATCGCGGGCGTACTCAGGACGACCCGCGGAGTGAGCGAGGTCGTTTCGACGATCATGCTCAACTCCATCGCGACCTCGCTGATCGCCTGGCTGATCCTGCCGAAGAACTTCGGTGACCAGGCAGCAGGCTCCAACAACCTGACCACGGGCGAGATCCCGGAGTCCGGCTGGTTCCCGGGCCTGTCCATGGGCGCCGAGGCCGGAGAGATCTACGGATTCACCTTCGTCGCCGCCGGCTGCGGCCTCGTCTACTGGTTCGTCCTGAACCGCACCCGGTTCGGCTTCGACCTGCGGGCCACGGGAGCCAGCGAGAGCGCGGCCCAGGCCTCCGGCGTGGACGCGAAGAAGATGATCCTCACCTCGATGCTGATCTCCGGCGCGGTCGCCGGCCTGGCCGGAATGCCGACACTGCTGGGCGACACCCACACCTACAGCCTCGACTTCCCGGTCGGCATCGGCTTCACCGGCATCACCATCGCGCTGCTCGGCCGGAACCACCCGGTGGGCATCGCCCTCAGCGCCCTGCTGATCGCGTTCCTGGACAAGGCGTCTTCCCCGCTCGACCAGTTCGGGTTCGAGAAGGAGATCGCCACGATCATGCAGGGCCTGATCGTGATCTCCGTCGTCATCAGCTACGAGCTGGTCCGGCGCTACGGGACCCGCCGTCAGCAGCAGAAGGTCGGCGAAGAGCTCGCCGCCGGCCACGCCCTCACGACCGAGAAGGAGGCGGCCCTGTGAGCACCAAAGCCCCTGCCGCACGCGTCGCCCCCAAGAAGGGCGGCGGACGCCGCAAGCTCTCCCTGCCCGTCGTCCTCCTGATCATCGCCGGTGCGCTCGCCCTCGTCTCGCTGGTCCGTCTGATCAGCGGTGCGAACGACGTGACCTCCGTCGGGCAGGTCGCGGGCGCCCTGGAACTGGCCGTTCCCATCGGCCTCGCCGGCCTCGGCGGCCTCTGGGCCGAGCGGGCGGGCGTCGTCAACATCGGCCTCGAAGGCATGATGATCCTCGGCACCTGGTTCGGTGCCTGGGCCGGTTTCCAGTGGGGCCCCTGGGCGGGTGTGCTGTTCGGCATCATCGGCGGCGCGCTCGGCGGTCTGCTGCACGCGGTCATCACCGTCACCTTCGGCGTGAACCACATCGTCTCCGGTGTGGCGATCAACATCCTCGCCGTCGGGGTCACCCGCTACCTCTCGAACTTCACCTTCGCCCAGGAGCCGGGCGGTTCCTCCAAGCAGTCCCCCCGCCTGGAGGAGATCGACAAGATCACCGTTCCGGGGTTGTCGGACTGGATGCAGGACCTCCAACAACACCACTGGTTCTTCGTCTCCGACCTCGCCGGCATCATCGGCGGCCTCGTCACCGGACTGTCCCTGCTGACCGTCGTCGCCCTGCTGCTGATCCCCGTCACCTGGTGGGTCCTGTGGCGCACGGCGTTCGGTCTGCGGCTCCGCTCCTGCGGCGAGAGCCCGGTGGCCGCCGAGACCCTCGGCGTGAACGTCTACAAGTACAAGTACATCGCCGTCACCATCTCCGGCGGACTGGCCGGCCTCGGCGGTGCCTTCCTCGCCATCGTCGCCACCAGCATCTACCAGGAGGGCCAGACCGGCGGCCGTGGCTACATCGGTCTCGCCGCCATGATCTTCGGTAACTGGATGCCGGGCGGAATGGCCCTGGGCGCCGGGCTCTTCGGGTTCACCGACAGCCTCAAGCTGCGCGGCGGCGCGGAGAACGTGCACGCGATGCTGCTGCTCCTGGCGATCCTGCTGGTGATCGCCGCGGTCTGGCAGCTCTACCGCAAGAAGTACGTCGCCGCGGTGATCTCGGCGGCCTGCTCCGCGCTGCTGTTCACCTGGTACGCGCTGACGGACCAGGTCCCGAGCCAGTTCGTCGACGCCGCCCCGTACGTCACCACGCTCCTCGTGCTCGCCCTGTCGGCGCAGCGGCTGCGGATGCCCAAGGCGGACGGCCTGCCGTACCGCAAGGGTGAGGGCAAGTGACACCGCCGCCCCCGGTCGACTGGGAGGCGCTGCGGACGGCCGCCCGGGACGCGATGTCCCGGGCGTACGCCCCGTACTCGGGCTACCCGGTCGGTGTGGCGGCCCGCGTCGACGACGGGCGCACGATCGTCGGCTGCAACGTGGAGAACGCGTCGTACGGCATCGGCCTGTGCGCCGAGTGCGGCCTGGTCTCCCAGCTGGCCGCCACGGGCGGCGGCCGGCTGACCCACTTCACCTGCGTGGACGGCACGGGCTCGGTGCTCGTGCCGTGCGGGCGGTGCCGGCAGCTGCTGTACGAGTTCGGAGGCCCGGAGCTCGTCCTGGAGACGCCGGACGGCCTCCGGACGCTCGACGAGATGCTGCCGCAGGCCTTCGGGCCACAGCACCTGGGGTAGTGCGGGGCGGAGGGGCTTCCGGGGTCGTCCGGCGGCCCCTCCACCCCCTGCTCGCCCCCTGCTAGCCCCCTGTTCGTTCTCGCCGACTGGCCGGGGTCGCCCTCACGATGCCGGGCTGGCTCGATTCGGCCGGTCCCGGCCGGGCCGTCCGATGATCCATCATTCTCTATGCGCGTAGAGTCATTCGGGACTCCCGCGTACGCAACCGGCCGGAAGGATTCCCTCCCATGGACGCCATCTCCGTCATCCGCACCAAGCGGGACCGAGGCGAGCTCAGCCCCGAGCAGATCGACTGGGTCATCGACGCGTACACCCGCGGCGAGGTCGCCGACGAGCAGATGTCCGCGCTGGCCATGGCGATCCTGCTGAACGGCATGAACCGTACCGAGATCGCCCGCTGGACCGCCGCGATGATCGCCTCCGGCGAGCGGATGAACTTCGACGCGCTCTCCCGCCCCACCACCGACAAGCACTCCACCGGCGGCGTCGGCGACAAGATCACCCTGCCGCTCGCCCCGCTCGTCGCCGCCTGCGGCGCGGCCGTGCCGCAGCTCAGCGGCCGGGGGCTCGGCCACACCGGTGGCACACTCGACAAGCTGGAGTCCATCCCCGGCTGGCGCGCGCACCTCTCCAACGCCGAGATGCTGAACGTCCTCGACACCACCGGCGCCGTCATCTGCGCGGCCGGTGACGGACTCGCCCCCGCCGACAAGAAGCTGTACGCGCTCCGCGACGTCACCGGCACCGTAGAGGCCATCCCGCTCATCGCCAGCTCGATCATGTCCAAGAAGATCGCCGAGGGCACCGGCGCGCTCGTCCTGGACGTCAAGGTCGGCTCCGGCGCCTTCATGAAGACCCTCGAGGACGCCCGCGAACTGGCCTCCACCATGGTCGCGCTCGGCACCGACAGCGGTGTGCGGACGGTCGCGCTGCTCACCGACATGTCCACCCCGCTCGGCCTGACCGCGGGCAACGCCCTGGAGGTACGCGAGTCCGTCGAGGTCCTCGCGGGCGGCGGCCCCAAGGACGTCATCGACCTGACGCTGGCCCTGGCCCGCGAGATGCTCGACGCGGCCGGACTCAAGGACGCCGACCCGGAGAAGGCGCTCGCCGACGGCTCCGCCATGGACGTGTGGCGCCGCATGGTCTCCGCCCAGGGCGGCGACCCGGACGCCGCACTCCCCGTCGCCCGCGAGCAGCACGTGATCACCGCCCCGGCCTCCGGTGTGCTGACCCGCCTGGACGCGTACGACGTCGGCGTCGCCGCCTGGCGCCTCGGTGCCGGCCGCGCCCGCAAGGAGGACCCGGTGCAGGCGGGCGCGGGCGTCGAACTGCACGCCAAGCCCGGTGACACAGTGACCGAGGGCCAACCGCTGCTGACCCTGCACACCGACACCCCCGAGAAGTTCGAGTACGCGCTGAAGGCCCTGCCCGGCTCGTACGACATCGCCCCCGCCGGCACGCCGTTCGCCGCCACGCCGGTCGTGCGGGAACGTATCGCCTGACCTGCGGCTTTCCCTTTCGGGTGAACGGGACCGGTGGACCACCACCGGTCCCGTTCGGCATGCTGGACTCGGTGACGCACCGGAAGAGGAGACCGCCATGAGCGCACTCACCGTCGATCCCGTCCCGGGCAACGGCCAGGGATGGGACGACCTCGTCCGTATCTGGGAGGAGACGGACGCACCCGAGGGCTGCAAGGTGGAGATCATCGAGGGGATCGTCACCGTGTCGCCACCGCCGTCCAAGGACCACAACACCACCGCGGAGCTGCTCCAGCGCAGGCTGTACTCCGTGATCCCGGAGGACTGGGGGATCTACCAGACCCTCGGTGTCTCCGTGCCCGGACGGGCCGGGCTGTACATTCCCGATCTCGTCGTCCTGCCGAGGGAGGTCGCGTCCGGGCCCGGCAATCGCGTACCGGCGGAAGAGGTCCGGCTCGTCGTCGAGATCACCTCACCGGCCAACGCCAACCACGACCGCATCGGCAAGGCGCACGGATACGCCAGGGCAGGCGTGGAACTGTTCCTGCTTCTCGACCCGTGGCACACCGGCCGCCCGACCGCCACCCTGTACGGGGAGCCGAGTGACGGCACCTACCGGGTCCTGGAGGCCGTCGAATACGGCGAGACGCTGACGCTGCCGAAGCCGTTCGCTCTGGACCTGGACACCGGGATGTTCCCGGTGAGCTGAGACACCCGCCCGGCGCAGCGATGAGTTCCGGGCGTCCCGTCGGTCTCTGTGGTGTGGATGCACCGACCCCGAACGCCCTCGTCCTCACCGGCCGCGTCACCCGCGCCGAGGTGCCGGAGCTCTGTGCCCGGCTGGAGGCCCTGCTGGACAGCCGTACGGCCGCGGCGGGCCCGCCCGCCGCGACGACCGTCGTGGACTGCGACGTGGGCGGCGTCATACGCCCGGATCTCGCCCTGGTCGAGGCGGTGGCCCGGCTGGGGCTCGTCGCACGCCGGGCCGGGGACGCCGAGATCCGGCTGCGCAACGTACCGGCCGAGCTCTCGGCCCTGCTCGACCTCGTGGGACTGACGGACGTGGTGGGCCACATCCGGGTCGACCCCGACCCGGGGTGACCCGGCTCAGCAGGCCGCGGCGAATCCCGGGCTGACGGCGCTCAGCGGCGGATCACGGCGTGATCGCACAGGCGCTGCACCGCTCTCGTCTCCATGTTCTCCGTCCTGAGCAGCGGGGCGGCGCTCGCCACGGGTGACGGTGCCACCCGCGCCGCCGCGCACGAGCCCTCCGGCTGGGGCCCGGGGGCGGCGTCGCCCGGGGCGCTGCCGGACGCCGGCGCCGGGCGCGGGCCGGCCGTGGCGGACGGCTCGCCCAGCCACAGCGTCGCCGCCCAGCCGCCCACCACGAGCAGCGCCCAGCCGGTCACCACCGGCCTGCTGATCCTCATGACGCCGCGTCGTCCAGATGGTCCGGGAACCCGAACAGCGGGAACCAGCGCGGGGTGTCCAGGAAGCAGTGCATCCCGGTGATCGCACCGTCCGAGATGTCGATGACCTGCACCGCCCACGGCACGAAGCCCGGGCCGTCCGGATCCGGCTTGTAGTGCGCGAAGGCCGGAGTGCCGTTGGCCTCGGTCGCCACCAGCCGGGAACCCGCACAGCCCGCACCGATGCTGAGCATGAAGCCCGTGATGTCCTCGTGCCCCTGCAGCCAGAGGTCGAACGGCGGCATCGTCATCACGGCGTCCTCGCGGAGCAGCGCGGTCAGCGCCGCCATGTCGTACCCCTCGAACGCCGCCACGTACCGGTCGAGGAGCTTGCGCTGCTCCTCGTCCAGCGGATTCGCGGTGTCCGGGGCCGAACTGTCCGTGTCCGCCAGCGTCGCCCTGGCCCGCTGCAGGGCGCTGTTGACCGAGGCGACCGAGGAGTCGAGAAGCTCGGCGACCTCGCTCGCCCTCCACGCCAGGACCTCGCGCAGGATCAGCACCGCACGCTGCTTGGGCGGCAGGTGCTGGAGGGCGGCGACGAACGCCAGACGCACGGACTCCCGGGCCACGGCGGCCTCCGCCGGGTCGGCCACCGACGGCAGGACGCGGCCGTCCGGCATCGGCTCCAGCCAGGTGTTCTCCGGGAGCGGGTTGAGAGCGGCCTGCGCCAGCGGGCTCGGGCCGGTGAGGTCCACCGGCCTGGCCCGCTTGTTGCCCGCCTTCAGCATGTCCAGACACACGTTCGTCGCGATCCGGTAGAGCCAGGAGCGCAGCGAGGAACGGCCTTCGAACTTGTCGATGTTGCGCCAGGCACGCACCAGGGTGTCCTGGACCGCGTCCTCCGCCTCGAAGGCCGAGCCGAGCATCCGGTAGCAGTAACCGGTCAGCTCGACCCGGTGTCCTTCCAGACGGCTGTCGATGTCGGCCGTGGCCGCCACATCACTCATCGCTGCACTCCACCCCTGTTGCGCTGTGACACCGCTCACCCGGCACTGCGGAAGCTACCCCAGGGCACTGACAACGGGGGTGGGAAGCACGGAAACCGCTGATCAGGTGCCGGGCTTGCGTCCGTACACGAAGACGTCGTCGCCGTTCTTCAGCAGGTTCCAGTACGACTTCGCGTCCGAGGGGCGCATGTTGACGCAGCCCGCCGACCCGGGGTTGTTGTACATGGACTTGGTGACCGAGTGGAACGCCTGGCCGCCGTCGAAGAACTGCGCGTACGGCATCCGCACGTCGTAGAGCGTCGACCAGTGGTTGATGTTCCGCCAGTAGATCTTCGTCGAACCGGTCCGCGTCTCCGCGCCGTCGCGTCCCGTCCGCACCGCCACCGGGCCGAACTTCAGCTTGCTGCCGTCCTGGATCCAGCTCAGCTGCCTGGTCAGGTCCACGCACGCGATGCGGCCCCTGTTGGTGGGGCACTTCTTCGCGGCGTTGGGGTTCTTCCCGGCCGCCTTCTGAGCGGTGATCGTCTTCATCGTGCGCCAGGTGACCGGCCCCGCGTACCCGATGGCGGGCGTAATGCCCTTCGCCACCTGGAACGAGCGGATCGCCTGGCAGTCCGCCGTCGACTGACGGCCGTCGGCGGTCCGCTTCAGGTACTTCTCGACCTGCTTCTGGTACGGACCCTTCCCCGCCGTGCAGGACGCCGCCTGCGCGGCCGTCCCGGTGCCCAGGACCAGGGCCGGTGCGGCCAGCAGGCCGGCGACGGACAGCGCCGTACCGCGCCGCATCCGTACGCCGCGTATCTTCCCCGTGATTCTCATGTGCGTCCGCTCCCCTTCGCGTTCCCGTGCGGTGCCGTGCCTCCGCTTGTTGGACGCGCGCAGGGGAGCGGCGGTTGTACCTCGGAAGGTCTCAGTTGCGCACAGCCGCCGTACGGGGGGCCCGGAGGCGCTCGGTCCGCGCGGCCCGGGTCCCGAAGAGCGTGATCGACACGACGCCGAGGACCGCGAGGAGGCCCAGGGCGACGGTGCCCGCCCACCCTCCGGCGTGGAAGGCGACCGCGCCGAGCGTGCCGCCCGCGCTGGAGCCCAGGTAGTACGTGGACTGGTACAGCGCCGACGCCTGGGCGCGGCCCGTGGTCGCCGTACGGCTCACCGAGGACGAGGCGACCGCGTGCCCGGCGAAGAAGCCGGCCGTGATCAGGACCAGGCCGAGCAGGACGAGGACCAGCTGACCGGCCAGGGACAGCAGCAGACCGGCGGCCGTGGTGGAGACCGCGAGGTACAGCGCGCCCCGGCGCCCCAGCCGGGCGACCAGCCGGCCGGCCGCGGCGGAGGAGACCGTACCGACGAGGTAGACCAGGAAGACCGAGCCGACGACGCCCTGCGGGAGGCTGAACGGCGCCTCGACGAGCCGGTAGCCGATCACGGTGTAGACCGCGCCGAACACCGTCATGAACAGGGCACCGATCGCGTACAGGCGGCGCAGCAGCGGGTCGGAGAGATGGGTGCCGACGGTCTTCGCCAGTGCCTTCGGGTTCAGCGAACCGGGCGTGAAGTTGCGGGCCTTGGGGATCAGGAAGTGGAACACGACCGCGCACGCCACGGCGAGCAGCCCGACGGCACCCAGCGCCGCACGCCAGCCCCACAGCTGGGCGACCCAGCCGCCCAGGATCCGGCCGCTCATCCCGCCGATGCTGTTGCCCGCCACGAACAGGCCGATCGCCGCCACCAGTGCCTTGGGCCTGACCTCCTCGGCCAGGTACGCCATCGCGGAGGCGGGCAGGCCTGCCAGTGCCGCGCCCTGGACCGCGCGCAGCGCGATCAGCCAGCCCAGTGACGGGGCGAAGGGGATGAGCATCCCGATCAGTACCGCGACCGTCAGCGACGCGGTCATCATCTGGCGCCGCCCGAAACGCTCCGAGAGGGCGCTCAGCGGCAGCACGCACAGCGCCAGCGCACCGGTCGCGGCGGAGACCGTCCAGCTCGCCTGGCCGGCCGTGGCGCCGAAGGAGGCGGAGACGGCGGGCAGGAGGGCCTGGGTGGAGTACAGGAGCGCGAAGGCCGCGACCCCGGCGGCGAAGAGCGCGAAACTCATGCGCCGGAAGCCGGGACGGCCCGGCTCCAGACGGTCCGGCTCCAGGCGGTCCGGGGTGATTGGAGCGGCAGAGGGGGCCGGAGTGGCCGTGGCGTCACGAGTGACCGGGGTGACCGGAGCGGTGGTGGCGGTGGATGACGGAGCGGCGGCGCCCAGCGTGATGGTGGACGCCCCGGTACTGGCAGGAGGCATACGTCGAACGTAGGCCGCCCGCTTTCATGCGTCCAATGCATGAAACGGCCATAATCGTTCCCATGGTGCATCAAAGCAGCTCACGGCCTCGGCTGTCACCGAGCAGTTACGAAGAAGACATCCGGGCCGTGCTCGCCCCACGCCTCGCGTACTTCGAGGCCGTGGCCCGGCACGAGCACGTCACCCGCGCCGCGCACGAGCTCGGAGTCCCGCAGTCGACCCTGTCGCGCGCCATGGTCAGGCTCGAACAGGATCTGGGCGTCGCCCTGTTCGCCCGCCGGGGCCGGACCGTCTCCCTCACCCCCGCCGGCCGCACCTTCCTCGGCTCGGCCGAACGCGCGCTGGCCGAGGTCGAGAAGGCCGCCGACTCGGTCCGCGCCGACGCCGACCCGACGGCGGGCAAGGTCGCCTTCGGCTTCCTCCACACGATGGGCTCCGAAACGGTGCCCGCCCTCATCCGCGCCTTCCGGGTCGACCATCCCCGGGTCCGCTTCCAGCTCGTCCAGAACTACGGCGAGGCGATGATCGAGCGCCTGCGGGCGGGCGGCCTCGACCTCTGCCTCACCTCGCCCGTCCCGGACGCCCCCGACCTCGTCAGCCGCCGCCTCGACGAACAGCGGCTGCGCCTGGTCGTCCCCGACGACCACCGGCTGGCCGGCCGCAGGCGCGTCCGGCTCGCCGAGGCCGCCGACGAAACGTTCGTCACCCTCGAACCCGGTTACGGGCTACGGCGGATCACCGACGACCTCTGTACGGAGGCCGGTTTCACCCCACGGGTGGCGTTCGAGGGCGAGGAGGCCGAGACCCTGCGCGGACTGGTCGCGGCAGGGCTCGGCGTCGCCCTGCTGCCGCCGCCCGCCGTCGCCCGGCCGGGCGTGGTCGAGCTGACGGTCACCGCGCCGCGCGCCGCCCGCGAGATCGGGGTCGCCTGGCTGGACGGCCACCCCGACACCCCACCGGTGGCCGCCTTCAAACGCTTCCTGCTGTCCCGCCGCGGGAACCTGCTGCCCGACTGAGCCCCGGCGCGGCGGAGGTCGCCGCACCGGAGCACGCAGGGGCTCGGCCCGAAGCCCTCAGTGGTGCCGCAGGGACTCCCCGAAGCCCGCCGCCAGCGGCATCCGCAGACCCAGCGGCGGCGGCGCGGCGAACGCGTCGGCGACCGGCCGGGCGTACGACCGGGAGAACAGCGACCCGCGTATGAAGTCCGCGGCCAGCGCCACCACTTCGGACCGGTGCTGCCGCAGCGCGTGCCCGTCCGAGTGGACCTCGAAGCGGCAGATGTCCCGGTTGGCCTTCTTGGCCCGCTCGGCCAGCCGGTAGGAGAGCTCCGGATCCGTCCGGGCGTCGTTCGTGCCGTGCACGATCAGCACCCGGCGCCCCGCCAGGTGCCTCACCGGCTCGGGCTCCGGCTCCCCCGCGTCCGGCAGCCAGGGGGCCATCGCCAGCACGGAGGTGACCGCCCCGTGCCCGCCCGCCCGCAGCGCGGCCCGGCCCCCCATCCCGTGCCCGACGAGGCAGACCGGGACGTCGCCGTAGCGCCGTACGACCTCGTCCGCGGCCCACCGCGTGTCGGCCACCGGATCCGCGTCCGCGTTCCAGCCGCGCCGGCGGTAGTGCACCACGTGCACCGCGAGACCGTCCTCGTGCCCGGCCCGCGCCAGCATCCGGGCGAACGGGAGCTGTACCGCGTACGACAAGGTGGAGGGACGGCGACGGGACTCGGTCTCGCCGTCCGGGAGCAGCAGGGCCACGCCGCTGACCTCAGGTGGTGCTCCAGCCGTGTGAACGGCCCGTCCCAGCCTCGCAGCAGGCAGGGGAAGTGCGCGCTGTGCCATGACAGAACAGTGTCAGAAGGGCAGATGTATTCCACCCGACTTCGCGGTCACTGTTACGCATCGACGCTCGGCGCTCTACGCGCGTAGGCGCTACAGTGCCCCAATGACGAGCCAGACCCCGAACGTCCCCGGTCCCGACCAGATCCGCCGCGCGCCCAAGGTGCTCCTCCACGACCATCTCGACGGTGGCCTGCGCCCCGGCACCATCGTCGAACTGGCGCGGGAGCAGGGCTACGACGTGCTGCCCGAGACCGAACCCGACAAACTCGGCGTCTGGTTCCGCGAGGCGGCGGACTCCGGTTCGCTGGAGCGCTACCTGGAGACGTTCGCCCACACCTGCGCCGTCATGCAGACCCGTGACGCCCTGGTCCGGGTGGCCGCGGAGTGCGCCGAGGACCTCGCCGAGGACGGCGTCGTCTACGCCGAGGTGCGGTACGCGCCCGAGCAGCACCTCACCGAGGGGCTGACCCTCGAAGAGGTCGTCGAAGCGGTCAACGAGGGCTTCCGGGAGGGCGAGCGCCGGGCCCGCGCCAACGGCCGCCGCATCCGCGTCGGCGCCCTCCTGACCGCGATGCGGCACGCCGCCCGCGCCCTTGAGATCGCCGAACTCGCCAACCGCTACCGCGACCTGGGCGTCGTCGGCTTCGACATCGCGGGCGCCGAGGCCGGCTACCCGCCCACCCGGCACCTCGACGCGTTCGAGTACCTCAAGCGCGAGAACAACCACTTCACCATCCACGCGGGCGAGGCCTTCGGGCTGCCGTCGATCTGGCAGGCCCTGCAGTGGTGCGGCGCCGACCGGCTCGGCCACGGCGTCCGCATCATCGACGACATCGAGGTCGCGGAGGACGGCAGCGTGACGCTCGGCCGCCTCGCCTCCTACGTACGGGACAAGCGCATCCCGCTGGAGCTCTGCCCGACCTCCAACCTCCAGACCGGCGCCGCCGCCTCGTACGCGGAGCACCCCATCGGACTCCTGCGGAAGCTGCACTTCCGCGCCACCGTGAACACGGACAACCGGCTGATGAGCGGTACGAGCATGAGCCAGGAATTCGAGCGGCTGACCGAGATATTCGGATACACGCTCGATGACATGCAATGGTTCACAGTCAATGCGATGAAATCAGCGTTCATTCCTTTCGATGAACGTCTGGCCATGATCAACGATGTCGTCAAGCCCGGATACGCGGAACTGAAGTCCGAGTGGCTCTTCCGTCAGACGGCTGTGACCAGCGGTTCTTCTGCCGTCGAGGGCTGAGCGGACCTAAAGGGAAACGGCCGGGGACGCCGAATCCCGGCCGTTTTCCGTGTCCCGGCATGTTTGCGGGAGGGATGGTGGGCTGACTAGGTTGCAGAGCCGCTCCCATCCCCTTCCCCAAGGATGAATGTCACATGAAGCAGTCTGCTGTCAGGACCCTCGGTGTCGCCGTTCTCGGTGCCGCTTTCGCCGCCGCCGGTGCGGGTAGCGCCTCCGCCGTCGCACTGCCCGTCGACGCCGCCGCCGCCGCGCTGCCCGCCGGTCTCGCGCTCGACTCCGTGACCGACGCGCTGCCCGCCGTGCAGAAGGCCGCCGGCGGCCTCCTCGACCGACAGGGCGGCAGCAGCGACCTGTCCGCCCCGGGCACCAACCTGCTCGGCGGCCTGCCCGCGGGCGGCCTGACCGGCGTCCTGCCGATCGGCGGCTGACCACCCGTACACACAGAGGGGGCGTACACCCGGCCAGGGTGTACGCCCCATCGTGCGCTCTCTCCGTGCTTTCTTCCCGGTCTCCCCCGGCCCCTCCCCGTGGTCCCGCAGGTCACCAGGCCGTCGCGGACGCGGTCTTCTCCGACGGCAGCAGCAGCCACAGCGCCAGGTAGACCAGGAACTGGGGGCCGGGAAGCAGGCACGAGACCACGAAGATGATCCGCATCGTCCGTGCGGAGGTGCCGAAGCGCCGTGCCAGCGCCGCGCACACCCCACCGATCATGCGTCCGTCAACAGGGCGGGTAAGTGCGGCCATGGTGGGCTCCTTCGTGAACCGTCTGCGGGGGCGGCTCCGTCGCGCTCCCGGTACCTCCATAGTGGCTCCGCAAGGGGTGCAAAGCATCGCTCTACGGGGCGATACCGACCCTGGAAATCGTCGGGGTCGCCCCCTGAGGGGACTCGCTCCCGAAGGAGCGGAGCTCGTGGCCGAGCCGGGAGATGTCACCGGCCCCCGCCCGGTCCCCCCGGCGCAACCGTGCCCGGCTCACCGGGACGACCAGCAGATGGGCGAGCGCGACACCGGTGGTGTTCAGCAGCATCGAGTCGACGTCGACGACCTGCCCCGGCACTCCGGTCTGCCCCAGCTCGATGGCCATCGAGATCAGCGCCCCGGCGGCGACCGTACGGGCCATCGAGGCCCACGGGGAGACCAGCAGCCGCCCCCCGGCCATCGGCAGCAGTACGCCCAGCGGAGCCAGCAGCAGCAGCCCCTCGCCGATCCGGCGCGCCGCCTCGACGGGGCCGAGGGCCAGGTCGGCCCTGATTCCCGCGAGGGGCTGCAGATTCGCCGCCGTCATCCAGGGCACGTCCAGCGGGCGCAGCGTCAGCCAGCCGACGAACAGCAGATGCGCGAGGAGGAGGACGACCCCCGCCGCGCGGAAATGGATGACGGCCCGGCCGTCCGAACTGTGACGCACGCACACCAAGACGCCACGACCGGCAGGATCGGTTCCGCCCGCTCCGCCGTTGTGCGGGTCGGTGGGAAGCCAGGGACGTCGATAAGGGGTAAAACGGACACTCCGCCGTCCCTGGAGTCCCACCGAGCGTTACGAGAGTTTGAGCGCTCCGAGGGTGGGGACATTGGCGGGGCGGGACTTCGTTTCCGAGGTGCAGAGGTAGGCCCTCGGGGCGTAGTTGCCCGGGCCGCCCAGGATCACCGAGCCGCCGGAGGCCAGGGGCTCGCTCTCCGCGTACGAGCACACCAGCTGCGCCAGCGACTCCGCGGGCAGGTCCTCGGGCTGTTCGCTGAGGCGCAGCGTGCCCTTCGGGTCACCCACGTGGGCCTCGGTGACCCGTAGCCCCGACGGCACGTCGGTGGCGAATCCCGCGCTCCGCTCGTCGGCGGACGGATCCCGCTGCAACTCGCCCAGGAGGGCCTGCGCGACCAGGACCGGGTCGGACCGGGACTCGTCGACCTCGACGGTGCGCTCCACGGTCACCAGCTGCGACGCGCAGACGAGATAGATCCGCACCGCGACGGTCTCCTGCGGTGGCGCGCTCGCCGGCCCCGACGACGTGCGGCACGGCACCCGCGAGGGGGCCGCCCCGGCGTCCACGGGCACCGACGTGCTCCTGATCCCGCAGCCCGCGGCCAGCGCCGCCACGGACACGACAGCCGCCAGCGCCGCCCCGGCCCGGGCCGGGCGTCCGGTCGGACGGCCCCGGCGGGGTGCGCCGTCCGTGAGCTCGCCGCGCCTCACTTCGCGTCACCCTCCTCGTGCCGGTCGGGGTCGTCGTCACCCGGGGCGTCGGTCAGCCGCTCCTCGTCGCGCGGCAGCCGCAGGACGAACACCGCCCCGCCGCCGCCCGGCGAATTGAAGGCGGTGATGTCACCGCCGTGGATGTGCGCGTTCTCCATGGCGATCGACAGACCCAGACCGCTGCCCTCGGAACGCGGCCGGGAGGCGCTCGCCTTGTAGAAACGGTCGAACACATGGGGCAGGACGTCCTCCGGGATACCCGGACCGTGGTCGCGCACCTCGATGACCAGCTCCTCGTCATCGGTCCGCACCGCCACCCGTACAGGTGACCCGCCGTGCTTCAGCGCGTTGCCGATGAGATTGGCCAGGATCACGTCGAGGCGGCGCGGATCGAGCCGCACCATCATGCCGCGCTCCGCGTCCAGGTCGACCGCGTCCAGCCAGGCACGGGCGTCGATGCAGGCGGTCACCTGGTCGGCGACGTCCACCGTGTCCAGCACCAGCCGGGCCGTACCCGCGTCGAAGCGGGTGACCTCCATGAGGTTCTCGACCAGGTCGTTCAGCCGCCGGGTCTCGCTCACGACCAGATGCACGGCCGGTGCGATCATCGGGTCGAGGCTGTCCGCCTCGTCCTCCAGCACCTCGGCGACGGCGGTGATCGCGGTCAGCGGGGTCCGCAGCTCGTGCGACATGTCGGCGACGAACCTGCGGCTCGCCTCCTCCCGCGCGCTCATGTCCGCGACCTTCTTCTCCAGCGAACTCGCCGTCCTGTTGAACGTACGCGAGAGATCGGCCAGTTCGTCGGTTCCGGAAACCACGAGACGGGTGTCCAGCTTGCCCTCGCCGAGCTTGCGGGCCGCGTCACCGAGCCGCTGGACGGGCCGCAGCACCGTCGTCGCCGCGGCCTGCGCGAGCAGCGCCGAGCCGACGAGGGCCAGCGCCGTGGCGATGCCCAGGGACCAGGCCAGCGAATTGAGGTCCTGACGCTCCTGGTCGAGCGACTTCAGCATGTACCCGGCCGGGCCACCACCGATGATCTTCGTACCGGCCACCAGGTACGGGGTGCCGCCGATGCTCGTGCGCTGCCAGAACAGGTGGTACTCAAAGGAGTTGGCGGACGTCAGCGGCTGCTTCTTGTTCACCTGCTTCTGCAGCGACGCGGGCACGTCGACCTTGGTGAACGAGTCGATGTCGGAGGACCCGACGATCGGTTTGCCGTCGTAGGTGTCGATCAGCAGGACGTGATAGCCGGGGCCGCTGGTCGCCATCTGCTCGGCGGCGTCCTGGAGATCGTCCTTCGTGGGCCGCGACGGCAGTGCCGCCGCCCGGTGCTGCATCTGGCGGCGGAAGTCTCCGAGCGCCGTGTCCTGCGTACGTGTCAGGACCGCCTCACGGTTGAGCCAGTACGCGATGCCCGACGCGGACACCGCCGCCGTCAGCGCCACCAGGGCGAACACGACGAGCAGCCGCAGCCGGAGGCTGGTCCAGCGAAGACCCGCGAGTATGGAACGTTTCGCGGAATCACTCACTGAGGCGAGTCCAGCCGATAGCCCACACCACGCACGGTACGGATCAGGGTCGGCGAGGACGGCACGTCCTCCACCTTCGCGCGCAGCCGCTGCACGCAGGCGTCCACGAGCCGCGAGTCACCGAGGTAGTCGTGTTCCCACACCAGCCGCAGCAACTGCTGCCGGGACAGGGCCTGACCGGGCCTGCGGCTCAGTTCGAGGAGGAGACGCAGCTCGGTGGGCGTGAGCTGCAGGTCCTCCCCGCTCTTGGTGACGGTCATCGCCGAACGGTCGATGACGACACTTCCGAAGGTCGCCGAGTCGGTCGACTCGCGCTCACCACGGCGCAGCACCGCACGGATACGGGCGTCGAGCACCCGGCCCTGCACGGGTTTCACCACGTAGTCGTCCGCGCCGGACTCCAGTCCCACCACGACGTCGATGTCGTCGCTGCGCGCGGTCAGCAGAATGATCGGCAGCTGGTCGGTGCGCCGGATGCGCCGGCAGACCTCGAAACCGTCGATCCCGGGCAGCATCACGTCCAGCACGACGAGGTCCGGGCGTTGCTCCCTCAGCAGCTCAAGGCCGTCCTCTCCCGTCGCCGCGGTGGCCACACGGTGGCCCTGGCGTGACAGGGAGAGTTCGAGGGCCGTGCGGATGGCGTCGTCGTCCTCGATCAGCAACAGGAAAGGCACAGGGGCCATTCTGGCCCATCGGGGTGCTGTAGGACGACTGTGCCCCCTACTTGATCCTCCGTACCCGGCACCTCCACGGAACGGACACGGGCCCGACATGCCCTGTGACAGGCCTGTGACAGTCGGGGGACAGGGCCATGAAACTGCCCCGGCAAGCTCGTTGGCACAAGGAACGAACGGACTCCACCGATGGGGGGCGCGAGATGAACACACTGCACAGCACCACCTCAAGCGCAGTTGCCACGCGTCTCCACGACGTCGGCCGGAGCACGGAGAAGTCCGGCGCTCAGGGGGGCGTACGGGGATGCGTCCGTGGCGCCGGGCGTCAGCACTCGTCGTACCTGACGATGGTTGACGCGCCCACGGGGGGAAACGGGGGCCACGGGGGAAGCGGGGCCAACGGGGGAAACGCGTACGGGGAGGTCACGGGGGAGCGGAAGCCCGGGACGCGGACCGAGGACGCCGAAGCGGCGTTCACGGCCTACGTCCAGGAGCGCCGCGCCTCCCTGTACGCGACCGCCTACCACCTGACCGGAGACCGGTTCGAGGCCGAGGACCTGCTGCAGAGCGCCCTCTTCTCGACGTACCGGGCATGGGACCGGATCAGTGACAAGGCGGCGGTCGGCGGATACCTCCGCCGCACCATGACCAACCTGCACATCAGCGCGTGGCGCAGGCGCAAGCTGAACGAGTACCCGACCGAGGAGCTGCCGGAGACGGTGGGCGACACGGACGCGATGCGCGGCACGGAGCTGCGGGCGGTGCTGTGGCAGGCGCTCGCGCGGCTGCCCGAACTCCAGCGCACGATGCTGGTCCTCCGCTACTACGAGGGCCGCACGGACCCGGAGATCGCGTCCATCCTCGACATCAGTGTCGGCACGGTGAAGTCGAGCATCTGGCGGTCGCTCCGCCGGCTGCGCGAGGACCAGGTCCTCAGCTTCGGCCGTGACGAGGAGGAGTCCTTCGGCGAGCTGGTGGCCTGAGGCGTACGGGGGGACGGGGGGACGGGTCGCGGCTTCGGGGGAGGCGGCGACACGGGGGAAAGGCCGCCGCTTCGGGGGAGGCGGCGGTACTGGGGCAGCGCGTGGTGGGGCCGGACAGGCCGGGGGGTCCTGTCCGGCCCCGCCGTGTTGTCCGCGGGTTCCGGGTTCCGGCGGGGCCTGTCAGCCGCGGACCGGCCGCCGCACCGGGGCTCCGCCCCGGACCCCGCTGCTCAATCGCCGGAGGGGCTTGATTCGGCCCGCTCCGAGGGGGTCTGGGACGGGCTTGATTCGGCCCGCTCCGAGAGGGGCTCGGAGGGGCTTGACCAGGTCTGGTCGGACGGGCCTGGTCAGGCCTGCCCGGCCGGGGTTCGGCGGCAGCGGCCCGCTGCCGCCGCTGCCAGGCGGCCCAGGGCCTCGGGCTTTCCGCAGGGGTGGGCGCCCAGGGCCGTCTGGCGGGCCACGATGCGCCGTTCGGCCCGCATCAGGCGCCAGCCCCGCCGGAGCAGGAACGGCACCGACTTGCGGCCCTCGCGCAGATCCCGCACCAGCCTCCGCCGGAACGTCGTCGACGGGCGCCCGCGCAGGCACAGCGCGTCCGCGAGGAGCCCCAGTTCCTGGCAGCGTCCCACGATGTCCGCCGCGAAGATGCCCTCGGCGACGAACAGGGGCGTCCGCTCGATGTCGAGTGCCTCACGGCCGACCCGGGAGCTCGTGGAGATGTCGTACACGGGAACGTTCGTCCGCCCCGTCCGGCACAGCTCGGCGATGGCGGCGACCGCCGCGTCCGCGTCCCAGGACCGCGCCGAGTCCCAGTCGATGTCCGTGCTGCCGGTGACCACGGGCAGCGTCGGGTCGTTTGCCTCCTTGTAGAAGTCGTCCAGGCGCAGCACCGGCAGACCGGTGCGGGCGGCGAGGGACGACTTGCCGGAGCCGGAGGGACCGGCGAGCAGTACGACTCGAGTGGGGATCGGTTGGGAACTCACAGAACAGAAGTGTGAGGCATCGACCCGTGCGGAGGATCCCCGGGAGGCCTTGTTGGTATCGAGCATCACACCTCAACTACTCTGCGCGCACGAATGATTACTCATCCAGCCCGATCAGGTGGGAAAACATGGCACGTCATGCACTGTCCAAGCCCCGGCGTCGCGCGCTGCTGCGCGCCGGTCTGACCCTCACCGCGCTGGGCGCGGCCCTCGGCGCGGGAGGCGCGGTGGCCCAGGCCGCGCCGCTGCCCGTCACCCCGGCCACCGGCGAGGACAGCACCCTCGGGGCGGTCGGCAGCGCGGCGGCGCCCGCGCTGACGAGCGCGCTCGGCTACGGGCTCGCCGGAGCCGTGGCGCCCGTCACCGATCTGCAGCTCGACCCGCTGGCCGGGACGGGCGTCGACCCGCTGGACAACGCGGTGGGCGCCCAGGTCGCCGACTTCAAGCCGGTGACCACGGCGATCGTCACCGACCCGCTGACCAGTGGCGCCGCGCTCGGTGACCTGCCGGTGGTGGGCCAGGTGACGGACCTGATCACCGGCTGACGCCGCGCACACGGCCGCGGGGCCGCCCTCCTACCGGAAGGCGGCCCCGCGGGGCGGACGTGGGGTCAGTACGAGGAGCCGGAGGCTCCCAGGGCGCCTGTGGGGTGCCAGACCGTCTTGGTCTCCAGGAAGGCCGTCAGGCGGCGTGTGCCCGGATCGGCGGTCCAGTCCGCGCCGTCCACAGCCTGTGGACGATCGGCGCCGTGCGCTTCCTTCCCGAGGTGGTCGCGGGAGACGGGTGGGCGAAGAACCCGCTTCAGGTTGTCCGCCGCCGCGATCTCCAGCTCCTTCGCCAGCTCGGTGTCCCCTGCGGCGCCCGTGAGGTCGATGGCGTTGACGTCCTGGTGGGACGCCAGCGGCGCCGCGAGCTCAGCCGTCCTCCCCGACAGGATGTTCACCACACCGCCCGGCAGGTCCGACGTGGCCAGCACCTCGCCCAGTGAGAGCGCGGGCAGCGGGGCGTCGGCCGAGGCGATGACGACCGCGGTGTTACCCGTGGCGATCACCGGGGCGATCACCGAGACCAGACCCAGGAACGACGACTCCTGCGGGGCCAGGACCGTGACGACACCGGTCGGCTCCGGGGTGGAGAGGTTGAGGAACGGACCCGCGACCGGGTTCGCCCCGCCCACGATCTGGCCGATCTTGTCGGTCCAGCCCGCGTACCAGACCCAGCGGTCGATCGCGGCGTCGACGACGGCCGCCGCCTTGGACTTCGACAGCCCCTCGGCGTCCGCCACCTCCCGCACGAACTGCTCCCGGCGGCCCTCCAGCATCTCGGCTACGCGGTAGAGGACCTGGCCGCGGTTGTACGCGGTCGCGCCCGACCAGCCGCCGAACGCCTTGCGCGCGGCCACGACCGCGTCCCGGGCGTCCTTGCGGGAGGACTGCGGGGCGTTGCCCAGCCACTTGCCCTTGGAGTCGGTCACCTCGTACACCCGGCCGCTCTCGGAGCGGGGGAACTTGCCCCCGACGTACAGCTTGTAGGTCTTGAAGACGCTCAGTCGCCCGTCAGACATCGAGGTAGGCCTCCAGACCGTGGCGGCCGCCTTCGCGGCCGAAGCCCGACTCCTTGTATCCGCCGAACGGCGAGGTCGGGTCGAACTTGTTGAACGTGTTGGCCCAGACGACGCCCGCCCGGAGCTTGCCGGCCACCGCGAGGATGCGGGAGCCCTTCTCCGTCCAGATGCCCGCCGAGAGGCCGTACTGGCTGTTGTTGGCCTTGGCGACCGCCTCGTCCGGCGTACGGAAGGAGAGCACCGACAGGACCGGGCCGAAGATCTCGTCGCGCGCGACGGTGTGCGCCTGCGTGACGTTGGTGAACAGCGTCGGGGCGAACCAGTAGCCCGCGGACGGCAGCTCGCACGGCGCGGACCAGCGCTCGGCGCCCTCCGCCTCGCCGGTCTCTACGAGGGCGGTGATCCGGGAGAGCTGCTCCTCGGAGTTGATCGCGCCGATGTCGGTGTTCTTGTCCAGCGGGTCGCCGAGGCGGAGCGTGGACAGGCGGCGCTTCAGCGAGTGCAGCAGCTCGTCCTGGACCGACTCCTGGACGAGGAGCCGCGAGCCCGCGCAGCAGACCTGGCCCTGGTTGAAGAAGATCCCGGTCACGATCCCCTCGACGGCCTGGTCGATGGGCGCGTCGTCGAAGACGATGTTGGCGCCCTTGCCGCCCAGCTCCAGCGTGGCCTTCTTGCCCGTGCCGGCGATCTGGCGGGCGATGGCCTTGCCGACCGCGGTCGATCCCGTGAAGGCGACCTTGTTGACGTCGGGGTGCTCGACGAGGGCCGAGCCCGCGTCCCCGTAGCCCGTCAGGATGTTGACGACACCCTTGGGCAGGCCCGCCTGGCGGCAGATGTCCGCGAAGAAGAGCGCGGACAGCGGGGTCGTCTCCGCCGGCTTCAGCACGACCGTGTTGCCGGTGGCGAGCGCCGGGGCGATCTTCCACGCGAGCATCAGGAGCGGGAAGTTCCACGGGATGATCTGGCCGGCCACACCCAGCGGGCGCGGATTCGCCCCGTAACCGGCGTGGTCGAGCTTGTCGGCCCAGCCCGCGTAGTAGAAGAAGTGCGCGGCGACCAGCGGGAGGTCCGCGTCGCGGGTCTCCCTGATCGGCTTGCCGTTGTCCAGGGTCTCCAGGACGGCCAGCTCGCGCGAGCGCTCCTGGATGATCCGGGCGATCCGGAAGAGGTACTTGGCGCGCTCGGAACCGGGCAGCGCCGACCACTTCTCGAACGCCCTGCGGGCGGCCTTCACGGCGCGGTCCACGTCCTCGGCGCCGGCCCGGGCGACCTCGGAGAGCACCTCCTCGGACGACGGGCTGACCGTCTTGAAGACCTGGCCGTCGGCGGCCTCGGTGAACTCGCCGTCGATGAACAGGCCGTACGAGGGGGCGATGTCGACGACGGAGCGGGACTCCGGAGCCGGTGCGTAGTCGAATGCAGATGCCATGGGGATCAGTCCACCGTCACGTAATCGGGGCCGGAGTAGCGGCCGGTGCTGAGCTTCTGGCGCTGCATCAGCAGGTCGTTCAGCAGGCTGGAGGCGCCGAAGCGGAACCAGTGGTTGTCCAGCCAGTCCTCGCCCGCGGTCTCGTTCACCAGGACCAGGAACTTGATCGCGTCCTTGGTGGTGCGGATGCCGCCCGCGGGCTTCACGCCGATCTGCACACCGGTCTGCTCCCGGAAGTCACGCACGGCCTCCAGCATCAGCAGGGTGTTCGCCGGGGTGGCGTTGGTCGCGACCTTGCCGGTCGACGTCTTGATGAAGTCCGCGCCCGCCAGCATCCCGAGCCAGGAGGCCCGCCGGATGTTGTCGTACGTGGACAGCTCACCGGTCTCGAAGATCACCTTCAGCCGTGCCGGGCCGCACTCGGCCTTCACGGCGAGGATCTCCTCGTACACCTTCAGATAGCGGCCGGAGAGGAAGGCGCCGCGGTCGATCACCATGTCGATCTCGTCGGCACCGGCGGCCACGGCGTCGCGGACGTCCGCGAGCTTGACGTCCAGCGCGGCACGCCCGGCGGGGAAGGCCGTCGCGACGGACGCCACCTTCACCCCGGAACCGGCCAGCGCCGCGGCGGCGGTCGCCGCCATGTCCGGGTAGACGCAGACGGCCGCGGTGCGCGGGGTCGTACGGTCGGTCGGATCGGGGTTGACGGCCTTGGCGGCGAGAGCCCGGACCTTGCCCGGGGTGTCCGCGCCTTCCAGCGTCGTCAGGTCGATCATCGAGATGGCGAGATCGATGGCGTACGCCTTGGCGGTCGTCTTGATCGATCGGGTGCCGAGGGAGGCGGCGCGCGCTTCGAGGCCGACGGTGTCGACACCGGGCAGCCCGTGCAGGAAGCGGCGCAGCGCACTGTCGGACGCCGTCGCGTCGGCGAGAGGGGCCCCGCCCTGCTCGAACGCCGCTGAGCGCTTGGGGGAAGGTGCAGTGGTGGGCATGGTCACCACATGAGCATATCTACGCGCGTAGCGACCTGTACAGGGCCCTGCCCGATTCCGCGCCTCCCGCAGGCCGTCCGATGGCTCCCGGGCGGGCGCCCCGCCACCGCACGGGCCCGTCAGGCAGAATCGGAACCATGACGAGCCCCACACCCCCCGCCGAGCCCGCCTACGCCGACCGGACCTTCCGTTCGGTCCCCGGGCTGGTCAGCGGCGCGCTGCTGATCCTCCTGGTCGGCTGGATCGGCGGCGACGCGGTGTTCCGGGGCAACGGGTGGGTGCCGTGGCAGGCGCTGGCCGCCCTGCTGGCCCTGGTCCCGCTGATCGTGGCGTTCACACTGCGGCCCGCGGTGTTCGCCGGCGAGGAGCGGATCCACATCCGCAACCCGTTCCGGACGATCGTGCTGCCCTGGACCGACGTCGCCGACGTACGGGCCTCGTACTCCAGCGAGGTGTTCACCCAGGACGGCAGGAAGTACCAGCTGTGGGCGGTGCCGGTGTCGCTGCGCGAGCGCAAGCGGGCCGCGCGGAAGGCCGGCCAGGCCGCGCACGACGACCCGTACGGCCGCACCTCCGCACACGTCGACGTCCGTGACACGCACGCCCGGGTCGCCGCCGCCGACCAGGCGGTGGGCGACCTGCGGGAGCTGGCCGAGCGTGCCGCGAGGCGCACGGAGCCCGGCACGACCACGGCCTCGGTGCGCTGGGCGTTCGAGGTCATCGCCCCGGCCGTCGTCGGCGCGGTGCTGTTCGTGGTGCTGTTCGCGATCGGCTGACCATCACACCGCTCGTACCCCGCGCACACCCGCGACGCCCTCGGCCAGACCGAGGGCGTCGCGGTGTATGCGGTGTGCCCTAGGGGCTACATCCCGCAGCCGAACCCCTTCCCCGCGATGTCCCTGTACGACAACGTCCTGGCGGGCCTGAAGCTGAACGGCGTCAAGGCGTCCAAGGACGGCCGCGACGACCTCGTCGAGGAGTGCCTCACCAAGGCGGGCCTCTGGAAGGAGGTCAAGGACCGGCTCCGGCAGCCGGGCGGCGCGCTCTCCGGAGGCCAGCAGCAACGGCTGTGCATCGCCCGCTCGCTGGCCGTGCGCCCCCGGGTCCTCCTGATGGACGAGCCGTGCTCGGCCCTCGACCCGACCTCCACCCGGCGCATCGAGGAGACGATCCACGACCTGAAGGAGGAGGTCACCATCGTCATCGTCACGCACAACATGCAGCAGGCCGCCCGCGTCTCCGACAGCTGCGCGTTCTTCCTCGCCGAGCAGGGCACCCCGGGCGTCATCGTCGAGCACGGGCCGACGGACGACATGTTCAACGCACCCCAGGACTCCCGTACCTCCGACTACGTGAACGGCCGCTTCGGATGACGCCCCGCCGGTCCGCCGCACCCGCGGCCGCCGTGGCGCTGCTGCTGGCCCTCGTCGCCGGCTGCGGTGCGGGGAGGGCGCCCGGGGGTGCGGAGGCGGGGCCGGCCCCCGTGCGTTCGTCGGCGGCCCCGTCCGGCGTGCCCCCGGCACCCCGGCCCGCAGCCGCCCCCGAGACCCCGGCGACGAAGCCGCCCGCCGCCCCGCCGCGGTCCTCGCCCGCCCCGGCAGGCCCCGATCTCTCCCGTACCGCCGCTCCGGCCCCCGCGAAGACCACGGACAGCACTCCTTCCACGGCCCGCACCCCGACCACCCCCACCACCCCGGAAGGAACCACCCCGGAAGGAACCCCCTCGCCCACCCCGGGCGACGACGCGTCTACCAGCGCCACCGCCACCGTCCTGCGGATAGGAGACTGGTCCGCGAAGGTCGTCCGCGGCGGCCGGGACGCCGTCGACGCCTGCCGGAACGCCGTGCAGTGGTCCGGTCCGGCGTTCGGCTCGGAGAACGGCCAGGCGATGCGCACGATCGTCGTCGTCGGCCACGACCACTGCGGTTTCCAGCAGTTCGCGATGCTTCCGGTCGGCACCGTCGTCACGGTCGAGACACCACGCGAGACCCTGCGCTACCGCGTCTACACCCGCTACCTCACACCCGGCCGCGGCACCCCCGCCCACGGCCTCTACTGGGGCGACCTGACCCTCCAGTCCTGCGTAGGCCCGGACACAGGCTTCACCTACCTCACCCGCACCTGAGCGGTCTCGGTCGGTGGGAGCGCAGGGACCGGGAAATGCCGCCGAACCGGACAGATGTGGGCCCCCGCGCTCCCACCGACGCTGGGTGCGCGGGGGTCAGATGCCGGCGGCGGTGGCCAGGTCCTGCTTGAGGGTGCTGAGGAGGGTGGCGGCTTCTGCGCGGGTGGTGGCAAGGGACTCGAGGGCGGGGACCGGGAGGACCACCTCCAGGTAGCACTTGAGCTTCGGCTCGGTGCCGCTCGGGCGGACGATCACCCTCGCCCCCGTCAGGTGGTAACGCAGGCCGTCGGTGGGCGGCAGGAGCTCCGTGCCCCGCGACAGGTCCTCCGTCGAGATGACGGTCAGGCCCGCCAGGGAGGTCGGGGGCTTGTCGCGCAGCCGCCGCATGGCGTCCGCGATGACCGTCAGGTCCTCGACCCGGACCGACAGCTGGTCCGTGGCGTGCAGCCCGTGCTCGACGGCGAGGTCGTCGAGCAGGTCGAGGAGGGTGCGGCCCCGCTCCTTGAGCACCGAGGCCAGCTCCGCGACCAGCAGGGCGGCGGTGATGCCGTCCTTGTCGCGTACGCCCTCCGGGTCGACGCAGTAGCCCAGCGCCTCCTCGTAGCCGTAGCGCAGACCCTCGACGCGGGCGATCCACTTGAAGCCCGTCAGCGTCTCCTCGTGGCCGACACCGGCCTTCTCGGCGATCCGGCCGAGCAGGGACGACGACACGATCGACTCGGCGAACACACCCGTGACCCCACGGGACACCAGGTGGGCGGCGAGCAGTGCGCCGACCTCGTCGCCGCGCAGCATCCGCCAGCCGGCCGGGGCCGACTCGTCGGGGACGGCGACGGCGCAGCGGTCGGCGTCCGGGTCGTTGGCGATCACGAGGTCCGGGGCCGCCCGGCGCGCGGTCGCGAAGGCGAGATCCATGGCGCCGGGCTCTTCCGGATTGGGGAAGGCGACGGTGGGGAACGCGGGGTCGGGGTCCGCCTGTTCGGCCACGAGCACGGGCGCGGGGAAGCCGGCCCGCGCGAAGGCGGCCGTGAGGACGGAGGTGCCGACGCCGTGCATCGCCGTGTAGACGGTGCGCGCGGTACGGGGGGAGCCGGGGCTGAGGACGGCGTCCGTACGGGCCAGGTAGGCGTCCAGGACCTCGTCGCCGAGGGTCTCCCAGCCGGACTCCGGGCGCGGTACGCCGTCGAGCGGCCCGACGGCCGCGATCTCGGCGGCGATCTCCGCGTCGGCCGGGGGCACGATCTGTGAACCGTCACCCAGGTAGACCTTGTAGCCGTTGTCGCGCGGCGGGTTGTGGCTGGCCGTGACCTCCACACCCGCGACGGCCCCCAGATGCCGTATGGCGTACGCGAGGACGGGGGTCGGCAGCGGGCGGGGGAGTACGGCCGCGCGCAGCCCCGCGCCCGTCATCACCGCCGCCGTGTCCCGGGCGAAGTCGGCCGACTTGTAGCGGGCGTCGTAACCGATGACGACGAGCCCGCCGGACTCACCCCGCGCCTTCAGGTACGCGGCCAGGCCGGCGGCGGCGCGGATGACGACCGAGCGGTTCATCCGCATCGGCCCGGCGCCGATCTCGCCACGCAGACCGGCCGTGCCGAACTGGAGCGTGCCCGCGAAGCGGTCCTCCAGCGCGCCGAGGTCCGCGGCGTCGATGAGCCCGGCGAGCTCCTCACGGGTTTCGGGGTCCGGGTCCTCGGCCAGCCAGGTCCTGGCACGGGCGATGAGGTCCTGCTGCACGGTGTCCGCCTCTCGGGGGTACGGGTGGGTGGGGGAGCCGGGTGTGAGCGGGCCGCGCTCCGTCACCCGTGCGCTCAGATCCGGTCCAGCACCCGGGCCAGCAGTGCGCCCATCCGGGTGGCGGAGTCGCGGCCGGCCCGGAGGACCTCCTCGTGGTTGAGGGGCTCGCCGCTCAGACCGGCGGCCAGATTCGTGACCAGGGAGATGCCGAGGACCTCGGCACCCGCCTCGCGTGCCGCGATGGCCTCCAGCACGGTGGACATGCCGACGAGGTCGCCGCCCATGACACGGACCATGTTGATCTCGGCCGGGGTCTCGTAGTGCGGGCCGGGGAACTGCACGTACACGCCCTCTTCGAGGGTCTCGTCGATCTCCTTGCACAGCGCGCGCAGGCGCGGCGAGTACAGGTCGGTCAGGTCGACGAAGTTGGCGCCGATGATCGGCGACGCCGCCGTGAGGTTGATGTGGTCGCTGATGAGTACCGGCTGTCCGGGGCGCATGCCCTCGCGCAGCCCGCCGCAGCCGTTCGTCAGGACGACGGTCCCGCAGCCCGCGGCGACGGCCGTACGGACGCCGTGGGCGACGGCGGCGACACCGCGGCCCTCGTAGTAGTGCGTGCGGCCGAGGAAGACCAGGGCTCGCTTCTCGCCGATCAGGTACGAGCGGACCGTGCCGCCGTGCCCCTCCACGGCGGGAGCCGGGAACCCGGGCAGCGCGGTCACCGGGAACTCGGCCTCCGGGGCGCCGAGCGCATCGCCCGCGGGGGCCCACCCGGAGCCCATCACGAGGGCGACGTCATGGGTCTCGGCGCCGGTCAGCTCGCGCAGGCGGGCGGCGGCGTCGGCAGCGGCGGCCAGCGGGTCGCCCTGGATGTGGTCCGGAATAACAGATGCGTTCACGCGGATGAGGGTAACCGGTGATTCCCTACGCGCGTAGATGTGCAGGTGCGGAGTCTGGCCTGTCGTATTCGTACTTTCGTACAGAAGTGACGTGCGGGGGTGCTCAGCAGGGGCGCTTGCGGAGCCCCATCACGTAGTCGTGGGGCGCCCCGGCGGACTCGGCGGCGTCCGCCACCTCGCCCAGATAGCGGGCCGAGGGCAGCCCGCCCTCGTAGCCGTTCAGCACGTACATCCAGGCCGGTTCCTCGCCGTCCAGGGTGTGCACGCGCACCCGCATCCGCCGGTAGATGTCGAGGCCGACACCCTCCCAGCGGTCCATCGAGTCCTCGTCCATCGGCGCCAGGTCGTACAGCGCCACGAAGACCTGGGAACGGGGCGCCTCCACCACGGTGGCCAGCGCGCCCTCCCAGCCCATCTGCTCCCCGCCGAACGTCAGCCGCCAGCCGTTGAGCCAGCCCGTGCCGCGCAGCGGGGAATGCGGTGCGCGGCGCGTCATCAGCCGCGCGTCGAGGTTGCCGGCGTACGCGGCGTAGAGCGACATGGGGTCGAGGGTACGGGAGGTGACGGGGAACGCGCCGATTCTTCCGGTGAGGAAGGCCCCGGTCGGGACCCCGTGGAGGCTCCCGGGGCCCGGCCCCGGGCGGGCGCGTTCCCGTATGGAGGGCCCCGGGGCGAAGCGGCTTGGCGCGTGCGGGACAATGAATTACGTACTGCATACGCCGGGGCGATCCCCCGGACCCCCGGCCGGGGCGGCAGACGGCCGTGGGATGACACCACGCGAGGCGGACTTTTCGTGACCCGGATCGTGATCATCGGCGGCGGCCCCGGCGGCTACGAGGCGGCACTGGTGGGCGCCCAGCTCGGCGCGGAGGTGACCGTCGTCGACTGCGACGGCCTCGGCGGCGCGTCGGTACTCACCGACTGCGTTCCCTCGAAGACCCTGATCGCGACGGCCGAGGTGATGACCACGTTCGACTCCTCGTACGAGGAGCTCGGCATCATCGTCGCCGACGACACGCCACACCTGGAGCAGGCGGCCCGGGTGGTCGGCGTGGACCTCGGCAAGGTCAACCGGCGGGTCAAGCGCCTGGCGCTCGCCCAGTCCCACGACATCACCGCCTCCGTCACCCGGTCCGGTGCCCGGGTCATGCGCGGGCGCGGGCGGCTCGAAGGGCTCCAGGCCGCCGACGGCTCCCGCCAGGTCGTGGTGACCGCCGCCGACGGCACCGAGGAGCGGCTCACCGCCGACGCGGTGCTGGTCGCGACCGGAGGCCGGCCCCGGGAGATCCCGGACGCCCAGCCCGACGGCGAGCGCATCCTGAACTGGACCCAGGTCTACGACCTGAACGAGCTCCCCGAGGAGCTCATCGTGGTCGGCTCCGGCGTGACCGGCGCCGAGTTCGCCGGTGCCTACCAGGCACTCGGCTCGCGCGTCACCCTCGTCTCCTCCCGCGACCGGGTGCTGCCCGGCGAGGACCCGGACGCCGCCGCCGTCCTGGAGGACGTCTTCCGGCGCCGCGGCATGAACGTCATGGCCCGCTCCCGCGCCCAGTCCGCCAAGCGCGTCGGCGACCGCGTCGAGGTCACGCTGGCCGACGGCCGGGTCATCTCCGGTACGCACTGCCTGATGGCCGTCGGCGCGATCCCGAACACCGCGGGCATGGGCCTGGAGGAGTCCGGGGTCCAGCTCAAGGACTCCGGCCACATCCGCACCGACCGGGTCTCCCGCACCAGTGCCCCCGGCGTGTACGCGGCCGGCGACGTCACCGGGATCTTCGCCCTGGCCTCGGTCGCCGCGATGCAGGGCCGGATCGCGATGTACCACTTCCTCGGTGACGCGGTCGCCCCGCTGGACCTGAAGACCGTCTCCTCGAACGTCTTCACCGACCCCGAGATCGCCACGGTCGGCTACAGCCAGGCCGACGTCGACGCCGGCAAGATCGACGCCCGCGTCGTGAAGCTGCCGCTGCTGCGCAACCCGCGCGCCAAGATGCTGGGCATCCGGGACGGCTTCGTCAAGATCTTCTGCCGTCCGGGCACCGGCATCGTGGTCGGCGGCTGTGTCGTCGCGCCGCGGGCCAGCGAGCTCATCCACCCGATCTCGATCGCCGTCGACAACAATCTGACGGTGGAACAGATCGCGAACGCGTTCACCGTGTACCCGTCCCTGTCCGGATCGATCGCCGAAGTGGCACGGCAGTTGCACACCCGTAAGCGGGCCGGGGACGCGTAACCCTGACCGACGGCCCGCCAGAAACGGTCAATTGCCGGTCGAACGCGGCGAATCGGGTGGTCCGGCAGGGCGTCCGTCCGCCGTCCGGACACGCGTGAACATCGCATGAACAACAACGGGGTCTCCTATATCACTGGGGGACCCCGTGTGCGTACAACTTCTGTTATTCGGCGCAAACTGCTGAAAAGGAACCGACGGCCAGGTTACTGTCAGTTTCGTGTTCGCTGCAGAACGTCGTCAGTTGATCCTCGAAATGGTGCGCGCCAACGGGGCGGTATCGCTCCGTGAGCTCGCCCGCGTCGTCCAGACCTCCGAAGTGACCGTACGGCGGGACGTGCGTGCGCTGGAGGCAGAAGGACTCCTCGACCGCCGGCACGGCGGTGCGGTTTTGCCGGGCGGTTTTACGCGGGAGTCCGGCTTTCCGCAGAAATCCCATCTCGCCACCGCGGAGAAGACGGCCATCGCCGACCTGGCCGCCGACCTCGTCGGCGAGGGCGAGGCCATCGTGGTCGGCGCCGGAACGACCACGCAGGAGCTGGCCCGCCGGCTCGCGCGTGTCCCCGGCCTGACCGTGGTCACCAACTCGCTGCTCGTCGCCCAGGCGTTGGCCCATGCCAACCGGGTGGAAGTGGTGATGACCGGAGGCACCCTGCGCGGGAGCAACTACGCGCTCGTGGGCAGCGGGGCCGAGCAGTCCCTCCAGGGGCTGCGGGTGTCGCGGGCGTTCCTCTCCGGGAGCGGGCTGACCGCGGAGCGCGGGCTGTCCACGTCCAACATGCTCTCCGCGAGCGTCGACCGGGCGCTGGTGCAGGCGGCGGCGGAGGTGGTGGTCCTGGCGGACCACACCAAGCTCGGCTCCGACACCATGTTCCAGACGGTGCCGACGGAGCTCATCACCCGCCTGGTGACGGACGAACCACCGGCCCACGACGAGCGGGCGGCCACGGAGCTGCAGGCTCTGGCGGACCAGGGCGTCGAGATCACGGTGACGGGGCCGGACGCTGAGTCCGCGGGCGGTGACGGTGCTCCGGGGCACCGGCCCCGGAGAGAGATGCCGCTGCCCGGTCAGCGGCGCACCCAGCCGGGCGGGCACGGGGGGCCCGGGGGCCTCGGGCCGCAGCTGCGGAGTGCGGCGGCGCTGACGGAGGGGTCGGCCGAGCGGGGGCGGGTCGCGGATCTGCGGCGGCGGTAGGGGCTTTTCGGGGCTCCGCCCCGGACCCCGCTCCTCAATCGCCGGAGGGGCTTGATCTGGGCACCCCGGGGCCCGTTGCTCAATCGCCGGAAGGGCTTGGGGTGGGCACCCTGGTCAGAGGGTTGCCTTCAGACCCTGGAGGGTCAGGAGCAGGAGGCGGTCGGCCAGTTGCGGATCCGTGGGGGACTGTTCCGCCGCCAGGGCGATCGCGTTCGTCAGTTGCAGCAGGTCGTCGATCGAGACGTCCGCCCGCACCGAACCGCTCGACTGCGCCCGCTCCAGCAACCGCGCCCCCGCCTGACGCAGCGGTACATGGCACTGCGTCAGCGCCGAGGTCTCGTCCCCCGAGGCCGACATGAGGGCCTGGGCCAGACCGCGGTACTCACCCGCATGTGTGACGATCGCACCCAGCCACTCCACCAGCGCCGCGCACGGCCGCTCCGCCTCCGCCAGTTCGCGGGAGCGGGTGAGCAGTGCGGCCAGGGCCTCCTGGAACACCGCGTTCATCAGCGCGTGCCGGTTCGGGAAGTGGCGGTACAGCGTGCCGATGCCCACCCCCGCGTGCCGGGCGATGTCCTCCAGCGAGGCATCCGTGCCGTGTGCCGCGAACGAGGCACGGGCCTCGCTCAGCAGCCGGTCGTAGTTGCGGCGCGCGTCGGCGCGCATCGGCCGCGTCGGTGTCGGTGCCGTGCTCATCGCCATCGCGCTGCCCTCCTGGTGGTCCGTTCGGGTCCAGGATGCCACCGAGGGCCCCGGCTCTGTCGGCGCGGAGGTGCGCGGACAGGGCCGGGGCCCTCGGGAGGCGTGCTGCGTCAGTCCTTGATCTCGCAGATCAGGGCACCGGAGGAGACCGAGGTGCCGACCTCCGCGGTCAGGCCCTTGACCGTGCCGGAGCGGTGCGCGTTGAGCGGCTGCTCCATCTTCATGGCCTCCAGGACGACGACGAGGTCGCCCTCCTTGACCTCCTGTCCCTCCTCGACCGCGATCTTGACGATCGTCCCCTGCATCGGGGAGGCGAGGGTGTCGCCGGAGGCCGCGGAGCCGGCCTTCTTCGCCGCGCGGCGCTTCGGCTTCGCACCGGCCGCCAGGCCCGTACGCGCCAGGCTCATGCCGAGCGAGGAGGGCAGGGAGACCTCCAGGCGCTTCCCGCCGACCTCGACGACGACCGTCTCGCGGCCGGTCTCCTCGTCCGCGTCCACGTCCGTGGGGACGGTGAAGGGTTTGATCTCGTTGACGAACTCCGTCTCGATCCAGCGGGTGTGCACGCGGAACGGGTCCGCGGTGAACGCCGGGTCGACGACGACCGCGCGGTGGAACGGGATGGCCGTGGCCATGCCCTCGACGTCGAACTCGCCGAGCGCGCGCGCCGCGCGCTGCAGCGCCTGCTCACGCGTCGCACCGGTCACGATCAGCTTGGCCAGCAGGGAGTCCCACGCCGGGCCGATCACCGAACCGCTCTCGACGCCCGCGTCCAGACGGACACCGGGGCCGGTCGGCGGGGCGAACGTGGTGACGGTGCCGGGGGCGGGCAGGAAGCCGCGGCCCGGGTCCTCGCCGTTGATCCGGAATTCGAACGAGTGGCCGCGCACGGCCGGGTCGCCGTAGCCGAGCTCCTCGCCGTCCGCGATGCGGAACATCTCGCGTACGAGGTCGATGCCGGTGACCTCCTCGGTGACCGGGTGCTCCACCTGGAGGCGCGTGTTGACCTCCAGGAAGGAGATCGTCCCGTCCGTGCCGACCAGGAACTCCACGGTGCCCGCGCCGACGTAACCGGCTTCCTTCAGGATCGCCTTCGACGCCGCGTACAGCTCGGCGTTCTGCGCCTCGGAGAGGAACGGCGCCGGGGCCTCCTCGACCAGCTTCTGGTGGCGGCGCTGCAGCGAGCAGTCACGGGTGGAGACGACGACCACGTTGCCGTGGGTGTCGGCCAGGCACTGGGTCTCGACGTGCCGCGGCCTGTCGAGGTAGCGCTCCACGAAGCACTCGCCCCGGCCGAAGGCCGCTACGGCCTCGCGGACCGCGGAGTCGTACAGCTCCGGGATCTCCTCCAGCGTGCGGGCCACCTTCAGGCCGCGGCCACCGCCACCGAAGGCGGCCTTGATCGCGATCGGCAGGCCGTTCTTCTCGGCGAAGTCGACGACCTCGGCGGAGCCGCTCACCGGGTCCGGCGTGCCGGCCACCAGCGGGGCGCCCGCGCGCTGCGCGATGTGACGGGCCGCCACCTTGTCGCCCAGGTCACGGATGGCCTGCGGCGGCGGGCCGATCCAGGTAAGACCCGCGTCCAGCACGGCCTGGGCGAACTCGGCGTTCTCCGACAGGAAGCCGTAGCCGGGGTGGATCGCGTCCGCCCCCGAGTCCTTGGCCGCCTGGAGCACCTTCGCCATGTCCAGGTAGCTGGCGGCCGGGGTGTCACCGCCCAGAGCGAACGCCTCGTCGGCCGCGCGGACATGCAGAGCGTCCCGGTCCGGATCGGCGTAGACGGCTACGCTCGCAATTCCGGCATCCTGGCAAGCCCGAGCAACGCGGACAGCGATTTCGCCACGGTTGGCGATGAGCACCTTGCGCACGATGACTCCCTCCTTGAGAACAAGCTGAGTTTAGGGACAACCGACACGCACGTACGACCCGTCCCCAATGGTGAACTTGCCCACACGGAGTGTGATTCGAGGCTTGCTCGAGTCGCGAAATCCCTTGTCGCACCACGGTACGCCGCGATCCTTAACCGCACAGTAGCCACGAGGTGTGGTCCAAGTCTCTGTTCGTACGGTCAACGCCGCGCGGCGTTTCTTTGTGGACTCCCTACCAACGGTCGCTGGAATCTTTGCCTGCGACACGAGGGGGACGCGAGCCCGGCGCGATCCGGGTGTGGCAGGGGAGCGGGTCGTGCGCGGGGAGCGCACGGGGGAGCGCGACCTCTTGTACGAAGCGTTACCCGTTAGTAGGGTCCGCGCTGTCCGGACGTACTGCAGGTAACAGGGGGTGGCGCCGTGGTGCGCAGACCGGTGGCCGTGCTGACCGCGATCGTGCTGTTCGGGGAGGCCGTGGGCATCGTGCTCGTCAACGCCGTCCTCGCGACGGTCGTCGACAACCAGAACATGTCCCTGGCCGGGATGGATCCCGGCGTCATGTCCACCGGCACCTGGGTGATGGGCTTCGCCTCCGGCCTCCTCCTGCTGCTGTGCGGCCTGATACCCCTGCTGGCCGGCATACGCGACCGGGCGCCGGGCCGGTACGGCAGGATCGCCCTCATCGGGTGCGCGGTCGTGCACGGGGTGCTCGGCGCGCTCGCGGTGGGGCTGGTCGGCTGGACGGCGTTCGCGGTCATGATGGTCGTCCTGGCACTGATCGTGCTGACCCTGGTGACGTACGGGCGGCGCGAGCCGGGGGCGCGGGCACCCGGCGAGGACGGGCACGGCAGAGGTGCCGAAGCCGGAGCTCCGGCACCCGCGTGACACGGTCGTCCCTCAGACCCACAACTCGGTGACGGAGATGCCCAGTTCGCCGAGCAGCCGGCGCAGCAGCGGCAGCGAGAGCCCGATGACGTTGCCGTGATCGCCCTCGATCGCTTCGACGAAGGGTGCCGAGCGGCCGTCCAGGGTGAACGCGCCCGCCACATGGAGGGGCTCGCCCGACGCGACGTAGGCCGCCACCTCCGCGTCGGTCGGCTCGCCGAACCGCACGGTCGTGGACGCGGTCGCCGACACCGTACGGCCCGTCGCCGTGTCGATCACGCTGTGCCCCGTCCGCAGGACGCCCGCGCGGCCGCGCATGGACTTCCAGCGTGCCGTGGCCTCCTCGCTGTCGGCGGGCTTGCCGAGCGCCTCGCCGTCCAGTTCGAGCACCGAGTCGCAGCCGATGACCAGGGCGCCGGCGGCCTCCGGACGTGATGCCACGGCGGCGGCCTTGGCCTCGGCCAGGACCAGCGCGAGCTCGGCGGGCGTCGGGGCGGTGAGCGCGTCCTCGTCCACGCCGCTGACGATCACCTCGGGGGCGAAGCCGGCCTGGCGCAGCAGGCCGAGACGGGCGGGGGAGGCGGAGGCGAGCACGAGGCGGCGCTGATCAGTCATACCGGTCATCGTAGGCGGGGCCGGACGGGCCCAGGTGCCTCAGCGGATGCCCAGGACGAACATCGCCACGACCATGGCCAGCGCGAGCAGCAGTCCGGCGCGACGCAGCATGTCCTGGGCGTCGCGCAGTTCCTTCGGCGGCTTGTTCTCGGGATCGGACCACAGCATGTGTCCGATGGTGCTCCGGGCAGGGCCGCGGCGCCTGAGTACGCGTACTCAGGCGCCGCATCCGTGCCACTCGGCGCTTCCCGTCACACCGGCCAGTACGTCCGTGCCCAGGACCGGGGGCCCGGTTGCCGCGTCCCGGCACGGGCGATACGGCCGGGGTCCGACCACTGCTCGGGCGGCAGCGGAGCGCCGGACGGCACGGCGGCGGCAGCCGCCGCACGTGCCCGCACCACCGCGAGGGCAGCGGCCAGTTCCTCCGGGGTCGGATTGCCCCGGACAACCTTGATCATGATGCCTCCCGGTGGTCAGAGGGGGATGTTGCCATGCTTCTTCGGCGGCAGCGACGCGCGCTTCGTACGCAGCTGGCGCAGCCCCTTCACGAGGTGTGCCCGGGTCTCGGACGGCATGATCACCGCGTCGACGTAACCCCGCTCTGCCGCGACGTACGGATTGAGCAGGGCGTCCTCGTAGTCGGCCATCAGCTCGGCCCGGGTGGCCTCGGGGTCGTCGGCGGCGGCGATGGTGCGGCGGTGCAGGATGTTCACCGCGCCCTGCGCGCCCATGACCGCGATCTGCGCGGTCGGCCAGGCCAGATTCAGGTCGGCGCCCAGGTGCTTGGACCCCATGACGTCGTACGCGCCGCCGAAGGCCTTGCGGGTGATGACCGTGATCAGCGGGACGGTCGCCTCCGCGTACGCGTAGATCAGCTTGGCGCCGCGGCGGATGATGCCGCCGTACTCCTGGTCGACACCCGGCAGGAAGCCGGGGACGTCGACGAAGGTCAGGACCGGCACGTTGAACGCGTCGCACGTACGCACGAAGCGTGCGGCCTTCTCGCTGGCGTCGATGTCCAGACAGCCGGCGAACTGCATCGGCTGGTTGGCGACGATGCCGACCGGGTAACCCTCGACGCGGCCGAAGCCGGTGAGGATGTTCGGCGCGAACAGCGCCTGCGTCTCCAGGAACTCGCCGTCGTCGAGCACGTGCTCGATCGCGGTGTGCATGTCGTACGGCTGGTTCGCCGAGTCCGGGATGAGGGTGTCCAGCTCGCGGTCCTCGTCCGTGGTCTCCAGGTCGGCCTCCTCCGGGAAGGCGGGCGCCTCCGAGAGGTTGTTCGACGGGAGGTAGGACAGCAGGGACTTGACGTACTCGATGGCGTCCTTCTCGTCGCCCGCCATGTGGTGCGCCACACCCGAGGTGGTGTTGTGCGTGCGGGCGCCGCCCAGTTCCTCGAAGCCGACGTCCTCACCGGTGACCGTCTTGATGACGTCGGGTCCGGTGATGAACATGTGCGAGGTCTGGTCGACCATGACCGTGAAGTCGGTGATCGCGGGGGAGTAGACCGCACCGCCCGCGCACGGTCCGACGATCAGCGAGATCTGCGGGACGACACCCGAGGCGTGGACGTTACGGCGGAAGATCTCGGCGAACAGACCGAGGGCCGCCACGCCCTCCTGGATGCGGGCGCCGCCGCCGTCGTTGATACCGATGACCGGGCAGCCGGTCTTCATCGCGAAGTCCATGACCTTCACGATCTTCTCGCCGTAGACCTCACCCAGCGACCCGCCGAAGATCGTGAAGTCCTGCGAGTACACGCAGACGGGCCGGCCGTCGACCGTGCCGTAGCCGGTGACGACACCGTCCCCGTACGGGCGGTTCCTCTCGATGCCGAAATTGGTCGACCGGTGCCGTGCGAACTCGTCGAGCTCCACGAAGGAACCCTCGTCGAGCAGGAGATCGACGCGCTCACGGGCGGTCAACTTGCCCTTCGCGTGCTGCTTTTCGACGGCGCGTGCGGAACCTGCGTGCGTCGCCTCGTCAATACGGCGCCGAAGGTCCGCGATCTTTCCGGCGGTCGTGTGGATGTCGCTCTGCGGCTCGGACATCGGGTGGCGGCTCCCTGCCTGGTCACGGGGACGGCTGGTACATCCGGTACATCAAGTGACGCGCTGGACCGGTGTGTGCTCGACGGCCAGCGGCTCGTCGGCGGTGTTGCTACTGATCCGTAGCGTATCGGCGGGGATACGGTTCGGCAGTGCGTCGTTGGCCACACCTAATGTGGGTTGTATGACACCTCCGGATGCGCCCCACAACCGCTGGTCGGACCTCGACAGGCCGCCCCTGAACGCCGCCGCGCTGCGACGCGGGCTGCTGAAGCCGGGTGGGCTGTGGACCTCGCTCGACATCGTGGAGTCGACCGGATCCACCAACTCCGACCTCGCGGCCCGGGCCGCCGGCTCGGCCGGGGGCACGGTCCTGGTCGGGGGCACGGTCCTGGTCGCCGAGGAGCAGACCGCGGGCCGGGGCCGCCTCGACCGGAGCTGGACGGCGCCGCCGCGCTCCGGCCTCTTCCTCTCGGTCTACCTGACCCCCGGCGACGTACCCGCCGAGCGCTGGGGCTGGCTGCCCCTGCTGGCGGGGGTAGCCGCCGCCACGGGGCTCGCACAGTCGGCCGGCGTCGACATGGCACTGAAATGGCCCAACGACCTCCTGGTGACCGTCGACGGCACGGAACGCAAGACCGGCGGCATCCTCGCCGAGCGCGCCGGGGACGGCGTCGTCATCGGCATGGGCATCAACGTCTCGCTGCGCGCGGCCGAGCTGCCCGCCCCCCACGCCGGCTCTCTGGGCCTCGCCGGAGCGGTCTCCACCGACCGCGAGACACTGCTGCGGGCTGTCCTGCGCTCGCTGGAGGAGTGGTACGGGCGGTGGCGCGAGGCCGACGGCGACGCCGCCGCGAGCGGCCTCCGGACGGCCTACGCGGCGGGCTGCGCCACGCTCGACCGCACGGTGCGGGCCGAACTGCCGGGAGACCGGTCCGTCGTCGGCGAGGCCGTCGCGATCGACGGGGACGGGCGGCTGGTCCTGGCCACGGGCGGCGGGCTCCAGGAGCCCGTCTCGGCCGGCGACATCGTGCACCTGCGGGGCGCCGGGGGCGGGCTGACCTGATCCGGGGCGGCGCGGGCGCGCGTCCGGCGGCCGTCCGGCGCCGGACGGCCCGCACGGACGGGTGATGTCACCCCGGACGCACCCGAACCGGGCAGCCGGAGACGTGAGCCAGGGCACACCTGCCGTATCGTTGAGGCGATCCAGCAACAGATCGGCAGGGCAGTGGCCAGGGAACGGGCAGGAGGCGGCCGGTGACCGTCGACGACACGAACTCCGGCGACGGCGTGGAGCCACCGTCGGGACCCTCGGTCCACTCGACACCGCATCACGAGGTCGACCACACGGCCGAGCCGACCGACGACCCGCTCGCCATCCGGCTGGAGGCCCTGATCCTGGGGGCCGACCGCCGCTACACACCCTTCCAGGCGGCCAAGACCGCCGGGGTCTCCATGGACCTGGCGTCCCGGTTCTGGCGTGCCATGGGCTTCGCCGACATCGGGCAGGCCAAGGCGCTCACCGAGGCCGACGTGCTGGCGCTGCGCCGCCTCGCCGGTCTGGTGGAGGCCGGGCTGCTCAGCGAGCCGATGGCGATCCAGGTGGCCCGGTCGACCGGGCAGACCACCGCCCGGCTCGCGGAGTGGCAGATCGACTCCTTCCTGGCGGGGCTGACCGAGCCCCCCGAGCCCGGCATGACCCGCACCGAGGTCACGTACCCGCTGATCGAACTGCTCCTGCCCGAGCTGCAGGAGTTCCTGGTGTACGTGTGGCGGCGCCAGCTGGCCGCCGCCACGGGCCGGGTCGTGCAGACCGGGGACGACGAGGAGATGGTCGACCGGCGGCTCGCCGTGGGCTTCGCCGACCTGGTCGGCTTCACCCGGCTGACCCGGCGGCTCGAGGAGGAGGAGCTCGGCGAGCTGGTCGAGGCCTTCGAGACGACCTCCGCCGACCTGGTCGCCGCGCACGGCGGGCGGCTCATCAAGACGCTCGGCGACGAGGTCCTCTTCGCCGCGGACGACGCGGGTACGGCGGGCGAGATAGCGCTCCGGCTGGTCGAGGCGATGGCCCAGGACGCCACGATGCCCGCGCTGCGGGTCGGCATCGCGTTCGGCACGGTCACCACGCGCATGGGGGACGTCTTCGGTACGACGGTGAACCTGGCGAGCCGGCTCACGTCGATAGCGCCGAAGAACGCCGTCCTGGTCGACGGCGCGTTCGCCCAGGAACTGACGCGGACCGGGGACGCGCCCGAGTCCGAGGCGAAGGCGGCCGAGGAGGTCGTGGCGGCGGCCGAGCGGGCGCGGGTGGCCGAGAAGGAGGGCCGGCAGTTCGAGGAGGCTCCGCTGCCGACGTACCGCTTCGGGTTGCAGCCGATGTGGCAGCGGCCGGTGCGGGGGCTGGGGGTCGTGGAGCCCTGGCTGCTGGCGCGGCGGGGGTCGCGGTAGCCGGTGGGGCGGCCCCTTGGTCCGTGGGCTCCGCCCCCGGGGCCCCGGTCCTCGATCGCGGGGCGGGCTTGTTTTGGTTGCGGGGGTGCCCTCAATCGCCGGGCGGGCTTGTTTTGGTTGCCGGGGTGCCCTCAATCGCCGGGCGGGCTTGATTTGTGCGCCTCGGGGGTTTGATTTGTGTGCCTTGGGTCGGCTTGGGACGTGGTCCTCGGACGGGTTCGTGGGGTGGCGCCTAGGATCTTCGGTAACGCTCGTTAACCGGAGGGGTGCAGCATGACCGTCACGTCGGAGCAGCGGTTCGGGGAGTTCGTTGTCGTGCGGCGGCACGCGGGGCTGGAGCACGTGGCCGAGCTGGTGCTCGACCGGCCGAAGGCGATGAACGCCGTGTCCACCGACATGGCCCGCTCGATCGCTGCCGCCTGCACCGCGCTCGGGGCCGACCAGGGGGTGCGTGTCACCGTTCTCACCTCCAGTCATGAGCGTGCCTTCTGTGTGGGGGCGGACCTCAAGGAGCGGAACTCCTTCACCGACGCCGAGCTCGTGCGGCAGCGGCCCACCGCGCGGGCCGCGTACACCGGGGTGCTCGAACTGCCGATGCCGGTCGTCGCCGCCGTGCACGGCTACGCCCTCGGCGGCGGCTTCGAGCTCGCGCTGGCCTGTGACGTGATCGTCGCCGACCGTACGGCCGTGGTGGGGCTGCCCGAGGTGTCCGTCGGGGTCATCCCCGGCGGCGGCGGTACGCAGCTGCTGCCCCGCCGGGTCGGTGCGGCGCGCGCCGCCGAGCTGGTCTTCACCGCGCGGCGGGTGGAGGCGGCCGAGGCCAGGGAGCTGGGCCTGGTCGACGAGCTGGTCGACGCGGGCCGGGACCGGGAGGAGGCGCTGGCGCTGGGTGGCCGGATCGCCGCCAACTCCCCGGTGGGCCTGCGGGCCGCGAAGCGGGCGCTGCGGCTGGGGCAGGGGCTGGACCTGCGTGCCGGACTGGAGGTGGAGGACGCGGCCTGGCGGTCGGTGGCCTTCTCCGGGGACCGGGCCGAGGGAGTGGCCGCGTTCAACGAGAAGCGGAGGCCGGACTGGCCCGGCGAGTGAGCCACCGTACGCCGTGAAGATCATCAGCGCTGTCAACTGATCGAAACGCCGTGAACCTCCCTAAGCTGGAGCGATGGCTGGTGATGATGTGCGGCTGCGGGCCGTGGTGTCGCTCGCGCAGATGATGGCGGCGGCCTACACCCCGCGCGAGTCGTGGCTGGCCGCGGCGCGGGGGGCGGGCGAGGCGCTGGGGGGCACGTTCGCGGCCCTGTCCGTGTGGGAGCGGGACCGGAGCAGGCTGCGGGTGCTGGTGAACGCGGGGGAGCGGGCCGAGGGGGAGGCGGAGTTCCCCGAGGAGGAGGCCTACCCCGTGCACCAGTTCCCGGAGATCACCGAGTTCCTGCACGAGCGATGGGCCGGCGGCGGTGAGCCGGACGCCTGGGTGGAGACCGCCGACGGCGTTCCGGCCGCCGGGGCCCCGGCCCGGGGAGCCAGGCCGTACTGCCGGCAGCGGGTCGCGGCCCTGCGGCGGCGCGGCCGGGGCTGCTGCGTCGTGGCGCCGATCGTGATGCACGGGCGGGCCTGGGGCGAGCTGTACGTGGCGCGTCCGGCGGGGGCGCCGGTCTTCGACCGGGACGACGCGGACTTCGCGACCGTGCTGGCCGCCGTCGTCGCGGCGGGCCTCGCGCAGACCGAGCGGCTGGAGGAGGTCCGCAAGCTGGCCTTCACCGACCCGCTGACCGGCCTCGCGAACCGCCGCGCCGTCGACATCCGGCTCGACGAGGCGGTGGAGCGGCACCGCACCGAGGAGGTCGTGGTCAGCCTGGTCGTCTGCGACCTGAACGGCCTCAAGGCCGTCAACGACACCCATGGCCACGCCGTCGGAGACCGTCTGCTGGAACGATTCGGCTCCGTGCTGTCGCTCTGCGGCGCGATGCTCCCCGACGCCCTCGCGGCGCGGCTCGGCGGTGACGAGTTCTGTCTGCTGACCGTGGGGCCGTCGGCGGACGACGTGGTCCGGGTGTCCGAGGAGCTGTGCGCGCGGGCCGTCGCCCTGGAGCTCGGCGACGGGGTCGCTTGCGGGGTCGCCTCGACCGGCGACGACATCGGTCCCGTCGGGTCAGCGCGCCGGCTCTTCCGGCTGGCGGACGCCGCCCAGTACCGGGCGAAGGCGGCGCACTCCAGGAAGCCGGTGGTGGCCGGGCGGGACGGCGAGGTGCTCCGGCTGGCCGACCACCCGCCGGGTTCCCCGCACGACCGTCGCGGACTGCGCGGCAACCCGCCTCCGGGCACGCGCTGACGGGGTGGTGAGTGGTCCGCCTCGGACCACTGGTGACATGCCGGGTTTCAGTCCGTAGGCTTCTGAATATGAATATGCACACAGTCGTGGTGGGGACGTCCGGTACCACCGCCGAGGACGTCATCGCCGTGGCCCGCGAGGGCGCCCGGGTCGAGCTCTCCGCAGCCGCCGTCGACGCCCTGGCCGCCGCCCGCGAGGTCGTGGACGCGCTCGCCGCCAAGCCCGAGCCGGTCTACGGCGTCTCCACAGGCTTCGGCGCCCTCGCGAGCCGGCACATCGGCCCGGGCCTCCGGGCGCGGCTGCAGCGCAACATCGTCCGCTCGCACGCGGCGGGCATGGGTCCGCACGTCGAGCGCGAGGTCGTGCGGGCGCTGATGTTCCTGCGGCTGAAGACCCTCGCCTCCGGCCACACCGGCGTACGCCCCCAGGTCGCGCAGACCATGGCCGACGTGCTCAACGCGGGCATCACCCCCGTCGTCCACGAATACGGCTCGCTCGGCTGCTCCGGCGACCTGGCCCCGCTGTCGCACTGCGCCCTGACCCTCATGGGCGAGGGCGACGCGGAGGGCCCCGACGGCGTCGTACGCCCCGCCGGTGAGCTCCTCGCGGCGCACGGCATCACGCCCGTGGAACTGCGCGAGAAGGAGGGCCTCGCCCTCCTCAACGGCACCGACGGCATGCTCGGCATGCTCGTGATGGCCCTGGCGGACCTCAAGAACCTCTACACGGGCGCCGACATCACCGCCGCGCTCTCCCTGGAGGCCCTCCTCGGCACGGACAGGGTCCTCGCCCCGGAGCTCCACGCCATCCGGCCCCACCCCGGCCAGGGCGCCTCCGCCGACAACATGCTGCGGTTTCTCGCCGGATCAGGCCTCACAGGCCACCACCAGGATGTCGCGCCGAGGGTCCAGGACGCCTACTCGGTGCGCTGCGCCCCGCAGGTCAACGGCGCCGGGCGCGACACCCTCGCGCACGGCGCGCTCGTCGCCGGCCGCGAGCTGGCCTCGGCCGTGGACAACCCGGTCGTCCTTCGAGGGGGCACCTCCCGCTCGAGCGAAGCCGAGAGTGGGGGAGGCCGCGTGGAGTCCAACGGCAACTTCCACGGCGCGCCCATCGCCTACGTACTCGACTTCCTCGCGATCGTCGCCGCCGACCTCGGTTCGATCACCGAGCGCCGCACCGACCGGCTGCTGGACAAGAACCGCTCGCACGGGCTGCCGCCGTTCCTCGCCGACGACGCCGGGGTCGACTCCGGGCTGATGATCGCCCAGTACACGCAGGCGGCCCTGGTCAGCGAGCTGAAGCGGCTCGCGGTCCCGGCCTCCGTCGACTCGATCCCGTCCTCCGCCATGCAGGAGGACCACGTCTCCATGGGCTGGTCCGCGGCGCGCAAGCTCCGTACCGCCGTCACCAACCTGGCGCGGATCGTCGCCGTCGAGCTGTACGCGGCCACCCGCGCCGTCGAACTGCGCGCCGCCGAGGGCCTGACCCCCGGGCCCGCCTCGCTGGCCGTCATCGAGGCGCTGCGCGCCGCCGGGGTCCAGGGGCCGGGCCCCGACCGCTTCCTCTCGCCCGACCTGGCCGCCGCCGACGCCTTCGTACGGGAGGGGAAGCTCGTCGCGGCCGCGGAGAGCGTGACCGGGCCGCTGGCCTGACCCGCGGGACCGGCACGGGGAGAGGGCCGCCGCACACGTGCGGCGGCCCTCTCCCCTCGTACGTACGTCAGAAACCGGTGCTGAGCGTGCCGCCCCGGCGTACCGAACAGGCGACGAAACCCGCACCGACGCACAGGAAGGCCGTGCCGCCGATCAGATACGGAGTGGTGTCCACCCCGGCACCCGTGTCGGCGAGTGTCTCCTGCTGGACGGTCTCCTCGGTGGAACTCCCGTGTGGGGCTTCGGCCGAGGAGCCTGTGGAACCGCCCCGCGGCCCCGTTCCGTCCGTCGCGTTGGCGGAGGGGACGAACCAGAGAGCGCAGAGCAGGGTGCCTGCCGCTGTGGTGGTCAGCAGCGTGCGACGAGCGATGGACACAGAATCGATCCCCTTGCGACAGCCATCAGTTAGCCCCGTGGGCCGATGCTAAGCAAAGCAGCGGGTCGGAGGAAACCCGCAGGTCCCGGGAGCCTTACGCTCCGGCGTATGAGCACTTCAGAGACAACCGGATATGTTCGGCTTCGCGTGGAGATGGTGCTGCGGATCACCGACGCCGACGCGCTGACCGGCACCGCACTCGAAAGCATCGCCGCCGACTTCACGCCCTCGGGCACCTCGGCCGGTGAGTCCGCCGAGGAACGTACGCATGCCGAGGAGACCGTCAGGGAAGACGGTGCTGAGGCCCTCGCGTCACTCATCGACCCCTTCGACCTCGTGGGCCAGGTGCCGGGGGTCGAGCTCGCCCAGGCCTCCTGGAGCAGCGAGACCATCGACTACGACCCGGACGCCGAGGACTGGGTGGCCGGGGAGGACGACGACGAGGCCTACTACGGGATCGAGGACAATGAGACGGGCGACGAAGAGGGCGGCGGCGGAACGGAACGCTGACACGGTCCGGCGGTTCTGCCGGCCCGCGGGAACCGCCACGGCCGGGGACGCGTCGATGAGTGGTGTTCCCCACATCTTCGACGGATGTGGAACGGAAGACCCGTACAGGGTGTTCTTGGAACATTGACGGGGGATCGCCGTCAGGCGACCTCGTCCGGGGATGTTGGGGATTCGGCAACGATGGAGAATCGTGTGATGACGGACAGCAAGCGGCGCCGGGGCCTCATGGCGGCGTCCGCACTGCTCGGCGGCGTGCTGGTGCTTTCGGCCTGTAGCGACGACGGTGGTACGGGGGGCGCGAGCGCCGACAGCTCGAAGACGTCGCAGGCACAGGTGGACGAGGCGGCCGCCAAGGACGCCTCCGAGGCGCAGATAACGATCGCGCCGAAGAACGGTGCCACCAACGCGAGCATCAACAACGCCGCCATCGTCACCGTGGCCAAGGGCAAGCTGACCGAGGTCACCATGACCACGTCGGCCGGAGAGGCCGTCGAGGGCACCCTCGCCGCCGACGGTTCCAGCTGGAAGCCCAGCGGGCAGCTCGAGCGCTCGACCACGTACAAGATCAGTGCGACGGCGGCCGACTCGAAGGACCGTGAGGCGCACGCCAACAGCTCCTTCACCACGGTCTCGCCCGAGGACAGCTTCATCGGGAACTTCACGCCCGAGGACGGTTCCACCGTCGGCGTCGGGATGCCCGTCTCGATCAACTTCAACAAGGCGATCACGAACAAGAAGGCCGTCCAGGACGGCATCACCGTGACGTCGAGCAGCGGCCAGGAGGTCGTCGGCCACTGGTTCAACGCCCAGCGCCTGGACCTGCGCCCCGAGGACTACTGGCAGGGCGGCTCCACCGTCACGCTGAAGCTGGCGCTGGACGGCGTCGAGGGCGCCGACGGCGTCGTGGGCGTGCAGCAGAAGACGGTCACCTTCAAGGTCGGCCGCAACCAGGTCTCCACCGTGGACACCAAGGCGAAGACGATGACCGTCACCCAGGACGGCAAGACGATCAAGACCATCCCGATCTCCGCCGGTTCGTCGGAGAACCCGACGTACAACGGCGAGATGGTGATCTCCGAGAAGTTCAAGGAGACCCGCATGGACGGTGCGACGGTCGGCTTCACGGACGACGACGGCAAGGGCGAGTACGACATCAAGGACGTGCCGCACGCCATGCGCCTGTCCACGTCGGGCACCTTCATCCACGGCAACTACTGGGGCGCCAAGTCGGTCTTCGGCAGCGCCAACACCAGCCACGGCTGCGTCGGCCTGTCCGACACGAAGGGCGCCGACGACCCGGGCACGGCCGGAGCCTGGTTCTACGACAACTCCATGATCGGCGACGTGGTCATCGTCAAGAACTCCCCGGACAAGACCATCTCCCCGGACAACGGCCTCAACGGCTGGAACATGAGCTGGTCGGAGTGGACGGCCGGCTCCGAGGCCTGATCCCGTAGCCGAGCCCCATCCCCCCGTTCCGAAGGCGGCGGCACCCCGGTCCACCGGGTGCCGCCGCCTTCGGCGTGTGCGCCCCACCTCGACGTGCGCGCCCCGCGAAGGTTCTCATCCAGCTCTCATCGCAGACTCAACTCCTCATCACGCCCGCTCCATAGCTTCGCGCCATGTTCTTCACCTACCTCCGGCGCGAGCTGCGCCGCCGCAGAAAGGCGGCGCTCGTCGTCGCCTCGGGGCTCGCCCTCGGTATCGCGCTGGTCATCATCGTCAGCTCGGTCTCCTCGGGCATGAGCAAGGCCCAGGACAAGGTCCTGGAATCGCTGTACGGCCTGGGTACGGACATGACGGTGACCAAGGCCGCCGCCGCCCAGGGGTCGGGCACCGAACGCCCCCGGTTCGAGTTCGACGCCAAGGACGACGACGAGGCGACCCAGAGCACCGACCGGGTCATGGTCCAGGGCTTCCAGACGCTAGCCTCCAGCACCGTCACGAAGGTCGGCGAGCAGGACGGCGTCGCGGACGCCGTCGGCGGGCTGAGCCTGACCGTCATGAAGGTCGACGGCCAGTTCCAGCGCGGCGAGTTCAAGCAGGACGAGAGCGCGGGACAGGCTGGCCCCGGCCAGGGCGGCGGCCGGCCGCAGGGTGAGGTCCAGGGTGGCGGCGCCTCCTTCGACGTCAACTCCTTCACCGTGTACGGCACCGACGTCACCCAGCAGGACCTCGGTCCGCTGACCTCCTCCGCGATCACCGAGGGCCGTACGTTCAAGGCCGCCGAGACCGACGCCGAGGTCGCGGTCGTCGACGCCGCCTACGCCAAGGAGAAGGAACTCGCGGTCGACAAGACCGTCACCATCTCCGGCACCGAGTACACGATCGTCGGCATCTCGACGGCGGACAGCGCAGACGCCGCCGCCAACGTCTACATCCCGCTGAAGCAGGCACAGACCGTCGCCGACTCCGAGGACAAGGTCACCACGGTCTACGTCAAGGCCGCGGACTCGCAGCAGATCGACACCGTCAAGGCCGCCATCCAGAAGAACATCTCCGGCACGACGGTCACCACCTCCGCCGACCTCGCCGACACGGTCTCCGGCTCCCTCTCCACCGCCTCCGACCTGGCCTCCAGCGTCGGCAAGTGGCTCTCCGTCGCCGTCCTCGTCGCCGCGTTCCTCGTCGCGGGCCTGCTCACCTCCTCGGCGGTCAGCCGCCGCGTACGGGAGTTCGGCACCCTCAAGGCACTCGGCTGGAAGAGCGGCCGCGTCACCCGCCAGGTCATCGGCGAGGCGCTCGTCAACGGCCTCATGGGCGGCGTCCTCGGCATCGCCGTCGGCCTCGCCGGCGCGTACGCCGTGACCGCCGTCAGCCCCACCCTCACCGCCCAGCTCGGCTCCTCGGGCGGCGGTGGCATGGGCGGCGGCCCGATGGGCGGAGGCGGCCGGCAGGCCGCGGCCAAGACCCTCGACATCGCGCTGACCGCACCGGTCTCGCTGACCACGATCCTGACCGCCGTCGCCCTGGCGGTGGCCGGCGGACTCGTCGCGGGTGCCTTCGGCGGCTGGCGGGCCTCCCGGCTGCGCCCGGCCGACGCCCTGCGCCGCGTCGAGTAGCACGGCCCCCGGGCGCACCCGGGACCACGCCGCCCGGCCCCTCCCCTCCTTACGTACAGCAGGAGTCCACACGTGTACCAGCTCAGTGGCGTCACCAAGCGCTACATGCGCGGCAAGACCGCCGTCGACGCCCTCGCCGGTGTCGACCTGACCATCGAGGACGGCGGCAGGCTCGTCATCCAGGGCCCGACCGGCGGCGGCAAGTCCACCCTCCTCCAGATGCTCGGCGGACTCGACCGGCCGACCGCGGGCACCATCGAGCTCGACGGTGTCGATCTGGCGAAGCTGCCCGAGTCCCGGCTCACCAAGGTCCGGGCGGAGTCCATCGGCTTCGTCTTCCAGAGCTTCAACCTGATCCCCACCCTCACCGCCCAGGAGAACGTGGAGACCGCGCTCGTCCCGCTCGGCCTCGGAGCGAGGACCCGTCGGGAAAGGGCCGCGGAGGCCCTCGAATCCGTGGGCCTCGGCGACCGCCCCACCCACCTGCCCGGCGAGATGTCCGGCGGCCAGCAACAGCGCGTCGCGATCGCCCGGGCACTGGTGAAGCGGCCGAAGGTGCTGCTCGCCGACGAACCCACCGGCAACCTCGACGAGTCCATGCGCGACGAGATCATGGACCTGCTCGACGGTCTGTGGAAGGAGCACGGGCTGACCTTCGTGATGGTCACCCACGACAGCTCCATCGCCCGCAAGGCACCCCGGGTGGCCACCATCCGCAAGGGCAAGGTCACGGTGACGGAGAACGCGGCCGCCTGAGCCCCCTCCCCAGGCCGCACCGAGGCCCGCCCCGACGGGGCGGGCCTCCGCCGTGCGCGGCGCGGGGCCCCGGACGCCCGCGCTGTCCCCGTGGCCCTGAGCGCCGGTACCCTCACAGCCGAGCCCGTCCGGCTGTGAGTTCCGCCGCCCCGCAGGCCCCGCGCACGGGGTGCCCCGCGGCCGGCATGTGGATGCCGATGAAGATCTTCGGTGGGTACTGGGACAATTGGCCGGTGCAACGGTTCCGTACGTTCCCGGGAGCAGCGTCGCTCCCAGGGGGCTCTCCTCCGGGAGGAGGACCCGCGGCGCCCCAGGGACGGGAGCGCCGACGCGCATGACGCCCACCCACGGAAGGTCTTGATCAGATGCCGGCCAGCCCCGCCTCCGTCACCCCGAACACCGCCGAGAGCCGTGTCATCGAGCCGCTGTACGCCCAGATCCTCCGCCGCAACCAGGGCGAGCGTGAGTTCCACCAGGCGGTGCGCGAAGTCCTCGAAACCCTCGGCCCGGTGCTGGCGCACCGCCCGGAGTTCGTGGACGCGCGGATCATCGAGCGGATCTGCGAGCCCGAGCGGCAGCTCATCTTCCGGGTGCCGTGGTCGGACGACTCCGGCGACATCCACGTCAACCGGGGCTTCCGCGTCGAGTTCTCCAGCTCGCTCGGCCCGTACAAGGGCGGACTGCGCTTCCACCCCTCGGTCAACCTCGGGATCGTGAAGTTCCTCGGCTTCGAGCAGATCTTCAAGAACGCCCTGACCGGTATGCCGATCGGCGGCGGCAAGGGCGGCGCGGACTTCGACCCCAAGGGCCGCTCCGACGCCGAGATCATGCGCTTCTGCCAGTCCTTCATGACCGAACTCCACCGCCACCTGGGCGAGTACACCGACGTCCCCGCCGGTGACATCGGTGTGGGCGGCCGGGAGATCGGCTACCTGTTCGGCCAGTACAAGCGGATCACCAACCGCTACGAGTCCGGCGTCCTCACCGGCAAGGGCCTCGGCTGGGGCGGCGCCCTGGTGCGCACCGAGGCGACCGGTTACGGCTGCGTCCTGTTCACCGCCGAGATGCTCCGCAGCCAGGGCGACAGCCTCGACGGCAAGCGCATCGCCGTGTCGGGCTCGGGCAACGTCGCGATCTACGCCATCGAGAAGGCCCAGCAGCTCGGCGCGACCGTCGTCACGTGCTCGGACTCCGGCGGCTACGTCGTGGACGAGAAGGGCATCGACCTCGCCCTGCTCAAGGAGATCAAGGAGACGGGCCGGGGCCGCGTCTCCGAGTACGCCGTGCGGCGCGGCGCACACGTGCGGTACGTCGAGGGCACGGGCGTCTGGAACGTCCCCGTGGACGTGGCACTGCCCTGCGCCACCCAGAACGAACTCCACGAGGCCGACGCCCTCACCCTCGTACGCAACGGGGTCAAGGCCGTCGCCGAGGGCGCCAACATGCCCACCACCCCCGAGGCCGTCCGCGTCTTCCAGGAAGCGGGCGTCGCCTTCGCCCCGGGCAAGGCGGCCAACGCGGGCGGCGTGGCCACCAGCGCCCTGGAGATGCAGCAGAACGCCTCGCGCGACTCCTGGACCTTCGCCCACACCGAGCAGCGCCTCGCCGAGATCATGTGCCACATCCACGACTCCTGCTACACCACCGCCGAGCGCTACGGCAGCCCCGGCAACTACGTGGTGGGTGCGAACATCGCGGGCTTCGAGCTCGTCGCGGACGCGATGCTGGCGCAGGGCCTCATCTGAGCGACGCCCCAGGCGTCGACGGCCCGGGGCGCGGCGCGCGCCCCGGGCCCGGCCCGACCTGCGGGTTCCGTGATCACCCTGTGCTCGCGCGGACCGGCCGCACCGAGAAGAATGCCTGCTCCGAGCACGTACAAGGGGTGGGGAACGTGGACACTGCGGGACGCTGGGGAACCGTGCTGGCGCTGACGTCGGTACTCGTCGGCACAGCCGCGTGCGGCACGGGGAACGACGCGGAACCGGGGGAGGCCGTCTACGGGCAGCCGCTGGCCGACCAGTTCCACGCGGCGACGGAGGCGACGCGCGAGGCGGGCACCGCCGCCTTCGTCTCCACCCTCACGTACGGGACGAACACCGGTGACGCCGTGCAGCGCACCGAGGGAAGCCTCGACTACACCGAGGGGACCTCGCTCGCGACCGTCAGCCTCGAGGTGGACCGGCGCTTCCACCGGACCGCCGCCCAGTTCGTCGGGGAGCCGGGGACGACCGTCGAGCAGACCCTGGCCACCGAGGGCGACGACGTCTACGTACGGCGCGGCGGCGCCGCCTGGCTGCGCTACACGCCCGAGGCGATCACGGGACTCGGCGAGGCGACCCGGGGGGTGGCCGCGCACGCCGCGGGCGACGTGGCACCGTACAGCGGCACCCTCGCCGACCTCGTCCCCCGGACGATCCCCCGCCAGGCACCCGAGCGGCAGACGGACGGCAGCCGCCTCTACCGGGTGACCGCACTCCCCGAGACCGTGTCGGAGATACTGCCCCCGGAGCTCCGTACCGCCGGCGGCGGTCCGGTGGAACTGACGGTGGTGCTCGATCCCGAAGGCCGGCTCACCGAGGTGACCGCCGACCTCGGGCCCGTACTCGTCGGTCTGCACGAGGAGAACGCTCCCACCGGAGCCATCAGGACCCTGCGCGCCACGTACGAACTCAGCGCGTTCGGCAAGCCGGTCCGGCACCGGAAGCCGGCCGAGGGCGTAGAGGACGCGCGGAAGGCGCTGGCCCCCGTGAGCGGCCTGAAGGCGGGACAGTGCGCCGCCACCGACACGGGACTCGGCGGCAGCGGGGTCGTACGCCCGGTCGACTGCGCGGAGAGCCACGACATGCGGGTGCTCGCGCAGACCGAGGTCGACCGGTCCTTCCCCGGGGACGCGGCGGAGAAGAGCGGGGACACGTACGCCGACGAGCAGTGCGGGCGCGCGCACGACAGGGCCCCGGCCGCCTGGCTGCGCGACGCCGTCGACAAGGACGGCTACTCGTACCACGGCTCCTCCGAGACCACGGTCTCGGTGGACGAGAAGGGCACCGGGACGACGGTGACCGGCGCCTACACCTGCTACGTCGTCACGTCCTGACCCGTACCCGTACCCGTACCCGCGCCCGCACCCGTCACGCCGTGACGGCGACAAGCCGGCAGCCGTACTCGGAGCCCTCGGGCTCACCGAGCCTACGAATGACCGGCGTAGGTCCGCGCGCCGCAGAACGGTGGACAAGCCGAAGGCCGGGGGGCGGGAGCCCGGCGCCCTCGTGGTGGCTACGGTCAGGTGGTGTGCGGCGCTACGTGACGCGCCGAGCAGGGCCTTCACCTCGCGTAGTCGGGCCCGGAACCCCCATCCGCAGCCCCCTCTTCGAGTGAGCGGTCAGCGCTCGGTGTCCGGCCACACGGCAAGGTGCGGGAATGCTCATGCAGGACCCGGTGCACAAGGCCGTGGTGCGGGTGGTCGGGTCCAGCGAGGGCATGAACTCGGGACCGTGCCCGGCTCGTTGTCAGGAGCGGGGTGCCAGTGCCGAGGCGCTTCGAGAACGGGAGCCCCGCAGGCCTCGCACACGGTGACCATCGCCCACACGAGAGCGGTGACCGCTGGCCGGCCGAGGGGCGCTCGCGGGGCGGTGCCTCGACGATGCGGTCGCGAGGCCGGCCCAGGTGCTGTCGGTCAGCGTCCAGTCGCTCATCGTGGCCGTCGTCGTGGATCTCCCGGCGGATCTGTCGATGGGCGTCCGCAGCCGTTACGGGGAACCGGCTCGCCCTCGGCGCATGGGCGGGACGGAGCGGCGCCCGGGGGGGGGCCGAAGCCCCCCCCGGGCCCCGCCCCCACCCCCCACGGCCCCCCCGGGGGTGGCGCGGCGCCCCGGGGGGCCCGGGGGGGGAGGGGGGCGGGCGGGGAGGCCCCGCCCGCGTGGCGGCGGGGGCGGGGCCGCGCAGAGGGGGGGGCCCCCCCCCGGGCCCGGTGGG